>CAZIRD010000025.1:0-30141 GCA_964541625.1 uncultured Acidibacter sp.
GGGCCTTGCCCGCGGTATCGCGGAAGGCGACGAATGGCAGGCAGAGCAGCTTCACGCGCAGCGGTTTTTCGGCGCTGACTTCCGAGCCGAGCGCGACGGGATACCAGAAATTGATGTACATCGTGATGTCCTCCCGTTTTACGTATGCCCCAGCCGGCCGGCCACGGCAATCGGTACTTCACACGATGGCCACCGTGGCATCATCTTTCAGCTACCGAGGACACCGCATGACACCGCCGCAAAGACCAGAGCGCGACGACCCGCCTGCCTTCTCGGCCAGCGATTTGCCGCCAGTGAGCCTGCCGCCAGAGGTCTCGTCGCCAGTGGCCTCATCGCCGGTCGCCTCGCCGCGGGCGGGTATCGCGGTGCTGCTGTGTTTTCTGGTGGCGGTCCTCGAGGGCTTCGACATTCAGGCGCTTGGCGTCGCTGCGCCGCGGATGGCGCCCGAACTCGGCCTGACCGCGGGCGAGATGGGTTGGCTGTTCGCGATCGGCAGCATCGGCATCCTCTTCGGCGCAAGTCTGGGTGGACGCATCGCCGACCGTTACGGCCGCAAGCCCGCCTTCATCGTCGCGGTAGTCGTATTCGGCGCGTTTACGCTGCTGATGAGCGTGCTGTCGGTGTTCGAGATGCTGCTTGTTGCCCGCTTCGTCGCCGGCGTGGGCTTCGGCGCCGCGTTGCCGAACATGATGGCGCTCGCCGTCGAGGTCAGTCCGCCGTCACGCCGCGCGTTCACCACTGCGGCCATGTTTTGCGGCCTGCCGACGGGTGGCGCGCTCTGCGCCTCGATGACGCAATGGCTGCCCGCGGACTTTGACTGGCGCAGCCTGTTCGAGATCGGCGGCGTGCTGCCTTTGCTGCTGGTACCGGCCATCGCGCTGCTGATGATCGAAACCCACCGACCCGCCGCTTTGGCGCAGGGTGGTCGGGCGAGTTCCGCCGCACTCACGCATGCGCTCTTCCGCGAGGGCCGCGCGCGACCGACGCTGCTGATCTGGACCATCCTCGCGCCGATCATGCTGGTGCTTTACCTGATCCTGAACTGGCTGCCCACTCTGGTGGCTTCCAAGGGACTGTCTGTGACGATCGCGCCGCTCGCTTCGATGTGGTTCAACCTAGGTGGCGTGGCCGGGGCGCTGCTGCTCGCGCCGATCGTCGATCGTCGCGGTTTCCGGTTGCCGATCACGCTGGGTTTCGCGGCTCTGGGCCTCGCGCTGGTCGGCCTGTCACTCGCCCGCTCGGTGGATGCGATCCTCGTGCTCAGCGCACTCGCGGGTGTACTGCTCATGGGCGCGAACTATTCGCTCTACGCGGTCGCTGCCGCCTGCTATCCGATGTCGGTGCGCGGCACCGGATCGGGTGCGGCGGTGGCAGTGGGTCGCATCGGCTCGGTGGTCGGACCGCTGATCGCCGGAGCGCTGCTCGCGCGCGGGGTATCGGCGGAGACCGTGATACTCGGACTGGCACCTGCGGCAGCGCTCGCGGCGCTCGCCACCTGGGCGCTGGGGCGCCCGAGCCGCTCAGCGAGATAGTGCGCGAGATCTGCGAGGCGACGCAGCCGCGCAAAGTCCGTTTCGGGGATATCGATGCCGAAGCGTTCATGCAGTCCGATCGCGAAGTGCAGCTGATCCATGGAGTCGAGCTCGAGTTGCTCGCGCAGTGGCAGGTCGGGATCGACTGGCAAGGTCTTCGTCTCCGGCGCAATAGCTGCCAGTACCTCGATGATCTGCGCGAGCAGTCGGGTGTCTTCGCCGGCGCGGGTCACAGCCGCTCCGGCTGCTGCAGCAGCGCGCCGATACGGGCAAGGAACTGCGCGCCCCGTCGTCCATCGCTGACGCGATGATCGGCGGCCAGCGAGAGCGTCACCCTATCGCGGGCCACCACCACACCTTGCTCAACGACCGCGCGCGGCGCAATCCGGCCCACGCCTACCAACGCGACTTGTGGCGGGTGGATCACGCCGAGTATTCCCTGCGAGCCTTCATCGCCGAGGTGGGTCACGGTCAGGGTCTGCCCGGAGACTTCCGAACTGCGCAGCCCGCCGCTGCGGGCTCGCCGTACGAGATCCGCGAGTTGGTGCATCAGGTCAGCGAGCGGCAGGGTGTCGGCGTCGTGCAATGCGGGGGCGATCAATCCGCCGCCGCGCAGGGCGATGGCCACGCCGAGATGAACTCCGGCGGCGGGCTGGAAGGCGCCGTGTTCGAAATGACCGTTCATATCCTCGAATTCGCGCGCGGCGCGCGCGACCGCCGCGAGCAGCAGGGCGGCCGGAAGCAGCCGCCCGGTGACGGGTCGGGATGCGTTGACGTCGCGCAGCCAGCCGAGTGCCTGGGTGAGATCGACGTCGTCCCAAAGATAGTAGTGCGGAATCTCCCGTTTGGATCGCGCCATCGCCAGGGCGATGGCCTGGCGCAGAGCCACGGCGCGGTCCGTGGCGGTCGCGGGGGTTGCCGCAGAGCCAGCCCGCTCGACGTCCTGCAAGGTGATGACCCCTTGCAATCCGGTACCGCGGACGCTGGCCAGATCGACGCCGCGAGCGGCTGCTGCGGTCCTCGCGGCCGGTGAGGCCCGTGGCGGTGTCGCTGTGGTCGGCGGCGGGGCTGTGGTCGGCGGCGGGGCTGTGGCCGTGCCGGTCGTACCGGCATCACCCGCGAGTCGCGCGATGATCGTGCCCACTGCAATCTGGTCTCCCGGTGAGGCCAGCAGTTCGATGACCTCGCCCGCGTGCCAGCTCTCGATATCGATCGCCGCCTTGGCCGTATCGACGACGGCAATCACCGTACCTTTGTCGATTTTTTGGCCGGGCGCGACGCGCCATTCCAGCAACTTGCCGGATTCCATGTCGGGTCCCAGCGACGGGAGGGGCACGTCGATCATGCTGCCCGCTCTCCGAGCAGCGCACGCGTGGCGGCGACGATGCGCTCCGGTTGCGGCAGTGCGGCCTGCTCGAGGTGCGCCGCATAGGGCATGGGCACTTCCGCGCTGCACACCCGAGTCACCGGCGCATCGAGTTCATAGAGTGCACCCTCCATGAGTCGTGCGCTGATTTCCGCCGAGTAGCCGCCACTGCGCCAGGCCTCGTCGATCACCACCGCCCGTCGCGTGCGACGCACCGATTCGAGCAGGCCGGCTTCATCGAGCGGCCGCAGACAACGCAGGTCGAGCACTTCCGCCTCGATGCCGAAGGCGGCAAGCGACTCGGCAGCCACCATGGTCCGCGTCAACATTCCGCCCCAGGCGATCAGGGTCACGTCGCGCCCGGGACGCCGCACTGCAGCACGCCAGGCCTCGGCGGCCGTGGGTCGCGGACCGATATCGCCGCTCTCGTTGTAAAACTGCGCGTGCTCGAGCAGCACCACCGGATCAGGGTCGGCGAGGGCGGTACCCAGCATCCAGCGCGCGTCGCTGACCGTACCCGGCGTCAAGACCTTGATGCCCGGGATGTGGGCAAACCAGCCGTCAAAACTATGCGAATGCTGGGCCGCAAGCTGGCGACCTGCACCGGTCGCCATGCGGATCACCAGCGGCACGCTGAACTGCCCGCCGGACATGTGACGCAGGGCGGCGGCGGTGTTGACGATCTGGTCGAGCGCCAGCAGGCTGAAATTGACGGTCATGATCTCGACAATCGGACGCAGACCGCCGAGTGCGGCGCCGATGCCGGCGCCCGTGAAGGCCAACTCGGAGAGTGGAGCGTCGCGGATGCGCTCCGGCCCGAATTCTTCGAGCAGACCCTTGCTGACCGCATACGAGCCGCCGTAGCGGCCGACGTCCTCGCCGATGAGGAACACGCGCGGATCGACCTGCAAGGCCTCGCGCAAGGCTTCACGCATGGCCTCCCTGGCGCTGCAGACGCTCATGCCGGCTGCTCCGCAGGCGTATGGACGTCGCGCAGCAGGTCGGCGACCGGTTCGAGGGGCGCCGCCTCGGCGAAGTCGATCGCCGCGCGGATCTCCGCGGCGACTTCCGCTTCGATCGCCTGGAAGTCGGCCTCGCTGATGAGACCATCGGCCTTGAGCCGGTCGGTGAAGGTGTGTAGCGGATCGCGCTCGCGCCAGAGTTCGACTTCGCTGCGATCCCGATAGAGCTCCGGATCGAACATCGAGTGTGCGCGGAAGCGGTACGTGCGCAGTTCGAGGAACCGTGGACCCCGACCCTCGCGTATCTCGTTGATCGCAGCGCGAGCCGCCTGCAGTACGGCGACTACATCCATGCCGTCGACTACGTTCGATGGCATGCCGTAGCTGGCGGCGCGAGCGCTGAGATCCGTCTGCGCCTGTGAGCGTGCCAGCGCCGTACCCATGGCATAGCCGTTGTTCTCGCAGCAGAACAACACCGGCAAATGCCATAACGCAGCGAGGTTCATCGACTCGTGGAATGCTCCCTCGGCGACTGCACCCTCGCCAAAGAAACAGGCCGTCACCCGTTGTCGGCCGAGCTGCCGGTCGGCGAGCGCCAGGCCGACCGCCAGCGGCAATCCGCCGCCGACAATGGCATTGCCGCCATAGAAACGGGTCGCTGCGTCGAAGAGATGCATCGAGCCGCCTCGACCCCGCGAGCAGCCGCTGACACGTCCGAACATTTCGGCCATGAGACGATTTGCGCTGATGCCGCGCACCAGCGCATGACCATGCTCGCGGTAGGTGGCGACCACTGCGTCGTCCGGCTGCAGGCAGCGGATTACGCCGGTGGCGACGGCCTCCTCACCGACGTAGAGGTGCAGAAAGCCGCGAATTTTTTGCAGTCCATAGCATTCCGCACAGGCCTCCTCGAAGCGGCGGATGCGCAGCATGTCACGCAGGAGGGCGCGTGATTCTGCGATCGGCAGCGGGACAGGATGGATACCCTGCAGCGTCATGTTCTCGTCTCACCCGTCATGCCTGACCCTCCAGCGTCGAGGTATCGCCTTCCGGCAGGTTGAGCTCGCGTGCCCGCAGCAGCCGACGCATGATCTTGCCGCTGCGCGTGTGCGGTAACGCCGCGGCGAAGGCGAGCTCCCGTGGCGCCAGCGCCGGACCCAGACGTTGGCGGGCGAGCGCGATGATGTCGTCGCGTAAGCCGGCGTCGGGCGTGACCGAATCGTGAAGCACCACGTAGGCCTTGATGGACTCGCCGGCCACCGGGTCCGGCAGCCCGATGACAGCGGCTTCTATCACTGCTGGATGCCGCATCAGCACGCTCTCGATCTCGAACGGTCCGACCAGGTGCCCAGAGGTCTTGATGACGTCGTCGCGGCGACCGAGAAACCACAGGTAACCGTCTTCGTCGCGGCGTACGAGATCCCCGCTCAGGTACCACCCGTCCACAAAGCATTGCGCGTATCGCTCGGACTGGCCGAGGTAGCCACGGAACATGGACGGCCAACCGCTGCGCAGCGCGAGCTCGCCGCTGGTCGTCATCTCCTGCCGGACTTCCAGCGAGCCGTCGGCGCGACGCTCGATGATCGCCACCTCTATGCCGGGCAGCGGGCGACCCATTGAGCCAGGCTTGATCGGCTGCGACGGGGTGTTGGCGATGACGATGCCGCCGGTCTCCGTCTGCCACCAATTGTCATGGATCGGCAGGCCGAGAGCGTCGAGCCCCCACCAGACCACCTCCGCATTCAGCGGTTCACCGACGCTCGCGATCAAGCGTAGTCGCGGGCGCGGATAGCGGTTGGGCAGTTCGCGACCCGCCTTCATCAATAAGCGCAGCGCGGTAGGGGCGGTGTACCAGACGCTCACGCGCTGCGCGGCGAGCAACCGGTACCAGCGCTCCACGGCGAACTCGCCGGCGTCGACGATGCTGGTAACGCCGTGCAGCAGCGGCGCGAGCACGCCGTAGGACATGCCAGTGACCCAACCTGGATCGGCGGTACACCAAAAAATGTCCTCGTCATGCAGGTCGAGGGCGTAGCGGCCCGTCATGTAATGCATGAGCGCGGCTTCGTGGGTGTGCAGGGCGCCCTTCGGTTTGCCGGTGGTGCCGCTCGTGAAATGCAGTAGCGCCGGGGTATCCGCCGCCGGCGGTGTCACCGCATGCTGTTCGCTCGCAACCGCCATCAGGTCCGACCAGGACATCACCGTGGGATCAGCGGGATCGCCGTGCGGAGCATCGATGAGGATCACGTGACGCAGGCCCGGCAGGTCAGCGCGCAGCGCAGCGATCTTGCGCCGATAAAGACTGCGCGTGGTGATCAGCACTTGCGCGCCGCCCAGCTCCAGCCGCATGCGCAGCGGCTCCGGGCCAAACGCCGCAAACAGCGGACAGACCAGCGCTTCGACACGCAGCGCGCCGAGTATTGCCGGATAGAGCTCGGCGCGTTTGCCGCTCAGCACGAACACGCGTGCGCCGGCGCCGAAGCCGAGTGCGCCGAGCACATTGGCGAAGCGGCGCGATTGAGCGGCGAGTTCCGTGTACGTGACGTCGTGGACCGTTTCGTCCTCGTCGATACAGCGTAGCGCCACGTGTTGGCCACGCCCCGCTTCGAGGTGACGATCAAGGGCGAGCGCCGCGATATTGACGAGCGCAGACGTTTCCCCGTAAAGCGCTTTGCGCAACGCATCCCAACGGAAGCGACGGCGCTCAATGGCCCAATCGCCGAGGTGGGGTACGACGCGCAGGTTGGCGACGTTGGGTGCGATGCGCGTTGCTCTGTCGATCATGTGGGAGCGGGCTTCCGGAATGCACCAACCTTAACGAGCAGCAGGCCAGTCGGGTCATCATGGAATGTACGTAGGCGGCGTGAACGCTGGCGAGCGAACCGCCGCGCTGCGGTAATCCACGACTCGCCTGTCATTCGCAGCTGCGCAACGATGGTGCCGGTCGCCGCCACAGGCGATTACCGCAGTCGGTTGCCACGGTCGGTAGAGGAGTTGCACATGCCTGAAGTCGCCGAGTTGCCGCCTTCGCAGGCGGGTCGCTTCGTGCTTGGTCTCAGCGACGTTGGCTTGGGCGACATCGCGCTGGTCGGCGGCAAGACCGCCGCGATCGGTGAACTGCACCGGGCGCTGGTGCCGCGGGGCGTCAGGGTCCCGGACGGGTTCGCCATTAATGCGTCGGCGTTCCGTGCGGTGATTGCGGCAGCCGGTATCGAGCCCCGTCTGCGGGAATTGATGTCAGGCACTTCGTCCGCAGATGTCACGGGCCTTGCGCGTCGCGCAGCCGAGGCGCGCGCTCTCGTTCAAGCTGCGCCACTGCCGTCGACGTTGATCGCAGAGATCGATGCGGCACACGCCCGGCTGTGCGGCGGGCGCCGGGATCGCTGTGCCCTTGCGGTGCGCAGTTCGGCCACCGCGGAGGATCTGCCGCAGGCGAGTTTTGCGGGACAGCATGAGAGCTATCTCAACGTCGTCGGCCGCGACGCGCTGCTCGCGGCGATACAGCGTTGTTTTGCCAGCTTGTTCACCGATCGTGCGATCCAGTACCGGATCGACAATGGTTTTGATCACTTCGCCGTCGCGTTGTCGGTTGCCGTCATGCAGATGATCCGGTCGGATCTCGCGGCCAGCGGTGTCGCCTTCTCGCTCGACACCGAGACCGGCTTCCGTGACGTCGTGATGATTACCGGAACCTGGGGTCTTGGCGAGGCGCTGGTTCAGGGACTCGTCGAGCCTGACGAATATCATGTCTTCAAGCCGACCCTGCGGACCGGCCACCGCTGTGTGCTGCGACGCTCGCTCGGGCGCAAGGCCATGAAGCTCGTCTACGCGGCGAGCGGCGAGGCGCAGTCGATCAAGTCCGTGGAGGTTCCGGCAGCCGATCGCGAGCGCTTCTGCCTAAACGATACCGAAGTGGTCGAGCTCGCCGAGATGGTACTGCGCATCGAGGAGCACTTCGTCGCTGCCAGCGGTCGGTTCGCCGGCATGGACATAGAGTGGGCTAAGGACGGACCCGACGGCCCGATCTACATCCTGCAGGCAAGGCCGGAGACGGTGCAGTCGCGGCGAGCGCTGGCAGCCGTGGAGCGCTTCCAGCTCGAACATCCGCCGCGACCGCTGTTGACCGGCCATGCGGTCGGCACCCGGATTGCGAGCGGTCAAGCGCGGGTGATCCGCGCGGCTGAAGATCTCGCGACAGTGCAGGATGGCGATGTTCTCGTAGCCGAGACCACCTCGCCGGACTGGGGAACTGTGATGAAGCGCGCGGCGGCCATCGTCACCGGTACTGGCGGACGGACATGCCACGCGGCGATCGTTGCCCGCGAGATCGGCATCCCCGCTGTGGTGGGTGTCGGCGAGGCGCTCGGCAGGATCGTCGACGGTGCAGCGATCACAGTGTCCTGCGCGGCGGGGCGCGTCGGCCAGGTCTATGCCGGAGCAGTGCCGTTTTCGGTTGAGCGGGTCGATCTGTCGACACTACCGCGTCCGCGGACACGAATCATGGTCAACGTCGGCGACCCGGACGCCGCCTTCGCGCTGAGCCAGTTGCCGAGCGACGGCGTCGGCCTCGCGCGCATGGAATTCATCATCACGCAGGCGATTCGCGTGCATCCGCTCGCACTGTTGCACCCCGAGCGGGTCGCCGACCCGGCCGAGCGCGAGGAGATCGCCAAACTCGTGCGTAATGATCCCACACCGAGTGAATTCTTCGTACGTCGGCTCGCCGAAGGGGTAGCCACCATCGCCGCAGCGTTCCACCCGCGACCGGTGATCCTGCGCTTGTCGGATTTCAAGACCAATGAATATGCCCACCTGCTCGGCGGTCGTGCGTTCGAGCCCGAGGAAGAGAACCCGATGCTCGGTTTCCGCGGTGCGGGCCGTTACGTGCACCCGGCTTACACCGAGGGCTTCTCGCTCGAGTGCGCCGCCATACGGCGCGCACGCGACATCATGGGGTTGCGCAACATCCGGCTGATGGTGCCGTTCTGCCGCAGCGTAAGTGAGGCCGAGCGCGTGGTGGAGGCGCTGGCTGCCCACGGCCTGCGGCGCGGCGTCGATGGTCTCGAGCTCTACGTGATGTGCGAGATCCCGAACAACGTCATCCAGGCGGCTGAGTTTGCCCGTCATTTCGACGGCTTCTCGATCGGCTCCAACGATCTCACCCAACTCGTGCTCGGTGTCGATCGTGACTCCGCCCTGGTCGCCGATGCCTTCAACGAGCGCGATCCGGGCGTCATGGATTTCATCCGTACCGCGATCGAGCGCGTACACGCCGCGGGTCGGACCATCGGCATCTGCGGGCAGGCACCGTCAGATTATCCCGAGTTCGCGGAGTTTCTGGTGCGCTGCGGGATCGACTCGCTCAGCCTCAACCCCGACTCGCTGATCACGGTGACGCAGCGGGTACATGCCCTGGAGCAGCGCATGGCCGCTTGCGCGCCCGACGCCATCTAGCGGCGCCGCGCGACAGATGCCATACGCCGTCGCCGCAGCCTCGATCCCTCCTGTCTGGCGGACTTTGTCGCTATAGTCACCTCGCTTGAGCTTCCCACCCAAAAGCCAACTCTGGCACTGCGGCATCGCGCGACTCGGCATCGAGCGATTCCTCCCTGAGCCGTTCTCTGGCGGGCAGGTGGCGCCGCTGCGGGAGCAGGATGTCGTGTGGCTGCCCCTACCCGGGCCTTGGCGCTATATCGCCGATCCTTTCGGCATCTGGCGGGATGACCGACTGCATGTGTTCGTCGAGGCGTACGACTATCTGACGCGCAAGGGCACGATCCAGCGCTACGAATTCGACTCGTCGTTGCAGTGGCTCGATACGGCGCCCTGCCTCGAAACAGCCTTCCATCTGTCCTATCCCTTCGTCTTCGAGTCCGAGGGCGAGACATTCATGCTGCCGGAGCAGAGTCGGTCCGGGCAGCTCGCGCTGTATCGGGCAAAGCGTTTTCCCGACCAATGGGAACCGGCGGGTATCCTGTTCGACAACCTGCCCGTCGTTGACCCGTCGCTGATCCGCCATGACGGCAAATGGTGGATGTTCTTCGCCATCGCCGGCGACGACCATCGCGACCGACGCGAATTGCATGTGGCCAGTGCTTCGCAGCTGCTCGGTCCTTGGCGTTTGCATCCCGGGTCACCGGTCGTACGCGGTCTGACCCATGCCCGCCCGGGCGGAACACCCTGGAAAGAGCCGGCCGGTGACATCATCCTCCCGGTGCAGGACTGCAGCCGCAGTTACGGCGGAGGTCTCAATTTCCTGCGAATCACACATCTCGATCCGCAGCGCATCGTGATTTCGCCGCTCGACACGGGCCTGCAAGCCGGTGTTTTTTCGGACGAGTGGCAAGACGGCGCGCACACTCTGGCGCAAGCGGGCAGCGTCACGCTGTTCGACGTGAAAAAGCACCACTACTCTTTTGGCCGCTACGTCGTCGATCTGCGACGCGGCTTGCGACGGCTTCTAACCCGGCCTTGATGCCGTGGTGGCTGCGTGTAGCGCTCCGCAAAGCGACTCATAGCCGACGATCATCCTTTCCATCGAGAATCTTTGTGCGGCGTCAGACGGCGCCTTGATGGCCCACTGCGCACCCTCCGGACCCAACGCGAGGGCAATCCCCTCGGCCATACTGTCCGCGGACCCGGGGTCACAAAGAAATCCGGTGTCGCGATGGACGACGAGTTCATCCACGCCGCTCACCCGCGAGGTCACCACGGCGCAGCCGGCCATCAGTGCCTCGCAAACGACGAGACCGAAGCCCTCGCGCTTGGTCGACAGCACGGCCACCCGATAGTCTCCCAGCAGCTTCGGGATATCGTCGACATGACCCACGAAGCTGACCTGCCGGCGGAGCCCGTAGCGAGCGATGAGCAACCGGGCACGCAGGCGATGGAACCACTTGCCGCCTCCGGCCAGAGTGAGGCGGATCTCCCGGCCCGAGCGCTTCAGCAGCGCCACCGCCCGGATCAGCGTCGCGTGATCCTTCGCGCTGGCGAAGCGCGACACCATCAGCACCTCCTGCCTGCGTGCCTCAATGGGCGGTAGCCCGGCAAACCGCTGCGGCGCGACGCCATTGTGGATCACGTGGATCCGATCGGCCGGAATACCGAGTTCCTGCAGTCGCTGGCTGACGCCGTGGGAAATGGCCACGACGGCTGCGGTTGCAGCCTGCAATTGCGGCAACTTCCGCTGATGTGCCGCCGAGTAACGTTCGTGGGCGTGTTCCGTGTGCACGATCACCCGGACCTGCTCGGCAATGGCCGCAAGACGCCCGGAGATGTGTTCGCTGTAGCCATGCGCAACGAACACGTCAGGCTGAAAATCACGGATGAGTTGTCTAAGCTCGGCAATCGTGCTCGACTGAGGACGGGGAACCACCTCCGTCCAGCGAACCCCTGCGGCCGCCAGGGACTGGCCAAACCGGGTCTCAAGGGGGCGTCCGCGCTTTCGCCGGAATACGGCAAACGCTTCAATCACGCAGCCGGTCGCATGCCCCACGGCGAGATCGGTCACTACCCGGGTGACGCCCTTGCCGCCGCCGCTGCCGAAATGCATGACGCGCAGCCGGCTAGCAGATTTTTCCAGCTCCCCCATCGGGTAGCATGGGACGGTTTTTGTGAAGATCTGTCAAGGCCGGCGGCGCCCCTCCACCAATCGGTGGGCCGAGACCGGGACAAGCGCGTCAAGGTCGCGCCGCAGCGATGCACTCCACTTCGACACGCGCACCGAGGGCGAGGCCGTTCGCGCCGAGTGCGCTGCGGGCCGGGTAGCGATCCTTGAAGAACTCCTTGTAGACCTCGTTGAAGCTTGACCACTCGCTCATGTCAGTCAGCATGACGGTGCACTTGATCAGATCAGACATGGAGTAGCCATGCGCGACGAGCGTCGTGCGTATGTTGCTCATCACCTGCCGGGATTCGGCGCGGATGCCGCCCTCGACGACTTTCAGCGTACCGGGCAGCAGACCGACTTGTCCCGACAGGTAGAGCGTATCACCGTGCCTCACGGCTTCGGACAAGGGCAGTCCCTCAGGGAACACCGTCCCTGAATTCAGGAACTGCGGCGGCGCTCGGTCGGCGGCGGCGGCGATCCCGATGGTCAAAGACAAGATCGGCAGAACAATGCATTGGCGGATCATGTTCGTCGGACTCCTGAATCGGTAAGTGGACAGCATACGGAAAGTACGTGTACTTTCGATATTGATAACGGAGGGTACGGCAATGTTTTCGACCGACATCGGCAGGCGAAGAATCCTCCAGGGCATGACCCTCATGGCCGGAAGCGCCGCCCTGGGTGCCACTGCAGCCGGTTCAGTCAACGACGATGCGATCGACTGGAAGTCGATCCGGTCCGCCTTTCCCGAGCAGGCGCCCTTCGTGAACCTCGATAACGGGTGCATCAGCCTGCCGCCGCTCGCGGTACAGAACACCATGTTGAAGCAGTACAAGTTCGCGAATGAATGTCCTTGCTACAACATGTTCGAAGTGCTCGACACTGCCGTGCCGGCCACCAAGGCGCGGCTCGCGAAAATGGTTGGCTGCGAGCCCGACGAAATCGCACTGAACCGCTGCACCACCGTCGGTATGTGCACGGCGATCTTCGGCATGCCGCTCTCGCGCGGTGACGAGGTCATCGTCAGCAACTGGGACTATCCGAGCATGCTCAGTGCGTGGCAACAGCGCGCTGCGCGGGAGGGTATCGTCCTTCGTACCGCGAAGTTCGGGCTGGAAGATGACGACGAGGCTGTTATCCGGGCGTACACCAAAGAGATCTCGCCGCGAACCCGGGCTATTCACATGACGCACATGATCCACTGGTCAGGGCGCGTGATCCCGGTGACGGAAATCTGCCAGTTTGCCGCAGCGCGCGGCATACGCACGGTGGTGGATGCTGCCCAGAGCTTCGCCCATATCCCCGTCGATTTCCGGCAGATCGGTTGTGACTATCTGGCGACGAGTTTCCACAAGTGGCTGTCGGGGCCCATCGGAACCGGCATGTTCGTCATCAAGGCGAGCCGTATCGAGGAGACCTGGCCGTTGTACGGGACCTTCGAGGAACTCAAGGGTGCAGACAAGTTCAGTCTCGCGAATCTGGGCACCTACAACTCGGCGGACCACTTCGCGATCAACGACGCCATCGACTTCCATCACTACATCGGGTTCGCGCGCAAGCAGAAACGGCTGCAGGAGCTGAGTCGATACTGGGTCGACAAGGCGATGAGCATTCGCGGCTTTCGGATCCATACCTTGATGGATCATCCGAACCTCGGCGGTCTTACCGCATTTTCCATTGACGGCATACCGGTCGAGCGGATCGAGAGTCGGCTTCGCGACGAATTCAAAATCCAGACGCGGAAGCGAACGCCGGCCGGATTCCGGGGTATTCGAGTGTCGCCGCAGGTCTACAACACCACTGATGAGCTGGACATGTTCGTCTCGGCGCTCAGGAAGATTGCGACGTCCGCCTAGGTCGTCGCTACGCGGCTCGGCCGTAGCCGTAGATCCAGTCGAGACCGCGGTACAAGTCCTCTGCGGTTTTGCCGCGCAGCATTTCGTTTCGTACGAGGCGCTCGACGCCCTCAGCGTGGTACCAGTATTTTCCGAGAGCGCGGGCTGACAGCACGATGCGTGCGGTGCGTGTGATGCGTCTATCCTGATAATTCTGGAACGCCAGCGGCAGATTGCCGGCTGCCGCACTGACCTCATGCATCAGGCAAACGGCGTCTTCGAGCGCCATGCAGGCGCCCTGCGCGAAGTACTGGTAGGTGGGATGTGCGGCGTCACCAAGCAGCGTCACCCGGTCCCGCGTCCAGTTGGCGACCGGATCGCGATCGCCCAGCACCCAGCGACGCCAGCCTTCCGACTTCTCGAGCACCGAGCGCGGCAGCGTCGGTAAATGATGGAAATGGGCCATCAGCTCATCGCGATTGCCCGGCTCGTCAAGGAGTTCAGCTGCATCGGTGCTGCTATGGAAGGTGGCGACGATGTTGAACAGCTTCCAATCGCGCAGCGGGTAGTGGATGAAGTGGGTTCGCGGACCCGCCCAGAGCACCGCTGCGTTCAGCCTGAGAGCCTCGGGCATTTCCGCGATCGGCAGCACCGCGCGGTAGCAGACGTGACCGGAGATCTTCAGCGCACCGTCACCGACGATCGCCTCGCGGATCCGCGAGCGCACCCCATCCGCGCCGATCAGGCCGGCAGCGGAGAAGCGGCGACCATCCCGCGTCCGCACTTCGACCCGCGAGCCATCCTGCTCGAAGCCGTCCACTTCGGTGTCGGCGTGAAGTGCGACACCGGCGTCGGCACGACAGCGGTCGAGCAAGGCGGTGTGCAGGTCTGCGCGATGGATCACGGCATAGGGGTTGCCAAAGCGTTCCCGGAACTGGCTTCCAACCGGAATTTCGGCAACCTGATCGCCCGACACGCCGTCCATCATCACGAGCCGGTCGATGTACACCGCATTCTGCAGCGTGCGATCGACGACCCCGAGTGTCTTCAGCGCATTGAAGCCATTTGGCGCCAACTGGATACCAGCGCCGATTTCACCAAATTCCTTGGCCCGCTCGAGGACGACGACTTGCAGGCCTGCAGCGCGCAGACCGATTGCGGTGGCCAGACCACCGATGCCGCCGCCGGCGACGATGACCCGGTCGTCCGCTGCTGGAACCGATTTCATGGAGCAGGATGCGACAGCGCCGGCATCGCCGCGATGACTTTCGGCGACACCGGCAGCATCGGCGATACGCGCTGTGTCAGCGCCCGAGATCGAACTTGCCGCGGATGGAAATACCCACCGCCCGTCCGGTCGGATCAATGAAGCGCAGATCGCAGCCGGCGCAGTTGCTGACGTTGTTGTTGGTGAACGGCGGATTCTTGTCGAACATGTTGTTCAGGTGAACCATTGCCGTCCACTTGTCGTCGAGGCTGTAAGAGGCGGTGAGGTTCCACAGCGAATACGACCCGACGCCGCTGTTGAAGAGCGCCGCGGGCACGCCGCAGTTGGCGTTGCAGTCGTCGTAGCTGCCTGTGTGCCGATTCTGCAAACTGGCCGCCCACGGACCTTTCTGCCAGCCGAAGGTCAGGTAGTGGTTGTACTTGATCGCCGGGTAACCGTCGAGGACGACACCGGCGCGGCTGACGAACGGGGTGCCGGGCAGTCGCTGAAAGTCGTACTTGCTCACGTAGGTACCGCGGTAGTCGATCGCCACATTGCCGATTGACGTCTCGGTCGACCAGCCGATCGCGAGGTCTACGCCTGCCGTCTCGGTGCTGCCGATGTTTGCATTGTTGGTAAGCAGCCAGGCGATCGGATTGCCGGTGCTGCCCGGGAAGTTGCAGGTGATGGTGCCGGGCTTGAACGCCGGATCGGCATCGCGGCAGCGCACGAAGTACGAGCTGAAGGTGGTGGGATCACCGAAGATGGCATTCGGGGCCAGGGTGCCGATCGTGTCGGTCAGACGGTAATTCCAGTAGTCGAGACCCAACTTCACCGCTCCGCCGGCGAGCGGCTCTTCAAAGCGGGCATCGAAACCGACCGAGTAGGTGGTCGAACGCTGCGGATCAAGGTTCGGATTGCCGCCGCGCAGCGCGCTGAACGCGGTCTGGCAGTCGCGCGCCGCGATGCCGCCGGCCGCCGTGTCGACCCGTCCGCCCGGGCAGAGCACCGGATCGTTCTGGAACGCACCCGGAATCGTGCCGAGGGACTGCGGCGCATAGAGCCTCGGCAGCGGTGCTGCGCGGAACCCCTTGCTGTACGACGCATGCAGACTGACGCCATCGGTCGCCGCGAACGTGAGCATGACTTTCGGGTTGATGGTGTTGCCGAAATCGCTGTAGTCGTCCCAGCGGCCGGACAGATTGGCGTCCAGTCGGTCGACCAGCGGCAGGAGCAGTTCGGCGGTGACCGAACTGCGCGTGCGCTTGCCGGTGGCGGCCACACCGTTGCCGAGATCGTTGCCGATCAGCAGCGAGTTGATGGCTGCGACGCTGTAGAGCATTTCTTCACGAGCAGATTCGACGGCGAGCGCTGCCGACGCGGGGCCGGCCGGCATTTCGAACACCGCGCCACTGAGGGTGGCGCCGGCCATTTCGATCTTTGCCCTGCCGGAAGTCAGGGTCGTGCGTGCCTTGAGGCTCTCGAGGTAGGCAGCCCCGGCCGCCGACTGGTCGCCGAAGGGGTTGATGAACGGCGCGCCGTTCGCGCCGGCGAGACCGTCGACAACACCTTGGCGCAGCAACGCGCCGTCAAGTGCGTTGAGGTCGGTCGTGGCCTCGGAACGCAGCGCCCAGAGGTTGTAGTCGAAGCTGCCCAGCCGACCTTCGAGCTCGAGAAGCAGACGATCGGTGACAGTCTCGTTCTCGGTCGTGCGTCGACCGCCGGGCGTGAAGCGCGCGGTGACGAAGATCGGCAAAGCGGTGTTGAGCCCGGGGATCGCCGGCGTCACACCACGACCGGGATAGAACGGGTTGGTGTTCGGCATCGAGAGATTGATGATGCGGGCGCCCGACAGCGCATTGGAAATCTTCGAGGTCGCGCGGATGTACTCGGCGGACAGCCGGTGTTCACCGAGTTGCTGGGTGTAGCGCGTGTACACCGAAGCCTGCTCTTCGGGATTCTGGATGTCGATCTGGCCGATGGCGTCCGGGTCGAGCGCACAGCCGCCGGTGGCCAGCGGCACCAGTGCCGGCGGGTTGCAGGAATACGGGTTCTTGGTACCGAAGCCTGGCGTGGCCGGCTGGGTCACGTTCGCGGGGAAGGGTTGGGCGAGCAGCAGGTTGACGCCGCGATCACGACGGTCGCTGGTGGCCGAATAGGCGCGATCGGCAGAGCGGATGCGATCCTGCTCGCGCCAGGTGACGCCGGCCACCAGATTCCAGCCGTCCTCGCTGAGTGAGCCGATGCCGCCGGCGAGCGACGCGTTGCGGATGTCGCCACCGGCGGCCGAGGGCGATAGCGCATGACCGCTGTACTGGATGCCCTGGAAGTCGCGCCGCATGCGGAAGTTGATCACGCCGGCCACGGCGTCGGAGCCGTAGATCGACGAGGCGCCGTCGGCGAGTACATCGACCGACTCCAGCAACGCCGTCGGGATGGTGTTGAGGTCCACGCCGTTGTCGAAGATCGGGTTGTTGACCATGCGCCGGCCGTTGACGAGGACCAGGGTGTTTTCCGGCCCCAGCGTTCGCAGGTTGGCGAGATTGATGAGCGCACCTTCGCGGACGCCGTCGCTGGAGGTGGACAGCACCTGGTTCTGGGCAACCGCCGTGAGGACGTCAAGGGCATTTGTCGAAGCCCGCTCGGCGAGTTCTTCGCTGCCGACGGTGGTGACCAGCAGCGAGCTCTCGTCGCGCTTGATCAGCGAGCCGGTGATGACGACTTCTTCGAGTTCGGCTGCGGCATTGCGCGATTTCTCGGTGGCGTTCTGGGCCTGCGCGGCGGCCGGCAGGATCATCGATGCGCCGAGCAGCGAGCAAAGAATTTCTTGCTTCATTATCGATCTCCAAAATGACCGTATGCTGATTGATGGTGAACGGTCGACCGAGTACTGTCAACGTTCGCGGATGCTTGCCATCATGCCGTTTCGTTGCCACCATCCCGCCCATGGCAAGCGATTCGACGGCCTCCCTGGAGCATCTCGAGAGCATCCTCTCTGCACGGCCCCGGGTACGCCTCGCGCAGCTGCCCACGCCCATCCACAGGCTGACCAACTTTGGCGCGCGGATCGGGCTGCCCGAGCTCTGGATCAAGCGTGATGATTTGACGGGTCTCGAGGGCGGCGGCAACAAGACCCGCAAGCTCGAATTTCTCGTTGGCGATGCCCTGCAGACCGGCGCCGACATGCTGGTGACTGTCGGCGCCATCCAGTCGAACCACACCCGCCAGACTGCCGCCGCAGCGGCGCGGGCCGGACTGAAGTGCGCGCTGCTGCATTTCGGCTGGACCGAGGACGCGGGCCCCGGCTACCGGGAGGTCGGTAATCTGCTGTTGAGCAGCCTGATGGGCGCACAGTTGTTCGTCGATGACACGCCGCGACCCATCGAGGATCAGGGTCCCCTGGGCGAGTTCTGCAAGCATCTCGAGAGCCTCGGGCATCGGCCCTACGCGATCCCCGGTGGGGCCTCCGAACACCGGCTGGGGAGCCTCGGCTACATGGCCTGCGCCGCGGAGATCGAACGCCAGAGCCGGTCGATGGGCGTCGGTTTCGACTACATCGTGCACTGCACGGGGAGCAGCAGCACGCAGTCCGGGCTGCTGGCCGGCTATGCGGCGATGGGCAAATCGATGGAAATCATTGGCATCGCCGACGATGACGAGACGCTCATCAAGCGCGCTCGCGTGCGCGACCTGGCCAACGCTGCCCTGCAGGAGTGCGGCATCGACGCGACCGTCGGCGCGCACCTGGTGAATGTGCTGGCGGTCGATCAGAGCGCCTACGGCAAGACCGCCCCGGAGACTTTCGCGGCGATACGGTTGCTGGCCGCCACGGAAGGTCTGGGCGCGGATCCGGTCTACGAAGGCAAGGCGCTGCGCGGCTTGCAGACACTCGCTGCCCAGGGGCTCTTTCCGCCGGGCAGTCGGGTTTTACTCATGCATCTGGGCGGCACGCCGGCGATCCACGCCTACGCCAGCCAGTTCGGCGCGCCGCGGCTGATTCCCTATCGCCTTCCGGGGGCTGCGGCAGCCGACGTCCCGACGAGATGACCGTGGATTGCCGCCGCTAGCGCGACGTCCTCGCAGCCGAGGCCGATCGAGCGGAAGAAAGCGGTCCGCTCGGGCAGGGGCGCCGCACCCGCGGTGAGTTCGGCGAGGTCACCGCGGATCGATGCGGGATCCCAACCGCTTTCGCGGGCGAGCAGCATCTCGCCGGCCGCAAGTGGTGCATGGCCACGCAAGTCGCAGTAGACGTCGAGCTCCGCCAGCCGTGCGGGCGGTATCTCATGCGCACGCGGCGCGTTGGTGCTGATCGAGGTCAGCAGTCGGCAATGCGGCAGACCGGCAGGGTCGACGACTGCGGCGGCCGCCGAGGTGCAGAGCATCACGACCTCGGCATCCTCGACCGCGTCGAGCAACGATGCGGCGATCCGGGCGCTCGGCGCAGCCGACTCGATCTCCGCTGCACGCTCCGCGGCGCGCGGTGACCAGACGCGGATCTGCTGCCATGGCCGCAGCGGCAGCGCATGCCGCAGGTGGGCGCGGCCGACCGCGCCCGTGCCGATCAGCGCGAGTCGAGTGGCTGTACGCGGCGCGAGCAGATCGACGGCCAGCGCGGTGGTGGCTGCCGTCCGTTCGCGCGTGATCGCGAGGGAGTCGCAGAGCATCAGCGGTGCGCCGGTCTCGCTGCTCATGAGCAGTGTCCATGCCGTGACGAGACCGCCGCCCGGACGAGGCAGGTAGGGTGAGAGCTTGGCGCCGAACACTGGTGGGTCGGCTAACGCCGCGATATAGGTGATGAAGTCGCCGCCGCTGCCGTCGGGCAATAGCGTGAGGGTCTGCGGCGGCTGCGCCACTTTACCGGCATGCAGACCGGCAAACAGCGTACGCATCGCGCCCAGCGCGTCGATCTCGGCGACGACCTGCGCCGCGCGGTTCGCATCGATCACCAGTGGCTGCATGGAAATCCCCTTGGTCAGTTGGCGCTCGGCTGGCGGAGGTCTGCGGCCGGCGTGAATCCTTGTGCCCGCAGCAGGTCTTTCGAGCGGTAAAGTCGACGGTCCTTGAAGACCTGATCGACACGATACAGGGCCGTGATGTCGGCCAGCGGATCGCCGTCGATGAGATACATCTGCGCGTCCTTGCCGGGCTCTATCGAGCCGAGGCGATGATCGACGCGCAGGTGTCGGGCCGGACCGATGGTGGCGAGCTGCAGCACCTCGTTCGGCGGAATCCCTGCCTCGGTGTAGTAGATGAGTTCGCGGATCAGCGTGAAGCCGGGCAGCGCGTTGTCGGTTCCGGGCAGGATGCGCACGCCGGCGCGATGCAATTCCTTGACCAGCTTCAGCAGCATGTCGGCGGAGCGGGCAAATGCCGCTTCGCGACCCTGGTTGTAGCCCGTGGTCATGAGCTGACGACGACGAACCGCCTCGGGCAGCCTGTTCGCCACATCGGCGAGGATAGGGGTCAACTCGCCGGGTCGGTTGCGGAACATTTCCATGATCACCGCCAGCGTTGGCTCGAGCGCGATGTCACGCTGTTTCATCAGTGCGATGAAATCCTGCACCAGCGCCGACCCGGGATCGATCAGACCCGCCATCTCTCCGGGAACCAGGAAGCGGGCGGGCCCGCGGGTGTCGATCTGCTCGCCACGCACGAACGCCAGCAGCAGCTGGTTGATGTGCGTGATTTCGTCATAACCCGCGCGGATGGCCGCCTCCGGCGACATGAATGATGGAATGTGGCCGGCGACCGGCAGCCCGCGTGCATGCGCTGCCGCCGCCAAGGGTGCGACCCATTCGGGCTTGATCGAACTGTAGAGTTTCAGGCCGCGATAGCCGTGCTGCGCGTAGAAATCGACGAAGCCAAGTGCGCTGTCGAGTCCGTCGGCCAACATGCCCACTGGAGCGGCGAACTCGTTGGCGCGATCCACGAAGCCGAGCGGATGGATATCCGGCCCGGCGAGACGCTGCTCGCGGATTTCGCGCAGCAGGTACTGCAGGTCATCAAAACTGCTGCCCATGTCCCGCACATTGGTGATCCCGAAGGCGAGGTACTCCGGCAGATACACGAGCTGAACGTGGTTATGCATGTCCCACAGCGACGGCATGAGCGTTTTGCCCTCGCCGTCGATCAGCAAGGCGCCTTCTGGGACGGCAACCGGACCCGAGTAGACAGCCGAAATCTTGCCATCCCAGACGAACACGGTGGATGGCGGTGTCAGGCGGCCGGCAATACTGTCAAAGATCCGCGCGCCGCGGATTACCGTAAGACCGGTCAATTCGCGCGATGCGCCAAGGGCGATTTTTTCGTAGTGGCGCTGCAGTGCGCTGCGTTCCGCAGCCCGCAACGCGGGCATGCTTGATTCCCAGCCCCGGCGGATGACGCCCCAGGTGCGATCCGTGTAACCAAACAGTTCGCCTGACTCGTCCAGCCAGATGAAGGTTGGTCCGAGGCCAAGACCGCTGATCCCGTACAGCGTCGCGCGCACGATTTCGGAGTCACGCCGGAATTCCGTGCCGCCCGCCTGCTCAATGGTTGCGCTGCCGCCGGGAAGCAGATCGAGACGGCGATCGGGGGCGCGCAACAGCGCGCGTGCAAGTGCGGCACGGACTTCCGGGGTATCGTTGAAAGGAACGAAGAATTCGTGCTCGCGGGTTCGTCGACGGCCCTGTTCCAGCGCCGATTTCCATGTGGCGACACCGGCGGAGATGCCGAAGCGCTCGTCTATGGTGGCGCGGGTATTGTTGACGCCGCTGGCGGCGAACTCGACCGGGATGCCGTGAGCATCCAGTCTCAGGGTGGATTGGAACGACGGACCGCGGCCGCGATCGGCGTACTCGAAGCGAATGGTGGTCAGACCGTCGGCGTCACGGGAAACGACTTGCGAGCCGGATATCCGATCGGCGGTGAGCCAGGAGTATTCGAGCGTCGCGGGTGTGGATGCCGCAGCGCTGACCCAGGCCAGAGCCAGCGCGCATGTCGCGGAGATTTTCACCATTAAACCCAGCACTTTTTCCCAATGCATGCGGATCTCCGACGGTGCGCGGCATTATCAAAGCGAAATTGACACCCGTCAATTGACCGCATACCCTCAATCAGCATTCGTCCAACTCAAGGCAGTCGCGATCGCCGCGGGTCGCGCTGCAAGAAAAAAATGAAAGCAAGTCGGACCAGCGATACGCGCAAGCTGACCATCGCATTGTGTTTTGCGGTCGCGGTGCTCGAAGGCTTTGATATCCAGGCGCTCGGAATTGTCGCCCCGCGAGTTGCCCGCGATCTCGCCCTGACCGCGGCCGAGCTTGGTCTGGTGTTCGCAGTCGGCAACATCGGCCTCGTGATGGGTGCCGCGCTGGGCGGTAGCCTGGCGGATCGCCTCGGTCGCAAGCCGGTGCTGTTGGGCGCGGTGCTGACCTTCGGGTTGTTTACCCTTGCCACGGTGCTCGCGAGCGGGTTCGTCAGTCTTTTCGCCGCGAGGCTGCTCGCGGGCTTGGGGTTTGGTGCTGCGTTGCCGACCATGATGGCGCTGGCCGCCGAGGTTGCTCCAGAGGAGAAGCGTGCGTTCACCACTGCCGCGATGTTTTGCGGCATGCCGATCGGCGCCGGGTTTTCAGGGCTGTTCGTCGGCAGCCTGCCGCAAAGTGTCCCCTGGCAGGCGGTGTTCGTCGTCGGCGGTGTGCTGCCGCTGTTGCTGGCGCCGGCACTGATGTTGTTCCTTCGCGAGACGCTGCAGCGGAGCGCGGCGCAGTCGGAAGTGTCGGAGCGATCGCCGGCAGTCTGGCGCGTGCTGTTTGCCGACGGGCGTGCCGCACCCACGCTGCTGCTCTGGACCGCCTTTTTCCCGACGCTATTGATCCTTTATCTGATGCTCAGCTGGCTGCCGTCCGTCGTGATCGCCAAGGGTCTCGATCCGGCATCCGCGCCCTTGTCGGCAGTAGTCTTCAATTTTTCCGCGGCGGCAGGCGCGATCTTTGTTTCCGGACTCGTCGATCGTTTCGGCATGCGCTGGCCACTGACGGTCTGTTATGCCGGTCTCGTCGGTGCGCTGCTTGCGCTCGGGGCCGCCGAGGCCCGCGTCGAACTGTTCCTGTTCAGCGGACTCGCCGGGTTTTGCGTGCTCGGTGCGAACTATGCGTTGTACGGCGTAACCACTCGTTTTTATCCGATGAACATGCGCGGCGTGGGTGCCGGTGCCAGCGTGGCCGCGGGTCGACTCGGCTCGGTGGTAGGCCCCATGATCGCCGGGTTTTGGCTCTCGCAGGGTGAAACGGGTGGCCAGGTGATCGAGAATCTTGCGCCGTTGGCGTTCGTGGCTGGCGCTGCGGTGCTGTGGCTCGCCCGGCGGGGCCGCTAGCAGCAGGCTGCCGGCTTGAACGCCGAGGGTGCGATACGCATACTTTTCTATCGCTCGGGCACAGGCTCAGTCGGGCCGAGCTTTAGCGCTCTCACTACACAGGGCCCTTCGCAAAATGTTCATGCTCGACGATCTCTACACGCATCCGGGCCATCTCATCCGACGGGTTCACCAGATCGCGGTGGCACTATTCATGGAGGAGTGCGGCGAGTCCGGTATCACGCCGGTGCAGTACGCTTGCCTGAAGGCGCTCAAGTCGAACCCGGGCGTCGACGCCACGCGGCTGTCGGCACTCATCGCTTTCGATCGCTCCACGATCGGCAATGTGCTGGAGCGACTGGAGCGCAAGGGGCTGATCCAGCGGTTCCCGAGCGCGGACGACAAGCGCATCAAACTCCTGAAGCTCGATCCTCAAGGCAGGCTATTGCTGCGCCGATTGGAGGCCGCGGTCGAGCGTTCGCAGAAAAAGATCCTGGCGCCGTTGAGCACGGAGCAGCAACGGACGTTCATGAAGCTGCTGACGCAGTTGGTCGCCGCCAACGGCGAGACCTTGCCGATGACATCCAGCAGCAGTTCGAAGCAGGACTGAGTGTCCGGCAGACTGCAGCTCGCGCGATCAAAGTGAGGTGCCGATGACCCGGCTCGGTCGCATCGACGATCTGCCGTCCGACTATGTGCAGGGTCTCCGCTCCCACAACACTCTGCCGCTGTGGCCGGCTCTGCGGACGATGCTGCCGTACGGTGCGCCCATGCGGCGGACGCTGCCCGTGCTTTGGCGCTATCGAGAGATTCGACCCGATCTGCTGCGCGCCGGAGAGCTGACGCCGATCGAGAAAGCCGAGCGTCGGGTGCTCGTGATGTGTAATCCGGGTCTCGGTCTCGAGAACATGCAGGCAACGCCGACGATCTACATCGGCCTGCAGCTGATACAGCCGGGCGAGTCGGCGCCGAACCATCGACACACACCGTCCGCGATCCGCTTTGTGGTCGAGGGCTCGGGGGGATTCACGCTGGTCGAGGGCGAGAAATTGCCGATGGAGCGTGGCGATCTGATCCTGACGCCGTCCGGCCTCTGGCACGAGCATGGTCACGAGGGCAGCGGGCCGGTGATCTGGCTCGACGCGCTGGATTTGCCGCTCATTCACGGGATCGACGCGTCCTACTGCATCGAGGGACGCAGCCAGGCCGTCGCCAAGCCGATCGACTTTGGACCGGCGCGCTTTCGTAACGCCGGCGTGCTGCCGTACGCGTTGCTTGATGGCGCGCGGGCTCCTTACCCGTTGTTGCGGTTTCGCTGGCGCGAGGTCCGCGAGGCGCTCGGCGAACTGGCGCGGGTCACCGCCGCGGGCGAGCTCGTGCATCTGGCCTACGTGCACCCGCAGACTGGTCGCGAGTGCCTGCCGACGCTCGGCTTCTCGGCGCTGATGCTGCGGCCCGGCGAGACGGCGCGTTTGGCCAAGCGGTCGGCGTCGGCCGTGCTGCATGTCATCGACGGTGCCATGACGGTCAGCGTCGCAGGTGCGGAGCACACGCTCGAGCCGTCTGATACCTGCGCCGTGCCGAACCACGAGGCTGTGCTGTTCGACAATTCGCATTCGCGCGAAGCCGCCTATGTGTTCGTGGTTGATGACGCTCCCTTGCATCGCAAACTCGGCATCTACGAAACATGGCCGAACAATGCCGGCTGACACCTGAACCAGCACGCCAGGCTTTGCTTCAGGAGCACGGTGGCCGGCAAGGACCGCCGCGTCCCGAACCGACTATTGTGGTGCCCCGGAGAGAACTCGAGTTCTCTATGCAAGCTGTTGGTTCGAAAGAGATAACCCTTTCGATCTGCCTGAGTTACCCGTTTTGTTTCCCATGATTGTCGACGCTCGGCGGAACAGCCGCCGAGCCGCCAGCACTCTCTTCCAGATTCGATTCGGCGCCCGGCGGCAGACGGAACGGTAGCGGATCGAGAAAGCGTCGCAACGCATTGGACGCGAGTCTGCCGCCACCGTCATCTTCCTCCAGCGAGTTGGCGAACAGGATCGAGCTGCAGGCCAGAGCTGCTCTACCGTTGGGTCCTTCGAAGAAGGTGATGTCCGCGCGCACGGCATCCTCCTGGTTGCAAAGGTCCGGCGTCAGCAGTTCTTCATACGATGGCCTCGCCAAGAAAACCTGGCGTGAGGTTGAGCAGAGGGCGGCGGCTTGAGACGAGCCCGATGCCGGATCCATCCGGGTGTCGGTAGTAGGTCGACTTGCCAAAGCTGCTCGCCGGTGAGTTGCGATGAACCTTGTTCACCCCGCCGCGTCCAATCCGTTAGCATGCGGCGTAAGAACCGATCAGAAAAATTCGGTTCGCATGTTTCGAAGGAGCCTAGAGCCGACCTTCGAAAAACTCGCTAAATCCCTGAAAAACAGAGGATTCTGGTGCCCGGGAGAGGACTCGAACCTCCACGGTGTTACCCGCTAGTACCTGAAACTAGTGCGTCTACCAATTCCGCCACCCGGGCAGGGTGGGCCGCGTAAATTACGCAGCACCCCAAGGACTGTCAATTGAAGAATTCGAAATCCCAGCGCTCCCGATTTTCCCGTCCTCATCGAGGCAACGATCGCCATGACCGTGCCGCCCACGGCCCGCGCGAGGGCCTCGGCAGCATGGAGGGCGTGGTCTCGGCGCACCGTGCCGGTTTCGGCTTCGTCCGCGTGGAGGGTCAGGAGGACAGCGTCTTCCTGCCGCCGCCGCAGATGGCGGGTCTAACCTCGGGCGATCGGGTGCGGGTGCGCGTCCAGCGCGGCCGCGACGGACGGCTGTCCGGCGAGATGGAGAAGATCCTCGCCCGTGGCGTCACGGCGTTTCTCGGTACGGTCGAGGCGGTCGGTCGCACACTGTTCGTGCATTCGGTGGATCGGCGGCTCAGCCTGCGTTGCCTCGTACCGCCGGAGAAGCTCGGCGAAGCCCGTGCCGGCGACTGGGTGATCGCCCGCATCACGCGTTACCCGGAGGCGGGGCGCACGGCGATGGCTGAGGTCACCCGGCGGCTGGATCCCGAGCGGCCGCTGGAGATGGCGACCGAGACCGCCATTGCGCGTCATGCGCTGCCGGTGCAGTTCAGTGCCGCGGCCCTGCAGGAGGCCGAGGCCTATGGCGAACGTATCGATCCTCGCGAGGCACGCGGTCGTATCGACCTTCGCGAACTGCCGCTCGTGACCATCGACGGCGCCGATGCCCGCGATTTCGACGATGCGGTGTACGCCGAGCCGCACGCCAAGGGCTTTCGATTGGTGGTGGCGATCGCCGATGTCAGCCATTACGTTCGGCCGGGCAGCGGGCTCGACGCCGACGCGCGCGAGCGCGGCACCTCGGTGTACTTCCCGAATCGCGTGCTGCCGATGCTGCCGACCGCGCTTTCCAACCACCTCTGTTCACTCGAGCCCGAGGTCGACCGGCTGTGCTTCGTCGCCGATATGCTGGTCGGCAAGAGCGGCGCGTTGCTAGAGCACCGGTTCTATCCGGCGGTGATGCGCAGCCATATGCGCCTCACCTATGCCTTCGCCCACGAGGCGCTCTTCGAGGGCCTGCCCGCCGCGCGCAGGACGCTCGGTGGCTTGCTGCCCAAGCTGCAGCCGCTGGTGGATCTCTACCGCGCGCTGCTCAAGGCGCGGCATCGTCGCGGCGCGCTCGACTTCGAAAGCACCGAGCCCAGCTACGATTTCGATGCCGAGGGACGCGTCCGCGCCATCAGCCAGTACCCGCGCAATGAGGCCCACAAGCTGATCGAGGAGTGCATGATCCTCGCCAATGTCGCGGCCGCACGGCAGCTGAAGGCGGCACGGGCCGGCGGTCTGTATCGCGTGCATGCGGTGCCGGACGAAAAGAAACTCGATCAGCTGCTCGTGCAGTTCGCGGCTCTGGGTATCGCCGCCGAGTTGCCCGAAGAGGTCACGCCGCGCGACCTGCGCAAGCTCACCGAGCGGATCCCGCGTGATGCAGAGTTGCCGTTCATCGAATCTTTGGTCGTGCGCTCGATGCCGCAGGCGATCTACCAGCCGACCAACATCGGGCACTTCGGTCTCGCGCTCGACGAGTACGCGCATTTCACCTCGCCGATACGTCGCTATCCGGACCTCGTCGTGCATCGCGCATTGAAACTGGCGCTCGACGGCAACGATGCGTCGGGCGTGCGCTACGGCGCCAACGAGCTCGGCAGCCTCGGCCAGGATCTCTCGCGGCTCGAGAAGCGTGCCGACGAGTCCGATCGCTACGTCGACAACTTCCTTAAATGCAGCTATCTGCGCGAGCGGCTCGGCCAGACCTTCGACGGCATCATCACCACGGTGGTCGAGTACGGCTGCTTCGTGCAGCTGCGTGGCATTGGCGTCGATGGCCTGCTTCGGCTCGACTCCCTTGACGACGATGACTACGTGATGGCGCCGAACGGTCAGGCGTGGGTGGCGAAACGGCGCGGCCTCACCCTCGGCATTGGCGCCGCGGTGCGTGTGGTCGTGACCAATGCCAATCCGGTCGAGGGTCTCGTTGATCTCGAACTCGGTGAGCAGGTCGCGGTCGCGGCGCCTGTCAGGACCCGTCGCTCGAATGGCGGTGCGAGTCGCGCCCGGGGGCGTCGATGAGCGCTGCGCAGATCATCCATGGTCTGCACGCCGTACAGGCGCTGCTGACGCGGCATGCGGACCGCGTGCTCAAGGTCCAGCTCGCCCGTGGTCGCGAGGATGAACGGGCCGCAGCGGTGATTGCGGCGACGACGGCAGCGCGGATTCCCCTTGAGCGTGTCGACACGCAGCGTCTCGACAAGCTGACCGGCGGTGCGGTCCATCAGGGCGTGATCGCCGAGGTTCGACCGCTCGCGCCATGGACCGAGGATGCGCTCATTGCGGCGATCGGGGCCGCGATCGGCGCCGTCGGTGACTCCGCGGTCAAATCAGCCGCGCACGCGCCTCTGGTGTTGGCGCTCGACGGTGTGCAGGACCCGCACAACCTCGGCGCTTGCCTGCGAACGGCCGACGCCTGCGGCGCGCTCGCCGTGGTGGTGCCGAAGGATCGCGCCGCGCAACTCAATGCCACCGTACGCAAGGTGGCGGCCGGCGCCGCCGAGACGACGCCCGTGGTGGCTGTCACCAACCTTGCCCGCTGCCTCCGCGACCTGAAGGGACTCGGCCTTTGGGTAGTGGGCGCGGATGCTGCCGGGCCAAAGCCGGCGGCGGAGGTCGATCTTACCGGGCCGACCGTGCTCGTAATGGGCGCCGAGGGCGCAGGTCTGCGGCACAACACTCGGCAGCACTGCGATTTTCTGGTTCGGCTGCCCTCGCTTGGGGCCGTCGAAAGCCTCAACGTCTCCGTGGCGGCCGGCATGCTCCTTTATGAAGCGACTCGACAGCGAGGCGAGCGACGCGCCAGCGCGACGGGGTTGCCGGCGTAGGCGCGGTTTCGTTATAGTCCGCGGCCCCCGAAAAGGGGGAGTTCCTTGCTCCACCGACAGCGCCTCGTCGGGGGGCTTCACATCCACAAGGAGAAGACATGAGGCACTATGAAGTCGTATTCCTGGTCCATCCGGACCAGAGCGAGCAGGTTCCGGCCATGCTCGAGCGTTACAAGGGCATGATTACCGCGGGGGGTGGACAGATCCACCGGCTCGAGGACTGGGGTCGTCGGCAGCTTGCCTTCCCGATCGACAAGGTCCACAAGGCTCACTACATCCTCATGAACATCGAGACCGACCAGAAGACACTGGCCGAACTCACCGGTGCGTTCCGTTTCAGCGACGCGGTGCTGCGCCATCTCGTCATCAAGATGGACGGCCCGGTCACCGAGCCTTCACCGATGGCGCGTGCCGCCGAGGAAGAGGGCGAGGGTGGTGGCGTCGACCGGCCGCGTCGGATCCGGCGCGATGATCTCGGTGACGACGAGCAGGTCGGGGAGTAATCCAAATGAAAGATTCAAGGCAGTCGGGCGGCGGCAGCCGCTTCACGCGTCGCAAGAAGTTCTGTCGCTTCACGGCCGAGGACGTCAAGCAGATCGACTACAAGGACTTGGCGACCCTCAAGGGTTACATCACCGAGACGGGCAAGATCGTGCCGAGCCGGATCACCGGCACCCGATCTTTCTACCAGCGCCAGCTCGCGCAGGCCGTGCGCCGCGCACGCTACCTCGCGCTGCTGCCCTACACGGACCAGCATTGAGCTGAGGCAGGAACAATCATGGACGTCATTCTGCTGACCAAGGTCGCGAACCTCGGCAACATCGGCGATCGAGTGAAGGTGAAGTCCGGCTACGGCCGCAACTTCCTCCTGCCCTCGGGTAAAGCCACGCTCGCCACGCCGGCGAACGTTGCCAAGTTCGAGGCGCGTCGCGCCGAACTCGAAAAGGTCGCCCGCGAGCAACTCACCGACGCCGAATCGCGCGCTGCGGCGCTCAAGGATTTCGCCCTGCGCATCACGGCCAAGGCGGGTAACGAGGGCAAGCTGTTCGGTTCCATCGGCACCACCGACATCGCCGAAGCCTGCACGACCCAGGGCCACAAGGTATCGCGCTCGGAAGTGCGCCTGCCGAACGGTCCGATCCGCATGGTCGGCGACCATCAGGTCGTCCTGCACCTGCACACCGACGTCGACGTGCAGCTGCAGGTGTCGGTCGTCGCCGAGGAGTGATCGCGAGGTGAGCGCCCGCGGCGGAGACCTTCGGACGCCGCCGCACTCTCTCGAGGCGGAGCAGGCCGTGCTTGGCGGCCTGCTCCTCGACACCAACGCCTGGGACAACGTCGCGGACGTGCTCCGCGCCGACGACTTCTACCGTCCCGATCACAAGATCATCTATGAGGCGATCGGCCTGCTCGCTGCCCAGGGCAAGCCGGCCGATGCCGTCACCGTCAGTGAACAGCTCGAGCGCAGCAGCCAGCTGGCCAATGCCGGTGGGCTCGCTTACCTCGGCGCGCTGGCCCGTGACACGCCGACCGCCGCCAATGTCCGTGCCTACGCGGACATCGTGCGCGAGCGCTCGCTGCTGCGGCAGCTGCTTTCGGCGGGAACCGAGATCGCAGCCTCGGTGTTCAACAACGAGGGTGAATCCGCTCGCGAACTCGTCGAGAGCGCTGAGGGCCGTGTCTTTGCCATCGCCGAGCAGGGCGTGCGCGGCAAGCGTGACGGTGCTGTCTCGGTGCAGCAGCTCATGCCGGGTCTCATCGACCAGATCGACGAGTGGCACAACAACCCGGGCGGCATGCGCGGCCTGCCCACCGGTTTCGATGAGTTTGATCGCAAGACCGGCGGCTTGCGCGGCGGCG
>CAZIRD010000026.1:0-29812 GCA_964541625.1 uncultured Acidibacter sp.
GCTTCCTTGAAGCCGCGCGTGGTCGCCGCCGGCGTGCCGATGCGGATGCCGCTCGTCACCATGGGCGGCCGCGGATCATTCGGCACGGCGTTCTTGTTGACCGTGAGATGGGCAGCGCCGAGCGCTGCGTCAGCGTCTTTGCCGGTGATGTTCTTGTCGGAGAGGTCGATCAGGAACAGGTGATTGTCCGTGCCGCCCGAGACGATGCGGTAACCGCGCTGCTGCAGCCGAGCGCACATCGCCCGTGCATTGACCACGACCTGCCGCTGATAGTCCTTGAACTCGGGCTGCAGGGCCTCGAGGAAGGCGACCGCCTTGGCGGCGATCACATGCATCAATGGACCGCCCTGGGTACCGGGGAATACCAAAGAATTGAACTTCTTGGTCAGTTCGTCGTTGGCGCGGGCGAGGATGAGGCCGCCACGCGGACCGCGCAGCGTCTTGTGCGTGGTGGTGGTGACGACGTCGGCATGCGGAACGGGGTTCGGGTAGTGCCCGGAGGCAACGAGCCCCGCCACATGCGCCATGTCCACATGCAGCCAGGCGCCCACCTTGTCGGCGATGGCACGAAAGCGGACGAAGTCGAGGTAACGGGAATAGGCGGAGAAACCCGCAATGATCAGCTTCGGCTTGACCGCGATCGCCTGCCGCTCGAGAGCGTCGTAGTCGATCTCGCCGTTGTCGGCACGGATGCCGTACTGCTCGGCCTGGAAGAGTTTGCCGGAGAAGTTCACCTTCGCCCCGTGGGTGAGGTGGCCACCATGATCGAGGCTCATGCCGAGGATGGTGTCGCCGGGCTTGAGCAGCGCGAGATAGACCGCGGCGTTGGCCTGCGACCCGGAGTGCGGCTGCACGTTGGCGTAGTCGGCACCAAAAAGCTGCTTCGCGCGGTCGATGGCGAGCCGCTCGGCCACATCGACGAACTCACAGCCGCCGTAGTAGCGCTTGCCCGGATAACCCTCGGCGTATTTGTTGGTGAGCACCGAACCCTGCGCCTCGAGCACGCGCGGACTCGCGTAGTTCTCGGAGGCGATCAGTTCGATGTGGTCTTCCTGACGCGCGCGCTCGGCCGAGATCGCCCCGGCGAGTTCCGGGTCGAAACCGGCGATGGTCATGCGACTGGAAAACATTGAAACAACCTCGCGGACTGGATTGGGGCGACAGGTCTGACGTCAAGACACCGAAACGCGCGACATTCTAGCCGAACAGACCCTCGACGACCGCGTTCCAGCCCTGCGCGATGTTCTGCCGGTTGTAGCCGCCGCCGCCGGTCGCGAGCACCCGGCCGTGGCCGAGGCGCTCGGCGAGACGCACGAGATCACGTGCGGCACCGCCATGTGCTGCCGCCGACAAGCCGAGATGCGTCAGCGGATCGCCGGCGATGCTGTCGGCGCCGCATTGCAGCAACACGAACTGCGGCGCGTAGTTTTCCAGATGACGCAATACTCGCTCCCAGACAACGGCGAACGCCGCGTCATCGGCACCCGGGGGCAGCGGCAGATTGAGTTTGGTACCTTGCGCCGCGCCCTTCCCGCACTCGTCTTCGCTGCCGGTGCCGGGATAAAGGTAGCGACCGTCCTCATGGACGTCGGCGAAGATCACCTGCGGGTCAGACTCGAAGCCATAGAACACGCCATCGCCGTGGTGGGCATCGATGTCGATGTAGGCGATCCGCTCGAGCCCGTACTCGCGCCGCAGCCACTCGATGGCCACCCCGCAATCATTGAGCGCACAAAAACCCGCTGCGCCCCCACGACCGGCGTGGTGCAGGCCGGCGATCGGCACGAAGGCCCGACGGGCGCGCCCCTGCATGATGGCCGCCGCCGCCTCGAGCGTGCCGCCCACCACGTCGGACGCGGCCTCGAAGACGCCGCAGAAAGCCGGCGTATCGCCTCCATCGAGGTGCCCCTGCCCAAGCCGCGAGCGCTGCTGCAAAAAGTCGAGGTACTCGGCGGTGTGGAACAACCGCAGCTCCTCGAGGTCTGCAGTGCGGGTGCTGATGACCGTGCAGCGACGCTCGAGACCACGGGCCTCGAACTCGCGGTAGAAGGCAGCGTGGCGGTCTGTGCCCCAAGGGTGCCCGTTGGCGAACCCGTAGCGGGCGAGGCGCTCCCCGGCAACGACCAGCACTTCGCTCATGGCGGGACGCAGCCTACCATACCGCCCCGCACCCCTCGGGGCGGTGCGCCGATGTGATAACGTTTCCTCCCCCTGCGCTTTGCGCACGGCGTAAGTTGTTGATATATAGAGCTTTTACCGAGCAGCCGGGGCCTATCCCGGGTGCCTGACCAAAAAGGGAATTCGCTGTGGCCCAGTACATCTACACCATGAACCGAGTGGGCAAGATCGTGCCCCCGAAGCGGCATATCCTGCGTGATATCAGCCTGTCGTTCTTTCCCGGGGCGAAGATCGGCGTGCTCGGCCTCAACGGTTCGGGAAAATCGACCCTGCTGAAAATCATGGCGGGGCTCGACACCAACATCGAAGGCGAGGCGCGGCCGCAATCGAACATCCGGGTCGGCTATCTGCCGCAGGAGCCCGAACTCGACCCACGGAAAACGGTGCGCGAGGAAGTCGTCCAGGGCATCGGCGGCATGTTCGCCAAGCTCGAGCGCTTCAATGCGATCAGCGAGAAGTTCGCCGAACCGATGTCGGACGACGAAATGAACAAGCTGCTCGAAGAGCAGGCGAAGCTGCAGGACGAACTCGATGCCGCGGGCGGCTGGGAACTCGATCGCAAGCTGGAGATCGCCGCCGACGCGCTGCGACTGCCGCCCTGGGACGCGACGATCGAGAAACTCTCCGGCGGCGAGAAGCGCCGCGTGGCGCTCTGTCGGCTGCTGCTGTCGGCACCCGACATGCTGCTGCTCGACGAGCCGACCAACCATCTCGACGCCGAGTCGATCGCCTGGCTGGAGAAGTACCTAGAGCAGTATCCCTCGACGGTCATCGCGGTGACCCACGATCGCTACTTCCTCGACAACGTCGCCGAGTGGATCCTCGAGCTCGACCGCGGCCACGGCATTCCCTACCACGGCAACTATTCCTCGTGGCTGGAGCAGAAGGAGAAGCGGCTCGCGCAGGAAGAGCGCGAGCGCGAGGCGCTGCGCAAGACACTCGAGCGCGAACTCGAGTGGGTACGCCAGAACCCGAAGGCTCGCCAGGCGAAGAGCAAGGCGCGCATGCAGCGCTACGAGGAACTCGCCTCACGCGAGTTCCAGGAGCGCAACGAAACCAACGAAATCTATATCCCGCCGGGCGAACGGCTTGGCGATCTCGTGATCGAGGCCAAGGGGCTGCGCAAGGCCTTTGGCGATCGACTGCTGATCGACAACCTCAACTTCAACCTGCCGGCGGGCGGCATCGTCGGCATCATCGGCCCGAACGGCGCAGGTAAAACCACCCTGTTCCGCATGCTGACCGGCGTCGAACAGCCGGACGCCGGCGAGATCCGCATCGGTCCGACGGTGAAGCTCGCCTATGTGGACCAGTCGCGGCAGGCGCTGAATGACAAGAACACCGTCTGGCAGGAAATCTCCAACGGACTCGATCTCATCAAGGTCGGCAACTATGAAACCCCGTCACGCGGCTATGTCGGCCGTTTCAACTTCAAGGGGACGCAGCAGCAGCAGTCGATCGGCGAGTTGTCGGGCGGCGAGCGCAATCGTGTCCACCTCGCCAAGGTGCTGAAGTCGGGCGGCAACGTCCTGCTGCTCGACGAACCGACCAACGACCTCGACGTCGAAACCCTGCGCGCGCTCGAAGAAGGCCTGCTCGCTTTCCCGGGCTGCGCGGTGGTCATCTCGCACGATCGCTGGTTCCTCGACCGCATCGCCACCCACATCCTCGCATTCGAGGGCAATTCGGAGGTGGTCTGGTTCGAGGGCAACTACCAGGAGTACGTCGAGGATTACCGCAAGCGACGCGGCGAGGACGCCAACCAGCCGCACCGCATCCGGTACAAGCCGCTGACGCGCTGAACGTTGCGAGCCAGGCCCAAATGGGCCGGCCGTGCCCGGGCCAGCTCAGCCGCCGCTGTTGACCACCGCGGAGGCGCCGATCGCCCCGCGATCCTGCTGGTCGCGGACCCAGTCGCCGGAGTTCTGTTGCGAGTTGGGGGTGGAGCAGACCTTGCGGGTACGCAGGTTCGACCCCGTGATGCGCACGGTGCGACAAGTCATTTGCTTGGCCTCGGCGGCGCTCGGCGCCGAAGCCGGTGTCGTCGCCGTGGCGGCCTGGGCGCCCGTCGCTGCGGCAGTGACCGCCGGCGTTGTGGCAGTCGTCGGTGCGGCACCCGCGGTGGTTGAGGTCGGCGCGGCCGGGGTTGCGGCATCGGCCTGTTGTGACCAGGCCGCCGGCGTCAGCATCGATGTGGCAGCGGCCAGCAGGCCGGCGAGCAGGTGCGGTAGCTTGCGGGTACGGATCATGGCGGGACTCCGGGTACGGGAAAGGTCAGCTGGCGAAAAACGGCTGGTCGGTAGTTTACGCTAACGCTCCATGAGCACGACCCCCGAGGCAGCGAGCGAGTCCGGAGCGTCGCATTCCGCGGGTCTCGAGCGGGCGTGGCGGCATGTGGTCATGGGCGAGCTCGACGCCGCGCGGGTCGCGGAGACGGAGTATCTGCTCGGTCTCGCCGCGGAGCCGTCGCTGCAGCAGGCCGCGCGCACCTTGCTCGAGAACCGCATCCCGGAGGCCGACTTCCTGCTGCGCGAGTTTCTGCGTCGTAACGCCGATCATCCGCTGGCGTTGCGGCTGCGTGCCGAAGCCGCTTTCCTGCGCCAGAAGGACGCCGAGGCCATTGCCCTGCTGACCCGCTGCCTCGAACTGCAGGAGTTTCCCGGCGCGCGCTTTGCCCGTGCCCTCGCCCGCTATCGCTGCGGTCAGGCGGTAGCCGCCCAGGAAGACCTTGAAATCGCCCTGCAGGCAGAGCCCGACAACCCGGCTTATCGTGCGCTACTCGCCGCTGTACTCAGCAAGACCAGCGAGATCGAGCGCACCGTGTCGCTCTATGAGCGGCTCACCCGCGAGTTTCCTGCGCAGCCCAAGCTGTGGATGGCCTTCGGCCACGTCCTCAAGGCCTCCGGCCGACAGCCTGAAAGCGTCGCGGCGTATCGTCGCGCCATCGAGCTCGAGCCGCGACTCGGCGAAGCGTGGTGGAGCCTTGCGAACCTGAAGACCGTGAAGTTCGTTGCCGACGACATCGCCGCAATGCAGGGCCAGCTCGCCCGCGACGATCTCGACAACGACGATCGCCTGCACTTCGAATTCGCCCTCGGCAAGGCGCTGGAGGATGCCGCACGTTACGCCGAGTCCTTCCGTCACTACGATGCAGGCAATCGCTTGCGGCTCGCCGAGAAGAACTACGACATCGAAACGTCGACGATCAACCTGCGCCGCAGCCAGCAACTGCTGACGCGGGAATTCTTTGTCGCACGGGCCGATTCCGGCTGCGCCGCGCCGGATCCGATCTTCATCATCGGCTTGCCGCGAGCGGGCTCGACGCTGATCGAGCAGATCCTCTCCAGCCACTCGATGGTCGAGGGCACGATGGAACTGCCGGATATCACCGACATCGCCCGCAGCATTGCCGACCGCCGCCGCAACGATGGTGACTTCGACTATCTGCCGCTGCTCGGCGATATTGAGCACGGCGAATGGCGAGTCTTTGGCGAGCGCTACCTCGCCACCACGCGCGTGCACCGCAAGCTGGGTCGGCCGTTCTTCATCGACAAGATGCCGAACAACTTCACCCATGTCGGCCTGATCCACCTCATCCTGCCGAACGCGCGCATCATCGATGCACGACGCCATCCGCTCGCGTCCTGCTTCTCCAACTTCAAGCAGCATTTCGCGATGGGCCAGTTGTTCTCCTACGGACTCGAGAACATCGGCCGCTTCTATCGCGACTATGTCGAGCTGATGGACCACTACGATGCCGTGCTTCCGGGACGCATCCATCGCGTGTTCTACGAGCGCATGGTGGAAGACACCGACAATGAAGTGCGCCGCCTGCTCGGGTACTGCGGGCTGCCGTTCGAGGAAGGCTGCCTGCGCTTCCATGAGAACCAGCGTGTTGTCAGGACGGCGAGCTCAGAACAGGTCCGCAGGCCAATCTACCGCGAGGGCGTGGATCACTGGCGGCACTACGAGCCCTGGCTGGACCCGCTCAAGCAGGCGCTCGGCGAGGTGCTGGCGGCGTATCCCGCCGTGCCCCGCTTCGGGTCCGTGGCTCAGTCGCCGAAGCGATAGCCGAAGCGCTCGATATCGTCCCGGTAGCGTGCCGCAACCGCCGCGCGCAGTTCGTCGTCGTAGTGATCCGCGTAGGGGCGGTGGCTCGACGCGTTGCGGATCTCGAGCGCGATTCGCGGCAAGGCAAGCGTCTCGCAGACGGCATCGAAGTCCTGCTGCAGGCGCTCCGCACGGCAAATCCGCGACACGATCAGCGCGCCCGACTCGTCGGTGACGAAATCAGACTGCGGGCGGAAATGCACCGGGCTCTGGTGTTGCGGGTTGGCGAGCACGCGATGCATCGCCGCCCGCGGATCGCGGTCGAAGGCACCGTTGTGACGCATCATGAACGCCACGTACGAGACGAACCGGTCCCAAGGGTTGCGGACGATGGCAAACGACAAATAGTCCGCCCAGCTCGCGACGCCCAGCGCCTCGCGCACCTCGCGCGCGAGCTGGTGGCCATGCTCCTGGCTGGTAAATGGCGGACGCGCAATCCGGCGACGCACGAACAACGAGACCTGCTCTTCGTCCTCGGGTCCAAGCTGGCTGCGCAATGCGAAGCGGACACTGTGGCTCGCCACCTTGGGCACGGCGATGAACACGAACCGATGCCGGTGCGAAATGATGGTCATCGGCGCGGACTGGACAGTTCAGGGCCGCGCCGCGGCGATCGGCGACCACGGCTCTTCGTAGTAGTCGACGATGATGTGGATGCGGCGGAACGGCGACGGGTTGCTGACCCGATGGCGACGCATGTTGTCGAGCTCGTAGGCCTGTCCGACCTGCAGCGGGATGGTTTGGTCCTCGACGATGAACTGCACCGCCGGATGCGTCTCGAGTGGCACGTGGACGCGATGCGAGACTTCGAGCGTTGGCCCGAAATCCGCGTGCTCGGGGATCTCAAGACCCGGACCCAGCAAGGCGACTTGCGCATTGAGCACGCGCCCGGGGCGGGGGTAGAAGGCCGCGATGCGCGCAGCCACAGGCGCGAAGGCTTCTTTGAGCGCAGACCAGCCGGCGAGTTCTCGCGTCGGTGCAAGGGGTCCGCCCACTGTCATCAGCAGGTAAATCGTGCGCGTCTTGCGATAGGGTGCAAGCCGCTTCTGGAACTCGCGGTCGGCATCCCACAGCGAGTCCGGCTGCGCAGCCAGCGCGGCGACGAAGGACGCGATGTCGATCTCGCCAAGATGACGCATGGGTTCGGCACAGCGCATGCGCGGATGCTAGCGGATCGGCGTTCCGCCCGGCAGAGGAGAGCAGGATGGGTTTCGGGCTATAGTGTGATCCATGACAAGCCGCGACCACGCGGCGCAGCTCGCCGAAGCGCACCGCGCATTGACTGCCGGGGACGTCGCGCAGGCCGCAGCGTCGATCGCCAATCTGCTGCAGACGCGGCCGGATTGGCCCCCTGCCGTGCACCTCGCCGGCCTCATCGCGCGGGCCGAGGGCGACCTGTCGCGGGCCGAAGACCTGATGCGTCGTTCACTCGAGTTACCCGGGATCCGCAGCGAAGTGCGCGCCGAGTACGCCAACAACCTCGGCAACCTGTTGCGCACCGCCGGCTACCCGACCCACGCCGAAGCGGCGTTCAGACTGGCACTCGCCGCCTTCGACCTGCCACAGGCGCGCACCGGCCTCGCCCGTACGCTGCTCGAAATGGATCGACCGGATGAGGCACTCGCGGTGCTGCGCAGTCTGCGCCCCGGCAGTGGCGGCATCAACGCGACGGTACTGCTCTCGGAGGCGCTCGCGCAGACAGGTGAGCGGCAGGCGGCCATCGACGTGCTGACCGCTGCCGGCGAGCAGGATCCCGCCAACGGCAGTTTCTGGCTGGCGCTCGGCAGCCGGCTCGGCAGCCTCGGACGGCATGTTGAAGCGGAAGCCGCCCTGCGCCCTTTGCTCAACGGCAGGCACGCACAGAGCGCACTGCTCGCGCTGACCGACCTGCGCGTGCTGCAGCGCGACTGGCAAGAGGCGCTGACATTCCTCCGTGAAGGCGTGCGCGTTTTCCCCGGGCATGTCGAATTGCAGACACGACTTGCAGAACTCGAGTGGATGCTCGGCGAGCGCGAGCACTTCGCCGACGAACTCGAGCGCAGCGTGGCGGCGAGGCCGCAGGATCGCGCCTTGCGGCTCGCACTGATGAGCTCGCTGGCGAACGCCGGTCGGAATGCGGACGCGGAACGCCTCGCGCGGGATGGACTGGCATTGTTTCCCGGCGATTATCACTTCGCCGCCTGGCTGGCGACGGTTTGTGCCGAGAGCGGTCGCGAGGCTGAGGCGGACCGTCACCTCGATGCAGCCTTGGGCGGTGCGCCGCAACTCGAGTACGTGCGCGAGCAGGCAGCGATCGTCAATTTGATTGCTGGTCGCAGCGAGCTCGCTCTCGAGCACAGTCGTTGGCTCATTGAGCAGCGGCCGACCGGGCAGACTGCATGGGCGCTGCATAGTCTGGCGCTGCGGCTCGCGAGCGACGACAGCTGGCGAGCGCTCGCCGATCCGTCAGCCGTCTGCCAGTGCACCGATCTCGAACCGCCGAGCGGCTATACGAGCATCGAAGACTTCAATACGGCACTCGCGGCGCGGCTGCGCGCGCGGCACACCCTCGCGGCTCATCCGCTCGTCAACTCGGTGCGCAGCGGCACGCAGATCGAGATCCATCCAGGATCGGAGGCCGATCCGCTGCTACAGGCGTTCTTCTCGATGATCCGCGAACCGCTGTCGCGCTACATCGCATCGATGCCCGCCGATGCATCGCATCCGCTCCATCGGCGCAAGGCCGCGGCCTATCGGCTGAGTGGCTGCTGGACCGTACGCCTCGAGGGCAGCTCCGGACACCACGTGAGCCATATCCATCCGCGCGGCTGGATCAGTTCGGCCTACTACGTGCAGGTTCCCGAAGAAATCAGCCACGATCCGCAGCGTGCCGGCTGGCTGTCTTTCGGCAAGCCCCCCTATCCCATCAAAGGACTGCAAGCGAGCGGCTGGGTGCAGCCGGTGGCCGGTCGGCTCGCGCTGTTTCCGTCGTACCAGTGGCACGCGGTGGAGAGTTTCCCCGGCCATGGCGAGCGGCTGACGATTGCCTTCGACGCGCTGCCGATCGCGACTTGAGCCTAGGCGTCGAGGCGGAACTGTCGCTCGACTTCCGCCATGCGCTGCACGATGACGCGCTCCTCGGCGGCGAGCAGCGGATTCCAGACGTCAAAAATCATCACCACGCGAATCTCGTCGCTGTCGTTCCAGGCCTCGTGCTCGATGGTGTCGTCGAAAATCAGCACCTCGCCTTCCACCCAGCGCCGATTGTCGTAACCGACCCGGAACAGGCAGTTGTCCGGCACGACCAGCGGCAGGTGCGCGACCAGCCGCGCGTTCGACTCGCCGTGATGGGGCGGAATATGCGCTTTGGGTGCCAGCACCGAGAACATCGCATTGGGGCAGGTACCGGCGAGATGCACGGAATCGATGAGCTTCAGGGCCTCGGCCGTCCGTGGACATCGGGCAAGATTGGCGGGTACCGGCTCGCCGCCCCGATAAAGATGGAAGGCCGTCCACGCCCGCGAGTGGTTGAGCTCGGCCCATTGGTTGACGGGCTCGCCCGGCTGGTACTGCACGTACGGTGCGAACTCGGCGCCCGCCTCGCTCATGACCGCGATCATCTCCTCGCGGATTGCCGCCGTGCGCTTCTCGAGCTCGCTGGTCCACTCGAACATCTCGCGGCGAAAGAAGGGCTGCGCTGGCAAGCGCGGCACGGCGAGCTGATTGCTGACCGACACGTATGGCGTACTGCGACCCGCCATGATGGACACGGCTTCACGCCAACGTTGCGACAGACCGGGCAAGCCGTCGAGCGCCTGCAGCAGGTTCATCTCCAATGCTTCGCCGTACATGCCAACCATGCCCTCGGCGTGCGCAAGCGGCTTTTTGAAGGCCTCGGGACGATACTCGGCGGGCGGGGAGATCCTCAGCACATCGCGGTAGAGCAGCGCGGCCGCCTTGGGCTTCCCCTGACGCTCCAGCAACTCAGCCTTCTGCAGCAATGCCGGCCAACAGTAGGCGTCGACGGCCAGCGCCGACTGCAACGCCGCGAACTCCTCCTCGGCACGACCCAGCAGGCGGAGGGCGGCCGCCTTGAGCAGAAACGCGTCGGTGAGTACCGCGGCCTCCGTGCCACCGGGCGACAGCGGCGCAAGCCAACCTAGCGCTGCCTCGGCGCGCCCGGCAGTCAGCTCGATACGCGCCAGCGCCGTCGATGCGCGCGCCTCGCGAGGATTGGTCTCGAGCAGCCGCTGGTAGCTCGCGCGAGCTGTTGCCAGATCGCCCGCCGCCTCGGCATCCCGCGCGGCCCGCATCAGTTCCTGTTCGACGCTCATCGTCCACCCATCGAATCACCGGACATGTCGATAACGTAAACCAAAAAAAACTGGGGTGCCGCTTGCGCGACACCCCAGTGCTTCAGCTCATCGATCGTCTTGAACGACTCAGAACTTGTACGATACACCCAGGCTGTAACGGGGGCCGAGCGGGTCGTAGAAATCGACGTACGTGTTCGGCGCCGTGTTCGCACCCGGGATGTTACCCACCACCGTGGCGTCCTTGTCGAGCAGGTTTTGCGCGGCAAGGGTGACACGCAACTGGTCGTTCCACTTCCAGCCGATCGACAGATCGAGGTAGTTGTACGCCGGGATGTTTTCGATCAGGTAGATGCTGCGCCCCTTCTGATCGGGGTCGTCCTTGCGCTCCTGGACATCCACTGCCGAGATATGACGCACGAAGGCCGTCGCCGTCAGCGACCGCCAGGTCACACCCACCGAGAAGGTTGCCCGATCCACCGGGGTCGGGTTGCCACAGGTGTCGCCATACACGCCCTTGCACTTGATGACCGGAGCCGCCGGGCTCGACGTGAAGTCGCTCTCCAGGGTGTGCGAACCCGACAGGCCGAGTGCGACCTTGTACTCGCCGAGTTCGAGGTTGTAGCCCATCGAGTAGTCGATGCCCTTGGCGGTCAGCTTCGACAGGTTGCGGGTTTCCTGCACGATCCCGAAGCCATCACCCTCCAGCTCGCCGACCGCGTTGCGCTTGATCAGCGTGCAGAACGACGCGAGGTTGTTGTTGAAGCAGTTGTCGAGGACTTCCTGCGCGCCGTAGGTGCCGATGCCACCCTTGATTTTGATGTCGTAGTAATCGACTGACGCGGAGAGTCCAGGGATCGACTCCGGATTCATCTGCAGACCAACGGTGAAGGTATCCGCCTCTTCCGGATTGAGCTTCACACCGAGCGCGACGGCACCACCGGTGATGCTCGCCGCCTGCTGTGCCGCAGGCGCACGAATCGAACCGATCTGCGAGGCCGGCGCGCCCTGTGCGAGACACTTCGCCCGCAGCGTGGCATTGGTGACGGGCGCCGAGCCGGCGCAGGGATCCGAACGCACTTCGGTAAGTCCGAAGGACGCTGGCGCAAACTGCTCGCCGATGTTCGGCGCACGCACCGCACGCTGTGCCATGGCCCGGAAACGATAGCCCGGGATGGGCGAGTACTCGAGGCCCAGTTTCCAGGTCTCGAAGGCGCCGGCGAGGTTGGTGTCTGCATAACGCACACCAGTCTCGAGAGCCAGGTTCTCGATACCCGCCTTCCCCGAGGCGATAGGCAGGTAGGCCTCTGCGAATACTTCCGCGGAGTCGACGCGCCCGGCAAGCGGCGGCGAGGTGCCACCCTGACCCATGGCGCCGCCGTACTTGGTGAGATCATCAGGCCGATAGTCGGAGGTGAATTCGTTCCAGTCGGCACCGAAGGCAAGACCGAGCGCGTCCTCGGCGGACGAGAACTTCACTGCATCGAGCGAACCCGACAAGCTGACGGACGCGGAGTGATGCTCGGTGACCTGCGAGGAGTAGTAGTTGGCGCGAACGAAGTCGAGCGCCGCCTGCGACATGTTGCCGGTCATCGGCACGCCCGTGTCACGATACGGCGCGCCATTGCCGTTGAAGATGTTGATCGGCACGCACTCGCCGCCCGAGACGCACTTGATGCCGGTCGGGGTCTGGATGGCGATAATGGCCTGCCGGGCCCGAGCGATACTGACATCGTTCTCGGTGCCGTCGAAGCGCGAGACGCGGCCGAACTGCGCCGACGCGTCCCAACTCCAGCCGGTCTCGCCAAGATCGCCACGCAGGCCAGCGGTCATCTGCACCGTCTTGCTCTCGGACACACCAACGCGAGGTCCGAGCTCGATCAAACGACGACGCAAGCCGGTCACGCGCACGAGCTGCGAGCCGGCTGCGGCATTCGGGTTGTAGACGCCGTGGGCCGTAGTCCCCGGATACGGGAACGCCGCCTCGGCGTTGTACGCGGCGATCAATGCCGTACGTTGCGCAGCCGAGAGGAAGGGGTTGTCGAGGTTGATCTCGAAGGTACCGGTTGAGCCACCGAAGTATGCGGACGAGGCAAGCTGCGTCGGCACATCGGAATTGACCGCGAACACCCGACCGTAGACCTGCAGGGAGTCGCTGAGGGCGAAATCCACCGAGCCGAATGCTGACCAGCGTTCCTGCGGAACCTGGAAGTAGTTGTACGGGTTGTAGTTGAACGACGAGTTGCCGCGGTACTGACCGAGGCCAGCGCTCGAGACGAGCTGCCCGTCCGGCGTGAAGTAGCGGGTGGCAAACCCGCCAGTGGCGGAACGCACCGATGCACGAGTGACGCCTGCGTTACTCGAGCCGAGGCGGCGGTCCGTTCCCAGAATATCCGAGGAGTACTCGTACCAGTTACCGGCATAGCGATAACCGTCGGACGCGAACAGGTTGTAGTTCGAGTACGGCCGATCGCCCTGCAGCACCGGGTCACGCTTGGTGTAGCCGAAGGAGAAGATCGCCGAACCACGATCGTCGGCAAACTTGCCACCGGCGGTGATCGCCGCGTTCTGCACCTTGCCGTCACCCTCGCCGTACTGGCGAGTGTTGAGGTCAACCTGCAGGCCGCTGAAGTCCTTCTTGGTGATGAAGTTGACGACGCCCGATACCGCGTCGGAGCCGTAGACCGCAGAGGCACCACCCGTGACCACATCGACACGTTCGACGATGGCCGAGGGGATGAGGTTGATGTCGACGGCACCGCTGGTGCCGAACGGCGGCAGACGCTTGCCGTCCATCAGCACCAGCGTGCGGTTCGAACCGAGACCGCGCAGGTTGATCGTCGCGGCGCCGGGGTTGCCGTTGTTGATGTACTCGGTGGCGCCAGGCAGGAACTGCGGCAAGGAGCGCAGCTGGCCTTCGAGGTTGATGACGTTGAGCTGCTCGAGCTGCTCGGCCGTCACGGTGTTGATGGGGCTGTTGGAGACGAGGTCGGGACGCTGAATACGCGTACCGGTGACGACGACTTCCTGCAGATCGGCCGCGCCCTGCTGCGCCTGTTGCGCCATGGCACCCTGTGCCGCCACGAGGGCGACCGAGCCGGAAATGATGCGCGCGACCGCGCCACGAATGGACGGATTGATGCTGTTCAAGTTGTCACTCCCTTAATGGCCCTGAAGGCCTTCCCATTCACGTGATCGTCGGAGACCCCTCCCCGCAACGCCACGCCCTGCCCGTCAAACGCGGGCTATTGCTTTGAAAGGTAATGTAAAGACCGCTTGACGGTCAAGTTGGCATCGGGGCTGCGGGCTAGCGGCAGGCCTGCTCATCGCTGACGGATGGCCACCCGAACCCCATCGATGACCTTTGCCGTGGGAAAGAGCACGACCTGATCACCCTTTTCAACGCCACCGGACACGGCCCGAAAGGCCTCATCCTGCAGCCCGGCCTCGACGCGCTGCAGCCGGACCCGACCGCTGCGGACCACGAACACGGCCCAGCGATTGCCCTCGCGCACCAGCGCACCGAGCGGCACGCGCAACGTATCGTCGACGGCCTCGGTGACGATACGGGCATCGACGCGGTAATCATGCGCACGCAACGCAGCGGGCAGCGGCGCGGCGAAACCCAGGATGACGCGCGTCCGCTGCTCTTCGATGCCAAGCGCAGAAATCTTGGTGCGGGCCACCGGCTCGACCCGTTCGACCCGTGCGGGGATTGCGGCCTGCCCAAGACCGGCCTCACCCCAGTTCTCGATGAAGGCCGCATCACCGGGGCGCACACGCACCGCATCCTGCGAGAGGAACTCGGCCACCACGTCGACCTTCGTTGGATCGCCGAGTGTCACCACCGGTGTCCCGGCACCAATGATCGCCTCGCTTTTTTGCGGCACTCCGAGCACGACGCCGGCGACGGGCGCGCGCAGCATGACCGTCGCAGATCCGCCATCGATACCCGCCGCAAGGAGCGCGCTGCGCGCGCGGCGCAATTCGGCGTTCGCCGCAGACTCCGCGGCCATCGCGGCGCGCAAGCGGGTACGGGCAGTGTCGCGCACGGCGTCGGCGACCAGCCGCGACTCCGCAAGCTTGGTGGCGCGCTGCTCCTCTAAGCCGGCCAGTTCGCGATCGGCGGTCGCAGCCCGCAGACGCGCCTCGGCAGCAGCGACCGCGGCACTGGCCTCGGCGTCGAGACGCGGATCGAGGAAGCCGGCGACTCCGCGTGTCATGCGCGCAACCGCCTCACCCCGGTCCACCTGGTCGCCCGGCTCGACCACCAGCCGCAGCACGCGACCCGCCACCGGCGCGCTGATCACATAGACCTCGCGCATGCGGGTGCGTCCCTCATCGACGATGCTTGCCCGCACAACACCGCGATCGACCGTTGCCACCTCGACCTCCACCGCCGCCGGCCAGACGGCGACCAGCAGAAGGCCGAGGACCACGGCGATGCCGGCGAGGTAATACCAGCGGCTGCGCAGGAAACCGGCAAGACTGAAGGCTTTCATTCGCGTGATTTCAGCACGGCGACGAGATCGAGTCGATCCACATCCCGCCGCACCCAGAGGGCCGCAACCGTCACCGCAGCGATGACGAACACGGCCGCCCGCGCATAAGCGTTGAGGTCGAACACGAACGGGAACGAAAAAATCTCGGTCTCGAATTGCGCCATCATCCAGCGCGACAGACCGGCACCGAGCGCGAGCCCGAGGGGCACGGCCACGGCCAGCAGCACACCGAGTTCGCCGAGCAAAACCGCGGAGGCCTCCCGTCGGCGAAAACCCAGCACGCGCAGCGTGGCGAGATCACGTTCCTGTTCGCCGAGCGTCACTCGCGCCGCTGAAAATGCCACCCCCGCCGCCATGAGCAATGAAAAGGCGCGGAACATGAAGGAAAAGAAGCCGGCGCCCTGCTCGAAGAGTTGCCGCAAGGAACGCTCGGCATTGTCAGCGTAGGTCACACCGACGATGGCAGGGATTTCCTTGAGTCGCGCATTCAGACGCTCGCGCTGCAGCGCATCGATCAGCAGATAAGCGGAGTCGACCCTCGCAGGCTCGCGCAGCAGACGACCAAGCGCCTGTTGCTCCATGTAGGCCGCTGAGCCGAGAAAGGGCTGGACGATGCCGACGACGGTCACCTCGGTGATCACCCGCGGTCCGTCCGTGGCCTCGAGCCGAAGCCGGTCACCCACCTGCACGCCAAGCTTGCGCGCGAGACCACCCGCGAGCGTAAGCCCCTCCGCGCGGGGCTCAACCACCCGCAGGTCGGTGCCGACCACACGATTGAGCAGAGCGCCGCGCGGTATGCCGAGCACGGCCTCACGCTCGCGCCGCAGACCGCTGCCGCCGTCCGCCGCCGAAAGAATGACCTCCGCGGTGCGCAGGGGCTCGACCTGCAGCACGCCGGGCAAACGCGCGACCTCGCGCAGCACCCGCTCGTGTTCACGCTCGGCAAAGGTCAGCGTCACCTGCATGCGCTGCGTCATGCCGAAATTGATACTGATGATTCGATCGACCGCAATCGGGAAATGCTCCGACATCACGAGCAGCGCGAGCGCGAGCGCGATACCGGCGACCGTGGTTGCCGAGCGGCGCGGAAACCTGAGGATGCGCCGCGCAAGCATGCGCGAGCGCGCGTCCATGGCGCGCAGCCTATGCTCCATCTGCTCGCCGAAGCGGCGAAAGGTTGTCGGTGCGGGCGGCGAGAGCGCCACGGCGGGCGCGAGTCGGACCGCACGCCGTACTGATGACACGGCGCCGAGGATGGCGGCAGTGAGGGCTACGGCCAGCGCGCCGAGATGCACCAGCGGCCCGGCGCGGAACGGCAGCTCCGGCAGCCTGTAGACGAGCAGGTAAACATCGGCCATGTACCGGCCGACATAATTGCCGAGCATGATCCCGAGGGCCGCCGCGCCGAGGCAGAAGGCCAGCGCGAACTTGGCGTAGTGCAGCCCGATCGTGCCGTTGCCATAGCCGAAGGCCTTGAGGAGACCGATATTGGCCCGCTCGGTGGCGACGAGGCGCGACAGTGTGACGTTGATGAGAAAAACGGCCACCAGCAGGAAGATCGGCGGCAGAATGCTGGCGAGCGTGCGCAGTTGCGACAGCTCGTCATTGAGGTAGCGTGCCGAAAGCATGCGATCGCGCCCATAGAGACCGCGGCCGCCGTAGCGGGCCAGTCGCGCATCGATGGCGGCGATCACCGCGCGGCGATCTGCGTCTGCCTGCAGGCGCAGCACCACATCATTGAACGCGCCATCGAGATCCAGCGCGCGACCGATGGCCTCGCGGTTCATCCACAGCACGCCGAAGCGGCGCGGCTCGGGCAGGATGTCACCCGGCGCTACGGCGAACACGAATTCGGGGCTGCTGGCGATGCCGACGATCTCGACCCATTTGCGCTGTCCGCGGACCAGCAAGGGCACGCGCAGGCCGGGGTTGATGCCATGTGCCTCGGCGAAGGCTTCGTTGACCAGCACCTCGGCACTGCGCGCTGCGTCAGGCCAGCGACCGCTCTTGAGCACGAGGTCGTTGACGCTCGGGCGTCGTCCCGCAGGCAGCGACACGAGCCGCGCCGAGACTGGCTCGGCGACATCAACCAGGCTGAGCAGTCCCACGCCGGCCACCCGCGCCTCAAGGCCCGCAACGCCCGGAACGGCGGCCAGTTCCGTCGAGAGCCGCTGCGGTGCACGCACCAACGAACCGGCGAGATCGGCCATCAGCGAGGTCGCGTAGTAGCGATCGCGTGCCGCCTCGAGCGAGGCGTACATGCCGGTCGCCATGACGAAGATGGCGATACCGCTGCCGAGGACCGTACCCACCGCCAGCGCCTGCAGCCACAGACGCCGCAAGTCGCGCAGCAACTTGCGATCGAGCGGTTTCACCAATGCAACTCGGCCGGTGGCACGCGCGCGGCGTTGACGTCGATCGAGCGGATGAGGCCGTCGGCGAAGCGCACGACCCGATCGCCGAGTCGCGCGATGTCGGCATTGTGGGTGATCAGCAGGGTGCTGGTGCCGAGTTGGCGGTTGATCTCGAGCAGCGACTCGAGCACGCGGATGCCTGTGGCGACGTCGAGCGCACCGGTGGGCTCGTCGCAAAGCAGCACGGCGGGCCGCTTGGCGATGGCGCGCGCGATCGCCACGCGCTGCTGCTCACCGCCTGAGAGCTGCGCTGGAAAATGCGTCAGCCGCTCGCCAAGACCGACGAGCCGCAGTGCCTCGTCCGCCGGCATGGGATCGTCAGCGACCTCATTGACGAGCTCGACGTTCTCACGCGCCGTGAGGCTGGCGATCAGGTTGTAGAACTGGAAGACGAAACCGACATGATGGCGCCGGTAGTCGGTGAGCACGGCATCGCTCGCGGTGGCGAGTTCCAGCTCGCCAAATCGGACGCTGCCCGCCGTGGGTCGGTCGAGGCCGCCCAAAATATTGAGCAGGGTCGACTTGCCCGAACCCGACGGGCCGAGCAGCACCAGCAACTCGCCGGGATCAATATGCAGGTCGATACCGCGCAGCGCATGCACCGCCGCGGCGCCTTCGCCATATGTCTTGCGCAGCCCCCGTATCTCGAAGACGGGCGTGCGCGCGGCGTTCATCCGATCCAGGCCCGCGCGTTGCGGAAGAAACGCATCCAGCCCGAATACTCGCCGCTGCCCGGCGATCGCCACGACATCTGCACGTTGCGGAACACGCGCTCAGGGTGCGGCATGATCAGCGTCACGCGTCCATCCCGGTTGCAGAGCGCTGCGAGACCGTTCGGAGAGCCATTCGGATTGGCGGGATAGCGACTCGCCACCTCGCCGGCACGGACGACATAGCGCAGGCCGACGGTGCCGGAGGCCTCGCAGGCAGCGGCCTGGGCCGCGTCGACGAACGCGGCCCGTCCCTCGCCGTGCGAAACGGCGATCGGCAGCACCGAGCCCGCCATGCCGGCAAACAGGATCGACGGACTCGACGTCACTTCGACCAGCGTGGCGCGGCCCTCGAACTGCTCGACCCGGTTGCGCACGAAGCGCGGCCAGTGCGCGGCGCCCGGGACGATCGGCGCAAGGTGCGCCATCATCTGGCAGCCGTTGCAGACGCCGAGGGCGAAGGTTTCGCGCCGCGCGAAGAATTCTTCGAAGTCGTCCCGCAAGCGCGCGTTGAAGAGAATCGACTTCGCCCAACCCTCGCCCGCGCCCAGCACGTCTCCATAGGAGAAACCGCCGCAGGCGACGAGTCCACGGAACTCGTCGAGTCGCCGCGTACCGGATATGAGGTCGGTCATGTGGACGTCGTGGGCTTCGAAGCCTGCCCGATCGAACACCGCCGCCATCTCCGCCTGGCTGTTGACCCCCTGCTCGCGCAGCACCGCGATCCGCGGTCTTGCGCCGCGCGCGACGAAGGGCGCCGTGATGTCCTCCTCGGGATCGAAGCAGAGCAGCGACTGCAGCGGCGCGGTCGCCGGATCGGTTGCGGCCTCGAATTCCTCGCGCGCGCAATCCGGATCGTCACGCAGTGCGCGCATTTCGCGGCTGGTGGCCGACCATTCGCGCTTGAGCGCTGCCCACGATTCCTCGATGACGAGTTCGCCGGCGGCGATGCGGATACGATCCGAGTCCGGCTCGACGCGGCCAATGACCGCGCTGCAGTGGCCGATGCCGTGCCGGAAAAGAACGCCGATCACATCCGTGCCGCGCTCGAACGGCACTTGCAGCACGACACCCGGCTCTTCCGCGAACAGCGCCGCAAGCGCCGCCGCCTTGTTACCGAGTTCGCTGCGGCCGCGCTTGCCGAGATTGACGTCGATACCGCAGTGTCCCGCGAAGGCCATCTCGATGAGCGTCACCGCGAGGCCGCCATCGGCGCGATCGTGGTAGGCAAGCACCACGTCCATCGCGCGCAACTCAGCGAGTGCGGCAGCGAGATTCTTCAGCAGCGCAGGATCGTCGAGATCCGCGGGTGTGGTGCCGAGGCCGCCGTAAACCTGTGTCAGCACCGAGCCGCCGAGACGGTTGCGACCCTCGCCAAGGTCGATCTGGATGAGGGATGTATGGCCGCAATCCGTGCGCAACTGCGGTGTCCAGCAGCGACGCACGTCACCGACCGGCGCGAACGCCGAAACGATCAGCGAAACCGGCGCCACCACCGCGCGCTGCCCGCCGCTGTCGTCACGCCAGGCCGTGCGCATGGATAGGGAGTCCTTGCCGACCGGCACGGCAATGCCGAGCGCCGGACAGAGTTCCTCGCCCACCACACGCACCGCGGCATAGAGGGCCGCATCCTCGCCCGGCTCGCCGCAGGCCGCCATCCAGTTGGCCGACAGGCGTATGTCGCCCAGCCTGCGTATGTCGGCCGCGAGAATGTTGGTGATCGCCTCGCTGACCGCGAGCCGCGCGGCGGCGCAGGAATCGAGAATCGCCACGGGCGTGCGCTCGCCCATCGCCAACGCCTCGCCAGCGTGGCCAAAATAATCGGCGGTGGTCACGCCGCAGTCGGCCACTGGCACCTGCCAGGGTCCGACCATCTGGTCGCGCGAAACCATGCCACCGACGCTGCGATCGCCGATGGTGATGAGGAAAGTCTTGTCGGCAACCGCCGGGAAGTGCAGCACACGCCGCAGCGCCTCACGCGGGTCGATCGTGGTGACACCAAAGTCGAGTCCGCGGTGAGACTGCGAACTCACCTCGCGCAGCATTTTGGGGGGCTTGCCGAGCAGCACATCGATCGGCATGTCGACCGGCGTTTCACCCAGCAGTTCGTCGCGGACCAGCAACCTGCCGTCATCAGTGAGTGTGCCGATCACCGCATGCGGACAACGCTCGCGGGCGCAGAGTGCCGCGAACTCCTGCAGCGCGCCTGCCGCCACCACGAGCACGTAACGCTCCTGCGACTCGTTGCACCACAGCTCCATCGGTGACATGCCGGGCTCGTCGCTGAGGATCGCGCGTAAATCCACGATGGCGCCGCGGCCGCTGTGGGCGACCGCCTCGGGCACGGCGTTCGACAAGCCACCGGCGCCGACATCATGGATAAGCAGAATGGGATTGTCGTCGCCGCGGGCCCAGCAGCGGTCGATCACCTCCTGGGCACGTCGCTGCATCTCCGGGTTACCGCGCTGCACCGAAGCGAAATCGAGATCAGCCGATGACACACCCGCGCCCAGCGAGGATGCCGCGCCGCCACCGAGGCCGATGAGCATCGAGGGGCCGCCCAGCACGATGAGTTTGGCGCCCGCCGGACAGTCGCGCTTCTCGACATGCTCGCGCCGCACGTTGCCGAGACCGCCGGCGATCATGATCGGCTTGTGGTAACCGCGGTACCGGCCCGACGGATCGCCCGTCGACTGGATCTCGAGGGTGCGGAAGTAGCCGTTGATGCCGGGCCGACCGAATTCATTGTTGAAGGCCGAGGAGCCGAGCGGTCCCTCGAGCATGATGTCGAGCGCCGAGGCGATGCGCTCGGGCTTCCCCGGTGCCGGCTTGCCGGGCAGCTGCTCCCAAGGCTGGAGGAACCCCGGAATGCGCAAATGCGAGACCGAGAAGCCCACCAGTCCCGCTTTCGGCTTGGCGCCGATACCGGTCGCGCCCTCATCGCGGATCTCGCCGCCCGAACCGGTGGAGGCGCCGGGAAACGGCGAGATCGCCGTCGGGTGGTTATGCGTCTCGACCTTCAGCAGAATGTCGATTGGCTCGGTCCGCGCTGCGTAGACGCCACTCTGCGGATCTGGAAACCAGCGACGACCGAACGCCGCGCCCTCGATCACGGCAGCGTTGTCGCGGTAGGCGCTGAGCACGCCCTGCGGCGCCCGGGCATGGGTGTTGCGGATCATGGCGAACAGCGACTTCGGCTGTGGCGCGCCGTCGATCACCCAGTCGGCGTTGAAGATCTTGTGACGGCAATGCTCCGAATTCGCCTGCGCGAACATCATGAGTTCGACATCGCTCGGGTCGCGACCGAGCGCACCAAAGGCCTCGAGCAGGTAGTCGATCTCGTCTGCCGACAGCGCGAGTCCGAGTCCCGCATTGGCCGTCTCGAGCGCCGCGCGACCTCCGGCGAGCGGCACGCGGCGCAGCGGCCGTGGTGCCTCGGTCGCGAAGAGCCGCTGTGCCTCGGCGATATCGTCGATGACCGCTTCGGTCATCCGGTCATGCAGCAGCGGCGCGAGCGCGCCCAGCGCCGCGGCATCGAGCGGCGCTGAACTGCCAAGCCGGTACTCGATCGCGCGTTCGATCCGGCGCACGGCATCGAGCCCGCAAACATGAGCGATGTCGGTGGCCTTGCTCGCCCAGGGCGAGATTGTGCCGGGGCGCGGGATGACCCAGAGCACCGGGCAGGGAGAGTCGAGCGGGTTGGAATCCTGCGCCGCAGCCGCAGCCGATGACGGCGCAGAGGTCGAAGCCGGCATGACGCCGGACTGCAGCAGTGCGCGCAGTACTCGGCGTTCCTCGTCACTCAGCTCGCGCCGCAGATCGACCAGATGGAGGTAGTGCGCCTCGATGGACTCGACCGCCGCGACGACGTCGCGCAGGCGAGTGAGCAGTTTGCGGATGCGAAATCCGGAGAGCGCGGGGGCGCCGCGTACGAGCATGAGCCGGCGTGGCCTACTTCTTCATGCCATCGCCCGAGGGCGGCGTGTACACGGGCATGGGGAACTGGGCGACGTTGGATCCCTCGAGTGCGCTGATCTTGCTTACGCCCTGCTTTTTGACCTCGTCGATACGCAGCACGGAGTGCATCGGCAGAAAGCTGCGCTTGACGCCCTCGAACTCGGCCTTGATGCGCTCCTCGCTCGGGTCGAGCACCACCGTCGAGCGTTCGCCGAAGACGAGCTCCTCGATTTCTATGAAACCAAACAGCCCGCCGTGGCTGACCTTGCGGGCATAGACCTCGTAGATCTTGCCCTGGTTGACGAACATGACCTTGTAAATGTGGCTCGCAGGCATGATTCGGGGTGCTGGAAAATGGCGGAGAGGGTGAGATTCGAACTCACGTGCCGGGATTAACCGACCATCCGATTTCGAGTCGGCGCCGTTATGACCGCTTCGGTACCTCTCCGGAGCCGGCTATTCTATCCGACATGGGCCACGCGAGGACAGCCATGTGCCGCCGCCGGGGCGTCCCCCGGGGATGGCCGGGGATTTGCCTGCTTCCCTGCCTGCTGATCGCCCTCTTGCTGGGCGGCTGCGGGCGCAATGACCGGGCGTTGGCCGAAATCCGTGATCGGGGCGAACTGCGGGTCGCCACCTTGAACGGCCCAAACACCTATTTCCTCGGCGCTGAGGGGCCGGAGGGACCCGAGTACCTGCTGGCCGAGAAATTCGCCGCCACCCTCGGGGTCAAACTCACCCTGGTGGTGGAGGCCGATCGCAAGGGTCTGCGCCAGGCCCTCAAGGAGGATCGTGCTGATCTGGTCGCCGCGCAGCTCGGTAACGATGCCGGCTGGCGCAAGCTGGCCCTGCCCTCGGTCGTTTATTCCGAATCGCCGCTCTTCTGGATTCACGAACGCGGCAAGCGCCGACCGCGCGCCGAGGCCGACCTCGCGCCCTTGCGCATCGTGATGCTGGAGGACAGTGCCGAACTCACCTGGCTCGAGGAAGCTCCGGCGCGTAAGCGCAGCAAACTCCGCTATACGGTCGTACCCCGCAACGTCGGCCGAGAACCCCTCGAGCTTGTCGCCTCGGGCCGTGCGGACGCTACGCTGATGGATGGCCGCGAATTCGCCGCCGCGCGCGGTCTGCATCCGGCAGTCGACGTCGCGTTTGCTCTCCCCGAACGCCGCAGCCTGCACTGGATGGTGCGCCGTGACGGACGGGACCTGCTGGACGCAGTGAATGCATTCCTCGCCACTGAACGCGGCGAGACCACCGCGCCGACGCTGGAGATCGAGGCGCTCACCAAACCGTCAGCGCTGCCGCGCGCGAACTCCGAACAGCTCGACGACGACATCGACCTTCGGCTCGAGACGCTGCGTCCGTTCTTCGAGGAAGCCTCAGCGCTCACCGGACTCGACTGGCGCCTGCTCGCGGCGATCGGCTATCAGGAATCGATGTGGGACGAGAAGGCGGTGTCCCCATTCGGCGCCCAGGGTCTGATGATGTTGATGCCGCGTACCGCGCGCGCGCTCGGCGTAGCGGATGTCTTCAATGCGAGGGAGAGCATCCTCGCCGGCGCGAGATATCTCGCACAGTTGCGCGACACGGTGCCGGCCAGGATCCGCGAGCCGGACCGCCTGTGGATGGCGATCGCCTCGTACAACATGGGTTACGGTCATCTCGAAGACGCACGCGTGCTGACCGCGCGTCAGGGTGGCAACAGCGACGCCTGGATCGACGTACGCGAGCGCCTCACGCTGCTCTCAGAGGAGTTCTGGTACCTGCAGGCCAAAAACGGCTACGCCCGCGGCTTCGAGACCAAGGTCATGGTCGATCGGGTGCAGCAGTATCACGAACTGCTGAAGGCGCGTTTCCCGCAGCTGCCGGTCGAACCGGCCGTGGCGACTCAGGCGGGCGCGCCCACCCGCATGCTGGCGGAGCGCCAGGCACCCGAAAGGTAATAACCCGTCGAGAGCAGGGCGGCGACGATCGCCGACACCGAAAAACTCCACCATACGCCATCAGCGCCCCAATGCTGGAAGCCGTACTCGGCGAGCGGGGTGCGCACGATCAGCAGCGCCACCAGCAGGATGAACAACGGGGCCATCACGGCGCCGGCGGCGCGCACCACGCCGGAGAGCACCATCGAGATGCCGAACAGCGGGTAGGACCAAAGAATGATGTGGTTCATGTGCACGGCGATGTCCAGCGCGGGACTGCCAGGCGGCAGAAACACACTGATGGCCAGTCCCTCGGTCAGATAGATGACCACCACCGGAACGCCGGTGAGCATCAGGTTGAAGAGAACGCCGAACTTCGCCGTGTCGGCAACCCGCTGCCATTGTTTCGCGCCGATGTTCTGTGCCGCCATCGAAGACACGGCTGCACCGAGCGCCAGCGCAGGCATCTGCACATAGGTCCACAACTGCATGTCGGCGGCGAATGCCGCGGCGGTGTCGGAGCCGAAGCGGTTTACCACCCGCAGGAAGAGCACCATGCTCGAGGAGAGCACAATCATCTGCAGGCCCATCGGGATGCCTTTGAGCACGAGGCTGCGGATCACCTGCCAGTCGATGCGCAGCAACTGCCCCTCGCCACGGTGGATCGCCAGCGGATGCCGCTCGCGATAGACATGGCGCAGGATCGCGGCAAGGCTGACGGACTGCGCTACGAGCGTGGCCAGCGCCGAACCGGCGATACCGAGCGCGGGCAAGGGACCGAAGCCGAAGATGAACAAGGGGTTTAGGGCGATGTCGAGCGTCACCGACATCACCAGGAAGCGGAAGGGCGTCTTCGAATCGCCGGCGCCACGCAGGGCGCCATTGACGAAAAAGAAGGCATAGGAGGCCGGCAAGGCGACGAACATGACACGCAGATAGTCCACGCCGTAGCCGATGGCATCGGCCGGCGTGCCCATCCAGTGGAGGATCGAGGGAGCGGCAAAGAAACCCCCAACCGAAAAGAGCAGCGACAGTACAAAGAAAAAAGTGGCGCTCGTGCCGGTAACCTTCTTCGCCTCGTCCATGCGTCGCGCGCCCACATGCTGGGCGATGAGGATCGTCGAGGCCATGGTGACGCCGAATACCGCGCCGAGCAGCAGGAAGATGACGATGTTGGAGTTGTTCGCGCCGGTGAGCGCTGCTGCGCCGAGGAATTTGCCGATCCATACGGCATTGATGGAGCCGTTGACCGATTGCAGAACGTTGCCAAGCAGAATCGGCAGTGCAAAGGTGAAAAGCGTCCGCGGAATCGACCCGGACGTCAAAGAAGAAACGGCTTTCATGGACGGCGCGCGCGAAAAAAATCAGCCAACAGGGTACCGCATTCCTCGGCCAGCACTCCGCCGAAAACGTCCACCCGGTGGTTCAGCTGCGGGATGCCGAAGATATCCGCGATGCTGCCGGCGCCGCCCGCCTTCGGGTCCCAGGCCCCGAACACGACCCGGCGAACCCGGGCATGGACCAGCGCGGACGCACACATGATGCAAGGCTCGAGCGTCACGTAGAGCGTGGAGTCATTGAGGCGGTATTCACCCACCCGCTTCGCGGCAGTCCGCAGGGCGACGATCTCCGCATGGGCGGTCGGATCATGGTCATGGATCGGTGCATTAGCACCCTCGCCAAGCACCAGTCCGCCCCGCACGAGGATCGCGCCCACGGGCACCTCGCCGCGCAGCGCCGCATCGCGCGCGAGCGAGAGAGCCTGACGCATGTAATCGACGTCGGTCCGTGGCGCCATGATGACTCCGCGCTAGTTGGCGAGACCCGCAAGCGCCGGATCACCGGGGTTGATCGCACGCAGCTGTGCCAGCAGCCGCGCGGCCGTTGCCGCATCACCGGCATCGCGCGCGAACGCAATGAGCGCCAGCGCGGTGTCACGGTCGAAACGTTGACGGAGTGAGTCCTCGAGCAGCCGCAACGCGCGTGCTGCCTGCCCGGCATCGTGCAGCGCGAGCGCATAGACGTAGGCCGGGCGTGACTCGCCTGGTGCGGCACGATAGGCGGCAGCGAACTCCCGCAAGGCCTCCGCTTTGCGGCCCTGGCGGACCAGGGCGAGGCCGAGCGCCTCGCGCAGGGGCGCCGCGCGCGGACTACGCTGTAAGCCCTCGCGCAGCACCGACTCGACCGCGAGTTCGCGGCCGTCGCTGCGCAACAAGTCGGCGAGGTTCACGAATGCGGCAATGAAGAACGGATCCGCTGTCATGGCGCGACGAAAGGAGGCCTCGGCAGCCGCGACGTCGCCTCGTGCCGCCTGCAGATTGCCAAGACTCAGCCAGCCCTCGCCACGGCTGAGATCGAGCCGCAGGGTGCGCTCATAGTCGGCGAGTTCGCGATCCAGCCGCTTGCGCTGCGCCTCGGCGAGCGGGGCACGGGCGAGCGCAAGTTGACGAGCGGCCTCATGGCGGATTGCCCGCAGCGGATCATCCAGCATCGGCGCGAGCAGTCCCACCAGGCGCTGCGTACCCTCCCCCTGCGATACCACCTGCGACTGTGCGACCAGCGCCTGATGCCGCACGAGCGGATCCGGATCAGTCAGCGAGCGGCGGATCGCCTCGCCAGTCACGCCTCCCGGGTAGCGCGCCAGCAACTCTATGGCCGTGGCGCGCACGATGCCCGGCTGACCCGGGTCGGCCATCACCTCGAGCAGTCCGGACACGGCACCCACATCGCCCTGCCTTCCGGCCCGCAGGGCCTTGCCGAAGTGCGCCGACTCGCTGCGTGCGGCGCCGTTCCACGCGATCAGGGCGTCCTCCGCCCAGCGAGCACTGCGATTCGCGTGACAGTCGTTGCAGGCATTCGGCGTCCCCAAAGAAATCGTCAGGTCCGGGCGCGGGACATGAAAGCCATGATCGCGCCGTCGATCGATGACCATGTAGGTGGATTCACGCATATGGCAGTCCACGCATGCAGGCGCGTCACGCACCGCGGCTCGCATGCGTACCGTCCCATCCGCTGCACCGTGGTGGTGATGTGCAGGCGTATCGAAGCGCTCGGCGACGTGGCATTGGGTGCAGACGGCATTGCCCGGCTTGATGAGCTTCTGGGTATGTGGCTCGTGACAGGCGCCACAGGTCACTCCCGCCATGTACTTTCGGCTCTGTAAAAACGAGCCCCAGATGAACACTTCGGCAACCTGCTGGCCATCGGCATGGTAGAGACCCTCGGCGAGCGTCGAGGGGAGGTAGTGGTCGAGCAGCGCATCGCCCGCGATGGCGCCCTCGTCGATCTGCGATCGGCGCGCGTGACAGGCCGCGCAGGTCTCCATCTCGGCAGCGGAGCGATCCTTGCCGGAACCGATTCGATATGGTTCCTGCGGCTTCTGCAGGTGCCGTGACCCAGGGCCATGGCAGGCCTCGCAACCGACCGCGATGTCGGACCAACGCGTGGCGAAGGAGTCCGTATCGGCGTCGAAGTTCCGTCGTATGTCGGTTGAGTGGCAGTCGGCGCACATGAAGTTCCAGTTCTGTGCCGGACGGGTCCAATGCAACTCGTCGCGGAAGTCGACGCGCTCACCGGGATAGAGATGGAACCAGCGCTGACCACCTGCGGCACGCGGGCGCGCGTCCCAGGCGATCGACAACGCCTGCAATCGACCGCCGGGGAGTTCGACCAAGTACTGCTGCAGCGGGTCTATACCAAAGGTGTACTTGACCTCGAAGTCCGCGAGCCGCCCATCCGGTCCATCGGTGCGCACAAAAAATCGCCGGTCGCGACGGAAGAACGCCGAGGTCACCCCGCCGTGCCGAAACTCGGCGTCGTCGAAATTGCCGAGCACGGTCGCAGCCGATGCATGTTGCATGGCCTGTGCGTGCTGCGAGCCGCGCCATGCGCCGTACTCGGCCGCATGACAGTCGGCGCAGCGTGAACTGCCGACGAACGCCGCCTGCGAACGCACCGCGGGCGTGAGTTCGTCGTCAGGCAGTTGTCCGCCTGATGATCCGGAGAGTGCGACCCAGACGCCGCCGGCCGCGAGCGCAATCAGCAGCAGTGCCGCCGCAAGCGGCAGGGCACGCCGACGCAGTTCACCGGACCACATGCCACTCGGTCTGCCGACCCGCGAGGTAGATCACCCGCGTGCCGTCGAAGATCGCGCTTTGTTCGAGCTTCATCTGCACCCATTGACCGTCCCACTCGGGAACGAGGTACTTGATGTTGCCTTCTATGGCATACGCCGTATCGGCGTGAATGGGCCAATCGCCTTGCACAGGCGTCGGCCCCTGATTGTCCCACATGCCGATCGTCGGCCCGGGAGCATGACCGAACTGCCCGAGCGCATGCGTGTAGACGCGATTCTCGATGCCCGCCGCCGCAGCGGCGGCGCGCACCGCGGCCAGCACCTCGTTGCCCGTGCGTCCGCTGCGGAACTCGCGCGTCAGCAGGTCCTGCCAAAGATTTCCGCGACGCATGGCGGCCACCAGACTGGCGGGTACCGAGTCCTCCCCGACCCGCAGCACGTAGCCCATCTCTTGCGTGTCGGTGCAGAGCTTGAGATAGCAGAAACCGACGTCGGTATGCAGCACGTCGCCGCGGCGGATGACGCCATCGGTACCGCAGAAGTCCTGTTCCCTGTCACACCCGAGGCCCGGGCGCTGCAGGTTCACGTCAGGCGTGAACCAAGCCGGAAGGCCGAGCGACTCGAAGCGCTCGCGGATGTACCAGGAGACATCTTCAGTGGTGGTGACGCCAGGGGTGATGACCCGCGAACTGAACGCCTCGCTGATCACGCCGCGCGCGATGCCGACGATGTGCGTGTAGACCTCGGTCTCGCCGGGCAGCCGTGTTTCGAGCCAGCGGATGACGAGATCCTGCGCCGGCACAAGGCGCTGCTCGTAGCCCGGCGGCAGGATCTCCAGCAACTGCTCGTGCAGTCCCTTGGTGAGCCCATCAGCCACCGGCCAATGCCGCGAGACGTTGATACCGATCCGCTTCGGATCCTTGCTGCGGATCAGCTCACCGAGCGCCTTCCACTGCGCAGCGAGGTCACCCCCCGACCACGCCGCCTGGTAAGGCCCGCCGAGCGGGTAGCGATTGACCGAGAGACGCTCCACGTCGCCGTTCGGCAGCCGATTGAAGACGAGGATGGTGGTACGGCGCGCTGCCATCGACGGCTGCGGCACGAGACTGAAATAGACCGGATCCTCGGCGTACTCGCGGTTGATCACCAGCCACATATCGAGGCTGGCCTCTTCCATCACCCGTGGCAGCAGTTTTTCGAGGCGCTCGACGAGCAGCCGGTTTTCCACGGCGATACGCTCACGACGCGGTATCACGGCGAAACCGTCGGCGTTCGGGATGATGCGTCCCTGGGTCGCGGGCGGGATGTCGCGCGGTACGACCGTCGTAGCCGACCCCGCGGCCAGCGACGGCAGGGGCGTGAGAACGACCGCAAGCAAAAACGCAGAGATTTTGTACATGGCGGATAGGATACCGTCTGCCGGACCGGGGAGTCTGCCCGGCGTCCCGGTCGGCGCGCCGACGCTCACGCCTGCTCTCGGTCCTTGCGCGTGGCGAGATCCCGGGCGAGACGCGCGAGCACCGGCGTCCAGTCGCGATCGCTGCCCTGCCGGTACAGCTTCACCGCGCCGTACCAGGGGCTGTCCTCGCGATCGAGCAGCCAACGCCAGCAGGTGTCGTAACGGTTCAGGATCCACGTCGGCTTGCCGA
>CAZIRD010000027.1:0-27145 GCA_964541625.1 uncultured Acidibacter sp.
CGAACTCTTCCACTCGGACACCAAGTACGACTCGGGGTCCGGCTGGCCGAGTTTCTGGACGGCGCTCGCGGCCGACCGGGTCCGTGAGCATCGCGACGTCAGCCACGGCATGGTGCGCACCGAGGTGGTCTGCGCGAACTGCAACGCCCACCTCGGTCATGTGTTCCCGGATGGTCCACAGCCGACGGGCCTGCGCTACTGCATCAACTCCGTCTCGCTGGCCTTTGCGCCGGAAAACGGCGAACCGCGATGAGAGCGGTCGCCTGGGCATTGATCCTCGCCGTCACCGGCATGTTGGTGGCGGCCGTCTACCTTCCCACGTTGCTGGCGTCCGATCGCGGCGACACCCCACCCACGGAGAGCGCGATGGCTGACCTCGTCAAAGAAGACCTCGAACCGGGCGCAGGTCCGGAAATCACCGCCGGCCAGACGGCCGTGGTGCATTACACCGGCTGGCTGCAGGACCCGCAGAAGCCCGAAGGCAAGGGCCGCAAGTTCGACAGCTCGCGCGACCATGGCGATACCTTCGCCTTCACGGTCGGCGGTGGCGAGGTCATCAAGGGCTGGGATCTCGGCGTCGCCGGCATGAAGGTGGGCGGCAAGCGCCGGCTCGTCATCCCGGCCGAGCTCGGTTACGGTGCGCGCGGCGCGGGCGGCGTGATCCCCGGCGGCGCGACGCTGGTATTTGACGTCGAACTCGTCGCCATCCGGTAGTCGGAGCAGCTCGGCCATGTCAAAGAAATCACTCGTCGCGGCCGCGGTCGCGGCGCTGGCCACGATCGCCAGCCTGCAGGCGGCGACACTGATCCACGCCGGTCGCGTCATCGACGGCGTCGCCGATGCACCGCTCACCGAGCGCACCGTGGTTGTCGACGGTGGCCGTATCACCGCCATCGAGGCCGGTTACCGCAAGCCGGCGGCGGGCGACACGGTGATCGACCTGCGCAAGTCCACGCTCATGCCGGGGTTGATGGACATGCATGTCCATCTCACCAGCGAATACAACCGCAACAGCGAGGTCAACGGCTTCAAGCAGGATGGGCCGGACGTGGTGCTCGACGGCGTGGTGTATGCCGAGCGGACGCTGCAGGCAGGCTTCACCACGGTGCGCGATCTCGGCGCCGGCTTCCGTACCAGCATCGCACTGCGCAACGCCATCAACGCCGGCAAGGTTCCCGGGCCGCGTATCTTTGCAGCGGGCACGTCCATCGCCACCACGGGTGGTCATGCCGATCCCACCAATGGCTGGGCCGATTTTCTGGGTGGTGCCAACGTCGGACCCATCGACGGTGTCATCAACGGTCCGGACCAGGCCGCGCAAGCCGTCCGTCAGCGCTACAAGGAAGGCTCCGACCTCATCAAGATCACCGCCACGGGCGGCGTGCTGTCGGTGGCGAAGAGCGGCCTCAATCCGCAATTCACCGAAGAGGAGATTCGCGCGGTGGTGACCACGGCGCGCGACTACGGCTTCAAGGTCGCTGCGCATGCGCACGGTGCCGAGGGCATGAAGCGCGCGGTGCGCGCGGGGGTCGACAGCATCGAGCACGGTACGTTCATGGACGACGAGACCATCGCGCTCATGAAGGAGAAGGACACCTTCTATGTGCCGACGATCACCGCCGGCCGCTGGGTGTTTGATCGCTCGAAGGAAGACGGATTCTTCCCGACGCTGGTGCGGCCGAAGGCGGCGGCCATCGGCCCGCAGATCCAGAGCACCTTCGCCAAGGCCTACAAGGCCGGCGTGAAGATCATGTTTGGCACCGACACGGGCGTATCCGCACACGGTGACAACGGCCGCGAGTTCGTGCTGATGGTCGAGTCGGGGATGCCGCCGATGGAGGCCATCAAATCGGCGACCATGGTGCCGGCGAAATTCCTCGAGATCGACGACCGGCTCGGCAGCGTGCAGGTTGGCAAACTCGCCGATCTCGTCGCTGTGCCCGGTGATCCGCTGGCCGACATTGCGACGATGCGGCGCGTGCATTTCGTGATGAAGGACGGCGTTGTCCACCGTCGACCCTGAGCCGCACCCGGTCGGCTCGCCGCCGCCGCCAGAGCGGCTGCGGCTGGCGGGCGGTGCGGGTGAGATCGAGACGCTGGTGGAGTTTCCAGTTGGCGCGCCGCGTGCCGTGGCGCTCTGCTGCCATCCGCACCCGCTCTACGGCGGCACGATGACCAACAAGGTGATCCACACCGTCGCCCGCAGTCTGCTCGCTGCCGGCGCGATTGCCGTGCGCTTCAATTTCCGCGGCGTCGGCGCCTCGGCGGGCGTTCATGACGATGGTCGCGGCGAGGCTCAGGATGTCTGTGCGATAGCCGACTGGGCGCGACAGCGCTGGCCCGGCCTGCCGCTCTGGCTCGGCGGGTTTTCATTCGGGTCCTGGGTGGCACTGCGGGCGCAGTCGGCGCCAGCCGTGGGACCGCAGCGTCTGCAGCCCGCCGTGCTGGTGGCGGTGGCGCCGCCGGTCGGCCGTTGGGACTTCTCGATGATTGCGCCACCTTCCTGTCCCTGGCTCATCGTGCAGGGACTGCGCGACGAGCTCGTCGACGCCGACGAGGTCGAGCACTGGGTGAATTCTTTGGCAGCCAAGGGCAGTCCGGCGCAGCTCGTCAAGCTCGCCGACACCGAGCATTTCTTCCATGGGCGACTGCATGAGCTGCGCGACGCCATTGCTGGTTTCGTAGCCGCCGTCGCCCCGCCGGCTGGTTGACCAACGCTCAGCCGCGCAGCGTGTAGCCGACGCCGCGAACGGTGAGGATCAGCGGCTTCTCGGCATCGCGGTCGACCTCGTGGCGCAGGCGGCTCACGTGTACGTCCACCACGTTGGTCTGCGGGTCGTAATGGATATCCCAGACGCTCTGCAGCAGCATGCTGCGCGTCACCACCTGTCCGGCGTGCCGGGCGAGGAACTCGAGCAGGCGGAACTCGCGTGCCGTGAGATCGAGCGTGCGCCCGCCACGCGTCGCCTTGCGACCGAGCAGGTCGAGGTGCAGATCCTCGACCTGCAGCGAAGTCAGTGCCGCCTGCCCCTGCCGCCGCGTCAGCGATTCGAGCCGTGCAAGCAACTCCTCGACGGCAAACGGCTTGCCGAGGTAGTCGTCGCCGCCGGCGCGCAGTCCCTTGACCCGATCGTCGACCGTATCGAGCGCCGAGAGCACGATCACCGGCGTGGCGTTGCCGGCCGCGCGCAGCGCGCGGACGATGTTCAGGCCGTCGAGGTTCGGCAGCATGCGATCGGTAATGATGACGTCGAACTGCCCGGCGAGCGCCGTCTGCAGGCCAGCCTGACCGTCAGCGATATGCGCGGTCTGGTAGCCGCGGGCGCGGGTGGCGCCAACGATTTCGCCCGCCATCGCCATGTCATCTTCGATCAGCAGCAGTTGTGTCATGTCCGTGGCCCCTCGCGGGGCGGCGCTCTGTTTTTACCGATGCCTGCCGTGGCATGCTCCAGCCATGCGGCCTTATCTTGTTGATCGCCGGGCCCTGACGGCCACCCTGCTGGCGCTCGCCGTGATGGTGGTGGCGTTCGTGCTCGGCTTTTCCTGGCTGCAGATCCGCATCATGGAGGTCCATGACCGTGAGCTGTTCAAGTCCGTCCGGCGCGAACTCGTGCTGCGCAAGCAATTCGAGCGCACGTCCGGCCGAGAGAGTCTCATCCAAGGCCTCAAATTTCGCAACGAGGTGCTGCCGGGCTATCGCTACTTCGTGCTGATAGACCCATCGGGCAAACCGCTGGTGGGTGACATGGGTCGAATTCCGCAGTGGCGGCGGGTGCTGGCGGCGCCCTCGACCGCCTATCGCGTCGACGACGAAGCCGGCGGTGCAACCTATGTGATCAGCGAGCGCTACCCGGACGGGGTGGTGTTCGTGGTGACCCAGCAGAGCAGCGACCAGGTGGATATTGCCAAGGCGCTCGGCCGGGCGGCGGTGCTGACCGTGCTCGCGGTCATCCTCATCGGCATCGCGACGGCGGTAGTCCTCAATCGCTACGTGCTCGACCATGTTCGCAGTCTCGCCGCCACCGCGAGGCAAATCATGCGTGGCCAGATGACTGCGCGGGTACCTGCGCAGCCGCGCCTCGATGCGATGGGCGCGCTCGCGACCACCTTCAATGAAATGCTGGACCAGAACGATGCGCTGGTCACCGGCATGCGTACGGTGACCGAGAGTCTCGCCCACGATCTGCGTGCGCCGCTTGGCCGCGTGCGCCGTTCGATCGCTGCCGCGCGCAGCGCCGACAGCGAGGCGGTACGCGAGCAGCTGCTGAACGACGCCGAGACGGAACTCGGCCGTGCACTTCAAACCTTCAACTCACTGGTCGATCTCGCGCGTGCGGAGGCCGGCCTGTCGCGCGACTCGATGGAGGAGCTCGACCTCGGTGTGCTGGCGAGTGACATGGCGGAGCTGCTCGAGCCGCTGGCCGAGGAGCGCGGGCAGAGCCTCGAGTGTTCGATCGAGCCCGTCACCGTCGTCGGCCATCGGCAGATCCTCGCGCAGGCTCTCGGCAACCTGATCGAGAACGCGATCAAGTACTCGCCAGTGGGTTCGGCGCTGAAGCTCGCCGTGCGTGCCGGTGGGCAGGGCGCCGGCCCGGAGATCGTCGTTCAGGACAGCGGCCCGGGCATCCCGATCAATGCCCGCGAGCAGGCCGTGCGGCCGTTCGTGCGGCTCGAGACTTCGCGGCAACCGGGTTCAGGGCTGGGGCTCGCCATCGCTGCTGCGGTCGCCCGCCTGCATCGCGGTCGGCTGGTGCTGGAGAATGCCGAGCCCGGACTCAGGGTGCGGCTGCAGTTTGGCGCGCCGGACGCGGAGTGGCTGCAAGCGGCCATTCCAGGGTAATCGCAAGACCGCAAACCGCTCCTGTTTGATCGCGCAGGTTGCGCGCCTCGATCCGTCCACCGTGACCCTGTACGACCCTCGCGGCGATCGCGAGGCCGAGTCCCGAACCGCCGGCACGCGGCGATGCGGCGACACCGTCACCGTCGTGGCTGCCGCGGAAAAAAGGTTCAAAGATTTTCTGCAGCTCCGCCTCGGCGAGGCCGCGGCCGGTATCGCTGACGCGCAGCTTCGCGCTGTCGTCAGCCAGCTCGAGTTCGGCCGTCACCCGCGAGCCGTCCGGGGTGTGCTTTAGCGCGTTACGCACCACGTTTTCGATCGCCGCCAGCACCCAGTGACGATCGCCAAGAATCGGTGCCGGCGCCTCGCCGAGATGCGTCTCGAGCGTCTTGCCGAGCCGCGAGGCCTCGAAGGCGGCGTCGGCGAGGATCCGCTCGGCGAGATGGCGGAGGTCGAGCGGTTCGCGCTGCCAGTCGGTCGCGCCGGATTCGAGACGCGAGATATCGAGGATCTTGTCGATCAGCTCGTCGAGCCGAGAGACCTCGTCGTCGATGCGCGTGACGGCCGCCGCGGCGGCCGGGTCGCGTTGCGCGAGCAGGCCGGTCGCGAGACGGATGCGGGTGAGTGGCGAGCGCACTTCATGCGAAACGTCGCGCAGCAATTGCCGCTGCCCGCGGATCAGGCTGCCGAGACGGTCGGCCATGCTGTCCAGCGAGCGCGCGAGCCGACCGAGCTCGTCGCGCCGCGATCTGGCCGGTTCCGGCACCCGCGACTCGAGTTGGCCGGCGGCGAGCGCTTCGGTGGTGCCCTGCAGCGCGAGAATCGGTCGGGTGATCGAGCGCGCGAGCAGCAGGCTCATCAGCAGCGTCACCGCCAGCGCGAGCAGCAGCACCTGCAGCGGCACGTCCCGCCAGACGGCGAAACCCGTGCGCCGCGGCACGGCGAACAGGCGGAAGACCTCGCCGTCGGCACTGACGAGTTCGGGCGACGTCCTCGGCAGATCGAGGAGGACGGCGGGTAATCCGTAGTCCCAATAATCGTCGAGCTCCGCTGCGACCGGCGGCAGCTCCGGTGGCAGCGGACGTCCGAGCAGGTCGCGACCACTCTCGTCGACGACCAGAATGTCGAGGTTGCCTTGGGCTTTTTCGACGCGCGCGCGGGTCCATTCAACCAACGCAACCGCACCGCCATCGGCGAGTGCATCGGCAGCCGACTGCGCGGCGGCGCGCAATTCCGTTTCCGCTGCCTGCTGCCGCTCGCTCAACACCCAGGCGGTGAGACCGATAGCGCCGAGCGCACTGACGAGCAAGGCGAGGAAGAAGGCGGCGAAGATGCGGACGACGAGCCGGTTCATGACGCGGCGTCGGATGCCTGCTCAGGGCGAGGCAAGATCGATGAGTTCGTAACCCGTGCCACGTACCGAGCGGATTTCGATGCCGCAGGAAGCTTGGCGCTCGAGCTTGCGACGCAAATTACTGACGTGGGTGTCGATGCTGCGGTCATAGAGCGTCAGTTTGCGCCCGAGCGCGCGCTCGGTCAGCACTTTGCGATCGACCGGCTGCCCCGTCGCCTCGATCAGGTGCTGCAACACGCGGAACTCGGCGCCGGTGAGATCGACCGGCGTCCCGCCGAGGGTCACCCGTCGGCGCCTGGGTTCGAGCGCGAGCTGCCCTACCTGCAGTGTGACGGGTGTGCCGGTGTCGGCTGCTGCCTCGGCACTCTGCCCCGTTCGACGCAGGACCGCGCGGATCCGCGCGGCGAGTTCACGCGGGTCGAAGGGCTTGGCGAGATAGTCGTCGGCACCGAGTTCGAGGCCGAGGATGCGATCGATGGCTTCACCACGCGCCGTGAGCATCAGCACCGGCAATCGAGATTTTCTTTGGCGCAGCTCGCGCAGCACATCGAAGCCGCTGCTGCCCGGCAGCATCACATCGAGAATCACGAGGTCGACGCCGCGGCGGTCAACCACCTCCAGCGCTGCCGCACCATCCGTGGCGCGCAGCGCCTCGAAGCCCTCGTTACCAAGGAATTCGGCCAGCATGGTGGCGAGTTCGCGATCGTCGTCGACGATCAGGATTGCGGCGGTCATCGGTCGAAATGGTGCGACGGCTGGCGGCTTTTGTCAGCCCGGGGTGGCGCGCTTTGCACAACTTTGCAGAATGTTCGGGAAACTTGTCGGTCATGGCCGGTCGAAATCGGCGAATATCTTCTCATCCTAGCGGAGCCCGCCGAACCCCCCGGTCCCGGTCCGCCATGAACGGAGCAGCCAACATGAAGCCGATCGCAGCAATCCTTACAGCCGCCGCCCTGCTCGGGTCGGCAACGGCCTTTGCGCAGATGCCACCCCCGCCGCCCGGCGCCGGCGGTCCGGGCATGGAAGGTCCGCCAATGGAGCGACGCGAGATGCGCCGCATCATCATCCGTGGCGAGGAGGGCCCAATGGGCATGCCGCACGCGCGGGGCCGTCATGGCGACGGCATCCTCGGTGCGCTCGGCCTCGATCCGCGGCCGATCGAGCGGATGGCGAACTCGCTCGATCTCACGCCGCAGCAGCAGGGCAAGGTCACCGAGATCATCGCGACCGTGCGTCCGGAGATGCGCAAGCTCTCGCAGGATGTCGCTACCGAATCGCGCCGTTTGCGCGACCTCGATCCGGCCGATGCCAAGTACGCGGCGCAGAGCGCCGAGAGCGCGAAGAAAATCGGCGAACTCAGCAGCCGGCTGGCGCAGCAGAGTGCCGACCTGCGCGCCAAGGTCTGGCAGGTGTTGACGCCGGAGCAGCGCGCCAAGGCCGCAGCCATGCGCGAGAAGATGCAGCAGCGCATGCAGGAGATGCGCGAGCGCATGAAGGATCGTCGCGAAGGCGGCGCGCGCCCGCGGGCCTTCATCTTCGACGCGGACGAACAGCCGGGCTGACGACCGGATCTTCGGCGGGCGGAAAAGCCCGCCACACCACAAAAGAAAAGGCCCGGGGCGTTGCCGCCCCGGGCCTTTCTGTTTCCGTTTGCGGAACTGGTCAGTTGACCATGTTCTTGAGGTTCTTGAGCGGCATGGCGCGGACCTTCTTCGAGGCCGGCTTCGCCTTGAACATCATCTTTTCGCCGGTGAAGGGATTGACGCCTTCGCGCGCCTTGGTGGCGGGCTTCTTGACGACCTTCAGCTTGGCGAGACCCGGCAGCGTGAACAGGCCGTGCGAACGCAGGCTCTTCTTGATCACACCGTTGAGCGAGTCGAACACCGCGGACACGTTCTTGCGTGACAGCGTGGTTTCTTTTGCGATCTGGTTGAGGATTTCGGACTTGGTCGGCGGACCACCCTTTTTCGCCATCTTGGAATACTCCTGGATTTATGGGTTTGCGCGCTGTTTTTGCGCCTTGCGAAGCGCGTTGAAAAATAGCACAGGCGGCTGCAGCCGCAAACTGTTTTTGACGAATTTCAGCCGGAAAAACGGCCTTTTTTGCCTTTCCTCAGCGGATGAGGATCAGCAGTACCTGGATGATGATGCCGGCCCACATCGGCGAGAGGTCGAGTCCGGCGATCGCCGGTACGGCGCGACGGATGCGCTCAAGCACCGGTGCGCACAGTGATTCGAGCAGATCCTGCAGCGGCGAGCGCACACCCGGGGCGATCATCGAGGCCACTGCGTAGATGAAAATCGCCCAGAAATACAGCCAAAGCGCTGAACGCAGCAGCTCTATGCCGGCGGCAGTGACCCAAGGCAGGGCGTCGGGCAGTGCGCCGGCGAGGATGACGTTTAGGGCCGCGGTCTGCACCAGCGCTATGGCGTAGGCGGCGATGACTGAGGCGGTGTCGATCCGGCCGATCGGCGGCAGTACCCTGCGCAGCGGCATGACCAGCCAGTTGCTGAGCCGCACGATGGCTTCGGCCACGGGGTTGCGGAAGTTGGCGCGCGTCCATTGCAGCAGCAGACGCAGCAGGAACACGTAGAGCAGCAGCGCGAAGAACGTGTCGGCGAGAAAGAGTACGACCTGGTGCACCATCAGTCTCCGTCAGCGGCTTCGGCGGCAAGTTCGCGCCCGCGGCGTACGGCCGCGGCGACCCCTGCCGCCACGATCTCTTCGAGTCCCCGTGCATCAAAGGCAGCGAGTGCGGCTGCCGTGGTGCCACCCTTGGAGGTGACCGAGCTGCGCAGGGCGGCAAGGTCGGCTCCCGGTGCGGCCATGCGGCCCGCGCCTTGCAGGGTCGCGCGCGCAAGTTGCATGGCGGCGACAGGCGAGAGGCCCTGCGCCACGCCTGCTGCGGCGAGTGCTTCAGCGAAGCGGAAGAAATACGCCGGGCCGCTGCCCGAGACCGCGGTGACCACGTCCATGAGCGTTTCGTCATCGACCCAGACCACGAGGCCGGCTGCGGCGAGGATGCTCGCCGCGCGCTGTCGCAGCGCGGGATCGACGTCGGCCGGGGCGTAAAGACCGGTGGCGCCGGCGCCGTCGAGCGCCGGGCGGTTCGGCATCGAGCGCACCACCGGCACGGCGGCGCCGCACCAGCGCTGCAGCTGTCGCACCGCGAGCCCCGCAGCCACCGAGATCACGAGCGGGCGACTGCGCTCGAGGCTGCCCTGCAGCGGTCGCAGCGCTGCCGCCATGTCCTGCGGCTTGATGGCCAGCACCAGCGAATCGATGCGCTCGAGGAACTCCCGGGCGTCGGCAACCACCGTGATGCCGAAATCGCTGTACAGCGACTGTGCGGCCGCGGCATGCGGCTCGGCGACGAAGATACGGCTGCGTTCGGCCCCGCTGCGCAGCAGTGCCGCCACCAGAGCGCGGCCCATGTTGCCGCCGCCGAGAAAGCCGATTCCCCTGCCGAGCTCGGGTGGAGTCATGCGCCTGATTGTAGACGTTCGCCGAACAGCGCGGTGCCGATACGCACGTGGGTTGCGCCTTCGAGGATCGCCGCTTCGAGATCCCCGCTCATGCCCATGGACAGGGTGTCGAGCTGCGGGTGATCGGCCCGCGCTGTCGCGAACAGTTCGCGCAGCTGCGCGAACCAGCGTCGCTGGTCGGCCTCGGTAGTTGCCGGCGGTGGCAGCGTCATCAGGCCACGCAATCGCAGTCGCGGCAGCACGGCGACGTCGGCGAGCAGCGCGGGCAGCTCGACCGGATCCACGCCGCCCTTGCCGGCCTCGTCGCCGAGCCGCACCTGAATGCATACGGACAGCGGCGGCGCATGGAAAGGCCGCTGCTCGGCGAGGCGGCGGGCGATCTTCAGACGATCGACGGTGTGCACCCAGTCGAAGTTTTCGGCGATCTGGCGCGTCTTGTTGGCCTGCAACTGGCCGATGAAATGCCAGCCGAGGTGGCGTGCGCGCAGCGCTTCGATCTTGGCGAGACCTTCCTGCAGATAGTTCTCGCCGAAATCCTGCTGGCCCAGATCGGCGAGGGCGGCCACGGCGCTCGCCGGCTGCAGCTTGCTGACACCGATCAGGGTAATGGTCTCGACGCCGCGTCCCGCACGGCCCGCGGCGGCCGCGATCCGCGCGCGGACGGCGGCCAGTCGGCTCGCGGGCGTGAGCTCGGTCACGAGGGCGCGGGCGTCAGATGTCGAAGACGGCACTGCCGTCGAATACCGGGCCATCCACGCAGACGCGCTTCATGGCCACGCCGCTCGCCGTCTTGACGCGCACCGCGCAACCGGCACAACCGCCGACGGCGCAGGCCATGAACTCCTCGAGCGAGACCTGGCAGGGCAGACCGAAGCGCGCGGCGAGCCGTGCGGTTGCTTCCAGCATCGGCGTCGGTCCGCAGGCAAAGATTTCGACCTCGGCCAGTGCGGTGGCGTCGAGCGAGGCCAGCCAGGCGGCGGCGAGTTCCGTGACGAAGCCGTCGAAACAACCGGGAAAACCGCTGCGGCTTGCGAGCCGCGAGGCAATGCCCCAGCCGTCGAGCAGCGGCATGGCGGCGATGACGCCGGCCGGCACGCCAGGCACGAGGATGGTCGACGGTCGGGTCTGGAACGGAAAGGGAATTTCCGAACCCATCAGCACCAACGGCTGCCAATCGGCGCGCGAATCGTCGCGCAGCGATTCGGCGAGAAACACCATCGGCGGGATGCCGACGCCGCCGCCGATCAGCAGCGGTCGCGATCGCGACGGGTGGGTGGTGAAGCCCTGACCGATCGGTCCGAGTACCGAGAGCGAATCGCCGATGCGGCGGCGTGCCAGCGCTGCGAGGCCTGGACCGACGATCTTGTAGAGGATTTCGATCCAGCCCGCCTGGGCGTCGGCGCGCATGATCGACAGCGGCCGGCGCATCGGGATGTCGTCGTCGACACTGAGGTGCGCGAAACTTCCCGGCACTGCGCGCGCCGCGCATTTCGGTGCCCGGATGCGGATCACGTACTGTTCGCCGGCGTAGGCCTGCTGGCTGAGCAGTTCGCCGTCCTCGAGGCAGATGCTGCCGCGATGTTCAGGGTGCTGGGGGGTCATCGGCAGTTTCCGAGCAGGGTTTCTTCGAGCACCGCCATGCGTACCGCGACCCCGTTGCGGACCTGGTCGCGGATCACCGACTGCGGCCCATCGGCGACTTCCGAGGCGATCTCGACACCGCGGTTCATGGGTTGCGGGTGCATCACGATCGCATCGGCGCGCGCGGCGCGCAGGCGTGCGGGCGTGAGACCCCATTCGGCAAAATAGGCGGCTTCATCCGGGATCGCGGCGGCAGCCATGCGCTCCTTCTGGATGCGCAGCATCATCACCACATCGCAATCGACGATGCCCGACTCGAGCGTCTCGCGGCGCACACAGCCGGCGAACTCCTGCGCTGCGGGCATCAGTGCCGGCGGCGCGACGATGCGGATCTCGCCGGCGCCGAGCGCCGCGAAGGCTTGCCAGGCGGAGCGCGCCACCCGCGAATGGCGGATGTCGCCGACGATGGCAATGCGCAAGCCGTTGATGCGCCCTTTGTGCTGGCGGACCGTGAGCGCATCGAGCAACCCCTGGGTTGGATGCGAGTGACCGCCGGCGCCGCCGGAGAGCACGCTGACCGCAGGACCGACATGCTGCGCGACGAGTTCGGGCACGGCGGCATCGGCATCGCGCAGCACGAAAGCGTCGACCTGCATCGACTCGAGCGTCGCCACGGTGTCGAGCACGCTCTCGCCCTTGAGGCGCGACGACAATTGCACTTCGATGTTCACGACGTCGGCACCGAGCCGCCGGGCCGCAAGTTCGAAGGAGACGCGCGTCCGCGTCGAGGGCTCGGCGAACATCACGGCGACCGTCCTGCCGGCCAGCGCGTTGCTGCGCGCTGCGGGCGCGGTGGCGGGAACGGCGTAGCGCTGTGCGCGTTCGAGCAGCCGCTGCAGGATGCTGACCGGCAGACCGTCGAGCGTCAGCAGATGGCGCAGGGAGCCGTCGCCGCGCAGCTGTCCGGCCTGCGACTGCGGTGCTTGCGACTGCGGTGCTTGCGACTGCATCAAAGGTTGTCCTGCAAGGTCGTCTCCGGGCGTGTGCTGCCGTCCAGCCAGCGTTCGAGGATGACGGTCGCCGCCGCGCTGTCGATCGCCGACCGGTCGTAGCGACCCCGCTCCCCGGCGCGCCGCCGCTCCCGCAGCGCAGCTTCGGCTTCGATCGAGGAGTAGCGTTCGTCGACGAGGTGTACCGGCAACTTCAGGCGCTGCGCGAGTTCCCGCGCGAACGCCCGCGCCCGCCCGGTCATCGCGCTGGGCGAGCCGTCTTCATTATACGGACAGCCGACCACGAGTTGCCGCGCGCCCGCGCTGCCGATCGAGCCCGCGAGGCTCTGCCATTCCGTTGCCGAGAGTGCCGCGCCGCCGCGATGCAGCGCCGGCAGGGGCCGTGCGCGGCGGGTGAGGGTGTCGCCGACGGCAAGGCCGATACGGCGCAAGCCGAAATCGAAGCCTACTGCGACCTCCGGCGTCGCCGCTCGCGGCTGCGCGTGGCTCGCGGACTCAGGCGTTGCCGGCGACATGGCTCATGCGGCCGATGTCCACGCCGAGTTGCCGCCATACCGCATGCCAGCGGTCCTCGAACGGCATGTCGAACAGGATGCGTTCATCCACCGGCAGCGAGATCCATGCGTTGTCGCGCATTTCGCGCTCCAGCTGACCCACCTCCCAGCCGGCATAACCGAGCGCAATGAAGGCATCGGGCGGCCCGTCGCCGCGGGCCATCGCCGCCAGCACGTCGCGCGAGGTGGTGACATGGATCTGCTCGGAGACGGCATGCGAGGAGTCCCAGCGGCCGCCCGGTCGATGCAGCACGAAGCCGCGGTCGCGGTGCACCGGGCCGCCGCGCAGCACGCTGCGCCCGGCGAGTTCGCTGTCGCCCGTCTGCAGCTTCATCTGCTCGAAGATTTCACCGAGGGTCATGGCGATCGGCTTGTTGATGACGATGCCGAGCGCGCCCTTGTCGAGGCTGTGTTCGCAGACCAGCGTCACCGTCTGCGAAAACTCCGGATCGGCCAGCGACGGCATCGCCACCAGCAGGTGGTTGGTCAGGCTGTGGTGGGCCGGATCACTGGCGCGGGTCATGCGCGGGAAGCTCCAAGCCGCCGGCGGATCGCCGCGATGAGTGCGCTGCCGATGTCGATGCCGAACTGCTTGTCGAGTTCGCGGATGCCGGTGGGGCTGGTGACGTTGATCTCGGTCACGTAGTCACCGATCACGTCGAGACCGACGAACAGCATGCCCTGCTCGGCGAGGCGCGGGCCGATCTGGCCGGCGAGGAATCGGTCGCGCTCGTTGAGCGGCCGGCCGACGCCGGTAGCGCCCGCGGCGAGATTGCCACGGTTGTCGGCGCTGCTTGGAATGCGCGCCAGCGCGAACGGCATCGGTTCGCCGTCGACCAGCAGCACCCGCGAATCGCCGCCGGTGACGATCTCCGGCAGGTAGCGCTGCACGATGGCGAAGCGCGAGCCGTATTCAGTGAGCGTCTCGAAGACGACGTTGGCGTTCTTGTCGCCCCGCTCGATGACGAAGATGGACCGGCCCCCCATGCCATGCAGGGGTTTGCAGACGATCTTGTCGTGCTCGGCGAGGAAGCCGTGCATGTCGTTCATGTCGCGGGTGATCAGCGTCGGCGCGCAGCACTGCGGGAACCAGGCCGTGTAGACCTTCTCGTTCATGTCGCGCAGTCCGCGCGGCCGGTTGACGACCAGCGCACCCTGGTCCTCGGCACGCTCGAGGATGTAGGTGCTGTAGATGTACTCGGTGTCGAACGGCGGATCCTTGCGCATCAGGATGACGTCGATATCGCCGAGGCGCATGGTGCGCGCCTCGCCAAGTTCGTACCAGCGCGCCGGATCCTTGAACACCGTCAGCGGCCGCGCGCGACCGCAGGCGACGCCATCACGCAGCCAGAGGTCGTCGAGTTCGAGGTAGAGCAGGTCGAAGCCGTCGGCTGCCGCTGCCCAGAGCATCGCGAGCGTCGAGTCCTTGGCGTACTTGATGTCCGCGATCGGATCCATCACCACGGCGAGTGTCGGTCGGGAAGTCATGTCAGGTCTCCTGCGAGACATTGTAGTGCGGCGAGCGCGGCAATCCCCGCTGTTTCCGTCCGCAGTACGCGCGGACCGAGCCGCAGCGGCCGAAATCCCTGCTGCCGGGCGAGTTCCAGTTCGGCCTCCTCGAGGCCGCCCTCGGGTCCGACCAGCAGCGCGAGTTCGCGGAGTGCAACGCTGCCGTCCCAGCCGGCGACCATGTTTCGCAGCGTCTCGCCGCCCTCCGGGTCGAGCACGAACCGCCGCTCGACGCTGGCCACATCCTGCAGTGCAGCGGCCAGCGACAGCGGCGCGGCGATCTGCGGCAGGGTGTTGCGCCCGCACTGTTCGCAGGCAGCGGCGGCCACCGCGAGCCAGTGTCCGCTGCGCCGTCCGCCGCGATCGGCATCGAGTTGCACGACGCTGCGGGTGGTGGCGACCGGCACGAGCCGCGCGACGCCGAGTTCGGTGGCCTTTTGCACCACCCAATCCATACGCTCGCCGCGGGCGAGGCCCTGCAGCAGCGTGATCCGCAGCGGCGATTCGCGTTCGATCGGGCGGTGCTCGCCGATCAGCACGCGCGCAGCATCTCGCCCGGTATCGCGCCCCGCGAGTTCTAGTGTGGCGGCATACTCGCCGCCGCGGCCGTCGAACACCGTGAGCGCCGCACCGCTGCGCAGCCGCAGCACCCGTGTTACGTGCTGCGCGGCCTGCGGTGGCAGCGCGACCTGCCGGCCGCGCGTCAGCGGCGGATCAGCCGGCGGCAGATCGAGATGGATGCGCACTTCCCTCAAGCTGCTCTGCGCCTCACGCTGCGGCACCCTCGCGCACGGCAAGGTCCAGGCCCTCGCGGGCAACCTCGACCATCAAGTCGATTTCCTGCGGCGTGACGATGTACGGCGGCATGAAATAGATGACATTGCCGAGCGGTCGCAGCAGTACCCCGCGCGAGAGCGCGTGGCGGTAGATCACGAGATGGCGGCGTTCGCGCCAGTCGAAACTGCGGCGCGTCTGCCGATCACGGACGAATTCCACTGCGGCGATCATGCCGCACTGGCGGATGTCGGCGACATGCGGATGATCCGCGAACGCCCGGCGGATGGCGGCACCGAGCTGCGCGGCCAGCGCGCGGTTGGCTCGCAGCGCGTCGCGCTCGCGGAACAGTTCCAGCGATGCCAGCGCCGCTGCGCAGGCGAGCGGATTGCCCGCATAGCTGTGCGAGTGCAGAAAGGCGTTGAGCTTGACGTACTCATCGTAAAAAGCGGCGTACACCGACTCGCGCGTCAGCACCACCGACATCGGCAGATAGCCGGCGGTGAGTCCCTTGGAAAGACAAAGAAAATCCGGCGTGATGCCGGCCTGCTCGCAGGCGAACAGCGTACCGGTACGCCCAAAGCCGACCGCGATCTCATCGGCGATCAGATGCACCTTGTGCCGGTCGCAGGCCTCGCGCACCAGGCGCAGGTAGAGCGGGTCGTGCATGCGCATGTTGCCGGCACACTGCACCAGCGGCTCGAGGATCACGGCGGCAATGCCGTCGGCCTGTTCGGCGAGCACCGCCTCGAGTTCCGCGGCGCGCCGCATCGCCACCTGCGCCGCCGACTCGCCCGGCTCGCCGCCCAGCGCATCGGGCGACGGCACGGTGATCACGTCCATCAGCAGCGGCCGGTAGATCGCCTTGTAGAGTTCGACGCTGCCGACTGCGAGCGCTCCCAGCGTCTCGCCGTGGTAGCTGTTCGCCAGCGTCACGAAGCGTGTCTTTCCCGGTCGACCGGTGTTCTGCCAGTAGTGGAAGCTCATCTTCACCGCGATCTCGATCGACGCCGAGCCGCTGTCGGCAAAGAAACAGCGTTCCAGACCGGGCGGCGCCAGCGCCGTGAGTTGCGCGGCGAGCTGTGCTGCCGGTTCATGGGTGAAGCCGGCAAACAGCACATGCGGCAGGCGCTGCAACTGCTCCTGCACGGCGGCGTTGATCTGCGGATGGGCGTGGCCCCAGAGGTTCACCCACCAGGAACTGATCGCATCGAGATAGCGGCCGCCGTCGTAGTCCTCCAGCCAGGCACCGCGGCCCGTGCGGATCGGCACGAGCGGCATGGTTGTCTCGTGGTCCTTCATCTGCGTGCAGGGATGCCAGACATGCGCGAGATCAAGGGCGCGCAACGCGGCATTGGAAGGCACGGTCATGGGCGCATTCTGGCACGATCGCGCCGCGTGTATGATCGGCCGCAGGGGGTACTCAAACGATGAACGACAAGACCACCGGGCGCGAGGCGCCCCGCTACTATCCTTGGCTGGTGGCGGTCATGGGCATGCTCGCGCTGTTCCTCTCGAACGGCATGACGGCCACCGGCATCACCATCTTCGATCCCTCGCTGCTCGACGAGTTCGGCTGGGCGCGCGGCGACTTCAAGTTCCGCGACTTCCTGAACTTCGCGCTGACCGCGACCATCGCGCCGTTCATCGGCATCCTCATCGACCGTTACAACCCCCGCTATCTGCTCATGGCAGGTTGCGCCCTGCTCACGCTCGGCTACGTCGGCTACAGCATGATCGCGAACGGTGGTCCGGTGCCGGTGATCGAAGCGATCGCCGTGGTCACCGCGCTCGGACTCGCCGGCGTGGTGGTGGTTGCTCTGGGGTCGCTCGCCCCCGGGCTCAGCCGCACCGCCGCGATCGGCATTGCGCTGCTGCTCGCCGCGCTCGGCCTCTGGCTGTACGTCGACAACTGGATGGGCGTCGCGCTCAAACAGGTCTATCTCATCCACCTCATGTTCTCTTTGGCGCTGTCAACCGCCGGCTCGATGACCGTGATCTACCTCGTGTCGAGCTGGTTCGTGAAGCACCGCGGCCTGGCGATCGGCATCGCGCTGGTCGGCACCAGCCTCGGCAGCGCAGTACTGCCCTTCGTCAATCCGTACCTCATCGAGGCCTTCGGCTGGCGCGAGGCCTATCTTTACAACTCGCTGATGCCGGTGGTGCTGTTCGTGCTCGTTTTCTTCGTCATCCGCGGCACGCCGGCGCAGGCGGGCTACAAGGCGGTGGGCCAAAACGAGGCGCTCGGCGACCTCAAGCAGCACGGGCTGACTTTCCAGCAGGCCATCCGCACACGGACGTTCTGGGCCATCGGTTTGTCAGGGTTTTTGACTTACTACGCCATCTTCTCTTTCGTGCAGCACTATGTGCTGCATCTCAACAAGGGCTTCGGCTTCACGCTGAAGGAGGCCGGCCTGCAGCTCTTCCTCTTCAGTCTGGTCGCCATGATCGCCAAGCTCGCCAATGGCGCGATCGCCGATCGCATCGATCGTCACAAGGTGTTCATGGCCTGCCTCGTCATCATGTTCATCGGCCTGCTCGGGCTCGCGAGCATGAAGCGCGAGTGGGTGGTGATGTCGGCGGTGGTGATCGGCCTCGGCTGGGGCGGGCTGTTCACGCTCTACAACATGCTGGCCGTCAACAATTTCGGGCTGCGCGAGATCGGCCGCATCAACGGGTCGATCAGTTTCATGGAGTCGATCGGTGTCGGTCTCGGCAGCTGGATCACCGGCAAGCTGTTCGACGTGTTCGGCAGTTACCAGGTGCCGTTCATCGGCCTCGCGGCGGCGCTGTTCCTCTCGATCCTGATCGGCACGCAGATCCGCAGCGAAGTGGACGAGCGGGTGCTCGCCGGCAAGGACTGAGCGCGCCTCAGCCGGCAGCCTGCCGGCCGCGGCTCCAGATGACCTCGCTGCCGTTCTCGTGGCGGGCGAGGACGCGGGCGATCACGAACAGCAGGTCCGACAGGCGGTTCAGATAGTGCGCTGCATCCGGGCCGACGGGCGAGACGGCGGCGAGGGTCCACACGCGCCGCTCGGCGCGCCGCGCCACGGTGCGGGCGAGATGGCAGGCCGCAGCGGCCGGGCCACCACCCGGCAGGATGAAATCCTTGAGCGGCGGCAGCGGGTCGTTGAACGCATCGAGCTGTTGCTCGAGACGTTCCACCTGTGCGGGCTTGATCAGCACCATGCCGGGGATGCACAGCTCGCCGCCGAGGTCGAAGAGGTCGTGTTGCACTTCGGTGAGGCAGTCGACGACCGCCGGCGGCAGTCCGGGCACCGCGAGGATCATGCCGATGGCGCTGTTGGCCTCATCGACCGTGCCATAGGCCTCGACGCGGGCGTCATCCTTGCGCACTCGGCTGCCATCGCCGAGACCGGTGGAGCCGTCGTCGCCGGTGCGCGTGTAGATCTTGCTCAGCCTGTTTCCCATGGCGTTTAAGATACCACTCCGCCGTCATCGAACCGGGGACAAAACGTGCCATCCGCAGAACTGAAGGCCGCGATCGAAGCCGCCGAAGCGGCCGCCCGCGTGATCCGCAGCCTTTACCAGCGCAACCTCGAGGTCATCACCAAGGCCGACAAGTCGCCGGTCACCGAAGCCGACATCAGGGCGGAGCAGGCGATCCGCGAAGTACTCGCGAGCCGCTTTCCGGGCTACGGGTTCTATGGCGAGGAGACTGGCCAGCACTCGATGGGCGCGGAGAGCGTCTGGCTCGTCGATCCGATCGACGGCACCAAGTCCTTCGTGCGCGAGTGTCCCTTCTTCTCGACGCAAATCGCACTGATGCGCGCCGGTCGTATGGTACTCGGCGTTTCGTCAGCGCCGGCCTACGACGAATTCGCCTGGGCGGAGCGCGGTGAGGGCGCATGGCTCGGTGGTCAGCGGATTCGCGTGAGTGGCGTCGAGCGCATCGAGTCGGCGATCGTCTCGAGCGGCAACCTCAAGACGCTCGCTGCGGGGCCGCAGTGGTCGCGCTACGGCGAACTCGTCACGCGCGTCAACCGCATCCGCGGCTACGGCGATTTCGTGCACTACCACTTGCTGGCGCGCGGAGCGCTCGATGCGGTGATCGAATCCGACGTCAACATCCTCGATATCGCGGCGCTCACGGTGATCGTCGAAGAGGCGGGCGGCAGATTCACGGATCTGGCTGGCGGCGAGATCGGCCTAGCCACGACCACGGTGCTCGCCAGCAACGGGCCGCTGCACGCGCCGCTGCTCGAGGCACTCGCGCTGCGCTAGCGCAGCGGCGCTACGGGTGCAGCCGCGAGACCTGCCAGTCGCCGCCCACGCGCGGTGGTGCGCCGGCAGCGCCCGGCAGCAGGCTGCGGGTCCAGCGGGCCCGATCGTGGATGCGTGACTCGCCCTCGACCCACAACTCCACCGCATCGGCATACACGTGGTATCCCCCCCAGTGCGGCGGTCGCGGAATCGAATCGCCGAGCCCGGGCGGCGCGGGTGTGTCCTCGGGGCCGGGTACCGGCACGCCGAAACGCTGTGCAGTCGACACCACGGCAGCCTCGAGTTCCGCGCGCGAACCAACGGGTTCGCTCTGCGCGCTGGCCCAGGCACCGACCCGTCGCTGCCAGGGCCGCGTGCGGAAGTAGGCGTCGCTTTCCGCCGCCGGCGCACGCACGAGGTGACCCTCGATACGTAACTGTCGGTACAGGTGATCCCAATGCATCACGATCGCCACCCGCGGATGGCGCTCGACCTCGCGTCCCTTGCGCGACTGGTAGTTGGTGAAGAAGCCGACGTAGCCGGGATCGACCACGATTTCCTTGCAGAGCACCACGCGTGCCGACGGTCGGCCATCGGCACCGACGCTGGCGAGCACCATGGCGTTCGGGTTCGGCTGGTCGCGGCGCTGGCGCGCGGTCTCGAGCCACTCGGCCGCGAGCGCGAGCGGTTCGGCGGGCAGCGGGTCCGGCAGGAACTGTACGGGTATGGGCATGGCGCGCGCGGCTATAGTAGCGCATTACGCCGGGCGCTCCGCCGCCGGCACCTGAGGAACACGAGCCCAAGCCCATGTCGACCCTGGATGAACTCCGCAAGCACCTCGACGAGATCGACCACCAGCTCATCGAGCTGATCGCCGACCGCCAGCGCACGAGCGGCGAGATCGCCCGCGTCAAGCGCGCCACTGGCCACGCGACGCGCGATTACGGCCGCGAACGCGAGGTCATCCTCGGCGCGCGCGCGCTCGCCGAGGCGAAAGGGGTGCCGCCGCGTATCGCCGAAGACCTGATGCGCATGCTGATCCGCAGTTCGCTCGCCACCCAGGAACGCTCCAGCGTCGCCGCGCGCGGTCACGGCAGCGGGCGGCGCGCGCTCGTCATTGGCGGCGCCGGCAAGCTCGGCGGCTGGTTCGTCGATTTCCTCTCCTCGCAAGGCTTCGAGATTGACGTCAGCGATCCGGCAGGCGCGCCGGCCGGCACGCACGATATCGGCGATTACCGTCAGGATGCGCTCGAGCAGGACTTCATCATCGTCGCCACGCCGCTCGGCCAGACTGACACGGTGCTGCGCGAACTCGCCATGCGACGGCCACCGGGGGTGATCTTTGACGTCGGTTCGCTGAAGTCGCCGCTTCGTGGCGGTCTCGTGGCGTTGAAGTCGCACGGCTGCCGGGTCACCTCGGTGCACCCGATGTTCGGACCCGATACCGAGCTGCTTTCGGGCCGCCACGTGATCTTTGTCGACCTCGGGCACGAGGAGGCGCTCGCCAAGGCGCGCGAGTTGTTCGCGCCGACCATGGTCGAGCAGGTGGTGATGACGCTCGATGAGCACGATCGGCTGATCGCCTACGTGCTTGGGCTGTCGCATGCGCTCAACATCGCCTTCTTCACGGCACTCGCCGACAGCGGCGAGGCGGCGCCGCGGCTCGCGCGGCTCTCGAGCACCACCTTCGATGCACAGCTCGACGTGGCGACGCGAGTCGCGCAGGAGAGTCCGCAGCTCTACTTCGAGATCCAGGCGCTCAATGATTACGGCGCCGAGTCCCTCGAGGCACTCGCCAAGGCGGTCGAGACGCTGCGCCGCTCGGTGCTGTCGCGCGACGCCTCGGCGTTCACCGCGCTGATGGAGCGCGGCCGCGAATACCTCGAGGATCGCAAGTCGATCACGGCGCGCCGCGCCTGATCACCTGCGGGTGGCCATGAGCGACCTCATCGACGCAGACGGTTTTCGCGCCAATGTCGGCATCGTGCTGATGCAGGGCGAGGGTCGCGTGTTCCTTGGCAAGCGCGCCGGTGGCAAGGGCTGGCAGTTCCCGCAGGGCGGCCTGCGCGTCGGCGAAAGCGTCGAGCAGGGCATGTACCGCGAGCTCGAGGAAGAGATCGGCCTCGGGCCTGCCGATGTACGCATCGTCGGCGTCACCCGGCGCTGGCTGCGCTACCGCTTGCCGCCCCGGTTCCAGCGGCGCGACCAGTTGCCGCTCTGCATCGGCCAGAAGCAGCGCTGGTATCTGCTCGAGAGCCGCTCGCCGTCGCCGCCGGTGCGCTTCGATTCTACCGGCGAGCCCGAGTTCTGCGAGTGGCGCTGGTCCGACTGGTGGGAACCGGTGCGCGAGGTGATTCACTTCAAGCGTCCGGTCTATCGCCGCGCGCTGCATGAACTCGGCCAGATGGCGTTTCCCGGCGGCCTGCCACCGTATCCCGGTTGGTGGGACGCGGACTGAGGACGCGGACATGGCCGAGGAGCAGGGTTTTCTCGTCATCCGCGGCATCAGCCGTGGCCGCCTGCGCCTGCTGGTATTGCTCGCCGTGTTGCTGCTCGGGCTGCTCGGCTGGGGGCTCTATGCGCTCGGCCGCTCCGGCTGGGGCTTCGGCATCACCGGACCGTTCACCGACCCGGCGACGTTGCGCCGCGCCATCGACGAGCGCGACGCCGTGATCGTCGGGCTGCGGCAGCAGGTCGCCGAACTCGACACCCTGAAAGCGGCACAGGAGCGCGAGCGCCAGGAAGTGTCGCAGACCATCGGCGAGTTGCAGGCCGAGGTCGCCCGCCAGCGCCAGCAGCTCGATTTTTACAAGGGTATCGTCAGCACGACCGAGCCACCCGCCAATGTCGCGATCCGCACGCTGCGTATCGACGGCACCGGCCGCGGCGCGCGGCCGCTGCTGCGGCTCTCGCTCGTCCAGCCCGGCAGCCCACAGGGATCCGTCTCTGGGACCGTCAGCGTCACCCTGGAGGGCGCCCGCGCTGGCCGGGCGGTGCGCAGCCCCTTGTTCGAAATCCCCTACAGTTTCCGCTACTTCGAAAACTTCGAGCGGGAACTTCCGCTGCCCGCCGGCGTCACTCCGGAGCGCCTGTTGGTGGAGATCCGGCCGACTGGCAGGGCTGGGCGGCCCGTGGTTCAATCGGTGCTCTGGCCCTGACTGAGGAACGACGACATGTTCGGACGACGCAAGTCACCCCGCCTTCCCGGACGCATCGACACCCTCGTCGGGCGTGGCACTACGCTGAAGGGCGAGCTGGAGTTCGGCGGCGGCCTGCATGTCGATGGCGTCCACATCGGCGAGGTCCGCGGCATCGAGGGCTCGGCGCCCTCGACCCTGTGGGTCGGCGAGTCCGGTCAGGTCCGGGGCGACGTCGAGGTGGCCATTGCCGTCATCAACGGCGAGGTGGTTGGCAACGTACGCGCCGCACAGCGCGTGGTGCTTGGCGCCAAGGCGCGGGTCACCGGCGATGTGACCTACGGGGTCATCGAGATGACTCTCGGCGCTCGCGTCGATGGCCGGCTGGTGCCGCTCGCCGCCGCGGGCGCCGTCGCCGAGGCCAAGCCGACCCCCGCGCTGGCGCCCGAAGCGAAGCAGCCAGCCGCCGCGCTGGCGGCCGAGGTAAAGCAGCCAGCTGCTGCGCTGGCGTCTGCGCCGACCGCCGAGCCGGCGCGGCCCGACAATGTGCTGCGGCCCTTTGACCTGCGCCAAGGGCGCAACTAGCATTCGCGACCGCAGTTTCGAGGATCACACCATGAGCACCGTTGCCGAAGACCTGCCGCTCGACATGCCGCCCGCGCTGGTATTCACCGACGCGGCTGCCCGCAAGGTTGCCTCGCTCATCGAAGGCGAGGGCAATCCTGCGCTGATGCTGCGCGTGTTCGTGCAGGGCGGTGGCTGCTCAGGCCTGCAGTACGGCTTCGAGTTCGACGAGCAACTTCAGGATGGCGACACGCTGGTCGAGAACCTCGGCGTCAGGCTGCTGGTCGACCCGATGAGCCTGCAGTACCTCTCCGGCGCCGAGATCGACTACCGCGAAGGTCTCGACGGCGCCCAATTCGTGATCCGCAACCCGAACGCCACCACTACCTGCGGTTGCGGCTCCTCGTTCGCCGCCTGACACCGCGCCGCGCCGTTTCTGCGGATCCGATCACCGCCCGCTCGTCGTGACGCGCGCAAACGGCAGGGCGACCCCTGAGCTGCTGGCTGCGGTCGATCTCGGGTCCAACAGTTTCCATCTGGTCGTCGCCCGCTACACCCACGGGCAGCTCACGGTCATCGACCGCCTGCGTGAGAGTGTGCGTCTCGGCTCCGGACTCGATGCCGAGGGTCGGCTCGATCGCGAGGTCGCCGGTCGTGCGCTCGCCTGCCTCGAGCGCTTCGGTCAGCGGCTGCGCGAGATCCACCCCGACAAGCTGCGCGTGGTCGGCACCAATACGCTACGCCGTGCGCACCGCAAGCAGGCCTTTCTCGAAAAGGCGCGTGCCGCACTCGGCGCACCCATCGAGATCGTCTCCGGCATCGAGGAGGCGCGCCTCATCTATTCCGGCGTCGCCCACACCTCGCCGCTCGGCTCCGGTCGCCGGCTGGTCGTCGATATCGGCGGCGGCAGCACCGAACTCATCATCGGCGAAGGCCTGACACCGCTGCGCCTCGCCAGTACCGAGCTCGGTTGCGTGACCATGAGCGAGCGCTACTTCGCCGGCGGCCGATTGTCGCCGAAGCGTTTCGTGCGGGCGCGGGTCGCAGCCCGCAGCGAGCTCGAGCCCATCGAGGACGCCTATCGTGCGATGGGCTGGCAGGCGGCGATCGGCAGCTCCGGCACGGTCAAGTCGGTGATCGACGCGGTACGCGAGCTGGAGCCCTCGGCCAGCGGCATCAGCGTCGAAGCGCTGGAGGCGGTCATCGAGGTTGCGCTGCGCGCCGACCACGTGCGCGAGGTCGCTTTCGAGTCGCTGAGCGAGGATCGTCGTGCGGTGTTCCCCGGCGGTCTCGCGATCCTCGCCGAGATCTTCGAGAGCCTGGGCCTCGAGCGCATGGACGTGTCGGATGGCGCCATGCGCGATGGCCTGCTCTACGACCTCGTCGGTCGCCTGACCCACGAGGATGCCCGCGAGCGCACGGTGCGCGCCATGCAGGCCCGTTATCACGTCGAGCAGGCGCAGGCGGCGCGCGTCGAGGCGACCCTGGCCGGCTTTCTCGCGCAGGTGGCCGAGACCTGGCAACTCGACGATCCGCTCGCCGAGCAGTTGCTTGCCTGGGCGGCACGCCTGCACGAGATCGGTCTCGACGTCTCGCATTCGCGCTATCACCAGCACGGTGCCTACCTGCTCGAAAACGCCGACATGCCGGGCTTTCCCCGCGAAGAGCAGCGACTGCTCGCGCGCCTCGTGGGCGGTCATCGCCGCAAGCTCGTGCTCGAAGGCTTCGACAAGCTGCTGCCGCCCTGGGATCGCCGCATCCTGCAGATGATCGTGCTGCTGCGCATCGCGGTGCTGCTGCACCGCGGCCGCGGCCGCGCGCCGCTGCCCGAGCTCACCCTGATCCCGCGCGCCCGCAATGTTCTCGAAATGCGCTTCCCGGTACGCTGGCTACGCGATCACCCGCTTACCGTCGCGGATCTCAGCCAGGAGATCGACCTCTTGAAGGCGGCGGATTTCCGCCTGCGGGTTTATTCCTCGAGGGGTCTGCCGGCCGTATAGGCTGCGAGCAGCTCGCGCTGCGCGCACACGCCGCTACCGCTTTGCGGCTGGGCGCGGTGATAGCGGCCCTCGGCATCGAGATCCCAGGCCTCGGTGTCATCCCGCAGATAGGTTTCCAGATCCTGCAGCAGCCGTCGCTGGTACTTGCTGCGCCGGATCGGAAAGGCGATCTCGACGCGCTTGAAAAAATTACGCCCCATCCAGTCGGCACTGCTGCAAAAGATTTCCGGGTCGCCGCCGTTGGCGAACCAGAACACCCGTGAGTGCTCGAGGAAGCGACCGACGATCGAGCGGACGCGGATGTTCTCCGAGATCCCCGGGACGCCGGGCCGCAGGGCGCACACGCCCCGCACGATCAGATCGACCCGCACCCCGGCCTGCGAGGCGCGATAGAGCGCAGCGATCGATTCAGGCTCGACCAGCGCGTTCATCTTCAGGATCACGCGCGCCCGCTTGCCGGCCGCGGCATGCGCGCACTCGCGTTCGAGCCGCGCCAGCATGGCGCGCTGCAACTCGAACGGCGACTGCAGCAGACAGGAGAGTTTCGGCGCGCGTGTGAGGCTGGTGAGTTGCAGGAACACCTCGTGCACGTCCTGGCCGATCTCGGGGTCGCAGGTGAAGAGTCCGTAATCGGTGTAGGCGCGCGCGGTGCGCGAGTGGTAGTTGCCCGTGCCGAGATGGCAATAGCGGCGCAGGCCGCTGCGTTCACGGCGAACCACCATGGCGAGCTTGGCGTGCGTCTTGTACCCGACCACGCCGTACATCACGTGCGCGCCCGCTTCCTGCAGACGGTCCGAGAGGCCGATGTTCGCCTCCTCGTCGAAACGCGCCCGCAGCTCGATCACCACGGTGACGTCCTTGCCGCGGTTTGCCGCATCCACCAGCGCATCGACGATCGACGAGTCGGCGCCGGTGCGATACAGCGTCTGCTTGATCGCCAGCACCTGCGGATCGGCAGCCGCCTGGCGCAGGAAGTCGACCACCGGCGCGAACGACTGGAACGGATGATGCAGCAGCAGGTCGCTCTGGCGGATCGCGGCGAACATGTCCGAGCCGTCGCTGAGCCGGCGTGGCAGGCTGGGTTTGAACGGCGGATATTTCAGGTCGGCGCGGCGGGCAAGATCGTAGATGGCCGAGAGCCGATGCAGGTTCACCGGCGATGGCACCGAATAGATGTCCATCGGCCCGATGCCGAACTGCCTGGCGAGAAAGTCCACGAGATCCTTGGGGCAGTCGGTCGCGGTTTCGAGCCGCACCGCCGAGCCGTAGCGCCGGTGCGCGAGTTCGCCCTCGAGCGCCTGGCGCAGGTCGTCGGCCTCTTCCTCGTCAATGAAAAGGTCGCTGTTGCGTGTGACCCGGAACTGGTGGCAGGCGAGGATGCCGATGCCATCGAACAGGCGCGGCACGAATTCCTCGATGATCGTCGACAGCAGCACGAACCGCTGCTCGTCGCCGTCCTCGGCGGGCAGTGGCACCACGCGCGGCAGCGAGCGCGGCGCCTGCACGATCGCCAGCGAGGCCTCGCGGCCGAAGGCGTCTTCGCCTTGCAGGCGCACAACAAAGTTCAGGCTCTTGTTCTGGATGCGCGGGAAAGGTCGAGACGGATCGAGCGCGAGCGGCGAGAGTACCGGCTCGACCTCTTTCTCGAAATAATTGGAGAGCCAGTCGCGGGTGGTCTTCGGCCACTTGCCGCGCGGCACGAGCACGACACCGGCCTTGCGCAGCGCCGGCAGCAGCACCTTGCCGAGGCAGGCGTACTGGTCGGCCACGAGCAGCGTGGCGCGCTCATGGATTGCTGCCAGCTGTTCCGCCGGAGTCAAGCCGTCGGCGCTCGTGACCGTGGGCGAACTCTCCAGCATCTGCTTGATGCCGGCGACGCGAATCTCGAAGAATTCGTCGAGATTACCCGACGAAATGCAGAGGAACCGCAGCCGCTCGAGCAGTGGCACGGACGGATCGAGCGCCTGCGCCAGCACGCGCTGGTTGAACTCGAGCAGGGCGAGTTCGCGATTGATCAGCGGCGGCGACCCGGCGGCCGTCCCCGCTTCGGTTTCACGATCCATGGCCGTTAGTACACCACGGCCGGCGGCGGGAATTGTTACAGCCGCCGGGTCA
>CAZIRD010000027.1:27245-29780 GCA_964541625.1 uncultured Acidibacter sp.
TTGTTGCCGACGAAGCGCACCCGCCCCTCGCCTGCGGACTTGACCGGGGTGCCGATCGGCGCCGCGTAGTCGACGCCGCGATGCGCCCGCATGCGGTTGAGGACGGGGTGTCGACGGAACAGGTTGAAGCGCGAACTGACGCGGGTGAATTCGAGCGGCGCCCGCAGGAAGGCCTTGCGCAGGCTCTTGCCGTCCGGCGTGTAGTAGCCGAAGTCGCCGTCGGTCTCGCCGTGTGCGAAACGGATCGCGCGGTACACCGTGCCCTGGTTCACGAACTCGACGGCGAGCAGGTCGCCCTCGCCGAGGCGCGTGCCGTCCTGGCTCAGTTCCTCGTAGATCACGCGGAAGCGGTCGCCCGGCTGGATGTCGAGCACGAAGTCGATATCCCAGCGGAAGATGTCGGCGACCCGCAGCGCCAGAGAGTCGCTGAGGCCGGCATCGCCGGCAGCCTGGAACAAAGAATTACGGATGATGGCCTCGCCGACGCGGATCGTGCGCTCCAGCGGGTTGACGATCACCGAGCTCTCGAAACCGCCTTCGTCACGTCGCACCTGCAGCGTCTCGCTCGGGCTCAACTGGCGCTCGAGGCTGACGAGCTGCGTGTCGCGTACGCCGAACTTCAGCAACTCGCCCGGGCGCAGCCGGTCTAGGCTGCTGCGCAGGTCCGGCAGCGCGCGCAGCGTGGCCAGATCGGTGATCGACAGTTGCAGCTTGCGGAAGATGAGTTCGAGCGTGTCGTTCGCGCTGACGATGACATCCACCGTCAGCGGCATGAGGACCGCTTGCCGCGAGGCCTCCGCCTCCGCCGCGATCCGCGCGCCGACGGCGCCTTCGTCGAGGCGCCGCAGGTCGTCGAGCCAGGACTCCCCGCGCCACCAGGTGACGGCGAGCACGGCCACCGCGGTGCACTGCAGCCAGCGGGCCCTGAGCAGGGCAAGGACGCGGTTTTTCGAGCCGAGTTCCAGCGTCATCGACTACACTTCGCCGCCACGGGAGGGGCGAACGCTACCCGCCGGCGTCGGCAGGGTCAACCCGTCGTCCGCAGGGGCGCCGCATGCGCCGCACCAGGGCACCAGGAACATGTCCAGCATCCAGCAACAGCTCGAAGAAATCCGCCGCGGCAGCGCGGAGCTGCTTGTCGAATCCGAACTGCAGAAGAAGCTCGAGCGCGGCCGTCCGCTGCGCATCAAGGCGGGCTTCGACCCGACCGCGCCTGACCTGCACCTCGGCCACACCGTGCTCATCAACAAGATGCGGCAGTTCCAGCAGTTCGGCCACGAAGTGGTCTTCCTGATCGGCGACTTCACCGGTCTCATCGGCGATCCCACCGGGCGCAACGCCACGCGGCCGCGATTGACGCCCGAGGACGTGCAGGCTAACGCGCTTACTTACCAGGAGCAGATCTTCAAGATCCTCGATCCGCAGCGCACGCTGATCGAGTTCAACTCCAAATGGCTGAGCGCGATGCCGCTGCCGAAGTTCGTCGAAGTTGCAGCGCAGTACACCGTTGCCCGCATGCTCGAGCGCGACGATTTCGCCAAGCGTTACAAGTCGGGCCAGCCGATCTCGGTGCACGAATTCTTTTACCCGCTGGCTCAGGGCTACGACTCGGTCGCGCTGCGGGCTGATGTCGAGCTTGGCGGCACCGACCAGAAGTTCAACCTGCTGGTGGGCCGGCAGCTGCAGGAGGCCTTTGGTCAGGAGCCGCAGTGCGTGCTGACGATGCCGCTGCTCGAAGGCCTCGACGGCGTGAACAAGATGTCGAAGTCGCTCGGCAATTACATCGGCATCACCGAGGCGCCCGAGGCGCAGTTCGGCAAGGTCATGTCGATCAGCGACGAGCTGATGTGGCGTTACTTCGAGTTGCTGTCCTTTCGCCCGCTCGGCGACATCGCGGCGCTGCGCGCCGCCGTGGCGGCGGGCCGCAACCCGCGCGACGTCAAATTCGAGCTCGCGCGCGAACTCGTCGGCCGCTTCCACGGCGAGCCTGCCGCCGAGCGTGCACAGGCCGATTTCACCGCGCGTTTTTCGCAGAAAACCCTGCCCACGGATCTGCCGCTGCAGCTGCTGCCAGCGGCTGACCCAGCCGGCGAAACCATCGTTGCCGCGCTGCGAGCGGCGGGGCTCGTCGCCAGCAATTCCGAGGCGGTACGCAAACTCGGCGAGGGTGCCGTGCGGATCGACGGCGAGAAGGTCACGGATCGGGCTCACCGGCTGCCGGTCGGCGCCGAACACATTTTGCAGCTCGGTAGCCGCCGATTTGCTCGCGTCAAGGTGGAAAAAACCAGCTAATTCAACGACTTGAGTGTACGGAAAATATTCCGTTACATTCCGTTGACAGGCTTGATGCGCCGCCTATAATGCGCGCCCTCAGCTTCGCTTGCCCCGGCAAAAACCGGCGGCGAAATAAAGTTGGAAAAACGGGTTGACGGGAAAGCCAACGTGGCTATACTTCCCGCCCCCTCGTGCCCCCCGCGGTACGAGCGCTGTTTAAAAATTCGGCAGGTAATTTGTGTGGGGACTCGCGTCGATGCG
>CAZIRD010000028.1:0-25317 GCA_964541625.1 uncultured Acidibacter sp.
CGTCGTCCCATCCGGGCAGCCGCCAGCGCCGCCTCGGTACCGGCGTGGCCGCCACCGACGACGATGACTTCGAATGTGTCCGCGTAGCCCATGATTGGCCGGCGATTCTATGGGAAACACGACGAATCGCGCAGATAAGCTGACCGGCGACGCAGGCCCGCCGCCCGGACAAAGGTAGCCGGAGTACGATCGGCAGCCATGAACAGCCGCCCCCTTCGCCTGCTGGTCAGGCTCTGCGCCGTACTCCCCTTGGCCGTGCTCCCCCTGATCCTGCCGTGGCTGCCGACCGCGGCGTTCGGCGCTGACGCGCTGACGGCCGGGACCACCCGCTCTGGCAGCGCCGCCACCGCGGCGGCTCCGGTGTTCGAGATCGACTTGCCGGCAGCATTGCGTGACGGCCCCCAGGACGGCCGGCTGTTGCTGATCCTTGCGCCCGCCGACCAGTCGCCGGCCGAGGAACCGCGCTTCCTGGTCAACTGGGACGGCGATGCCATCCCGTTCTTCGGCCTGGATGTCGAAGGGTGGAAGCCAGGCAGCAGCCGGCGTATCGACGACGCCGCTTACGGCTTTCCGCTGCGCTCGCTCGCCGCGCTGCCCCCGGGCGATTACCGCGTGCAGGCCTTCCTCAACCGCTACGAGACTTTCCGTCTGGCCGACGGTCGCGTGCTCAAGCTGCCGCCTGACCGCGGCGAGGGCCAGCAGTGGCGCGAGAAGCCGGGCAACCTGTACTCGAAGCCGGTGCTCTGGCGCTGGCGTGGCGTCCTTGCCGGCGGACCGCCGCCGCGACTGACGCTCAGCGAGAAGATCCCGCCGGTCGCCGCCTTCAAAGAAACGCCCTGGGTCAAATACGTCCGCATCCGCAGCGAGCGGCTGTCGAAGTTCTGGGGCCGGGACATTTTCCTCGGTGCCTTCGTCACCCTGCCGCTCGGCTTCACCGACCATCCGGATGCGCGCTACCCGCTGGTGATCAACCACGGCCACTTTCCCTCGGCACCCGGCGGCTGGCGCGAGACGCCGCCGGATCCGGCGCTGGCGCCCGACTACAGCAAGCGTTTCCGGCTCGCGGGCTACAACCGCATCCAGCAGCAGCTCGAGTGGGAATTCTTCCAGGCCTGGACCGGCCAGGGCTTCCCGCGCGTGCTGCTGGTCGAGATCCAGCACCCGACGCCGTTCTACGACGATTCCTACGGCGTGAACTCCGCCAACAACGGACCCTACGGCGACGCCATCCAGCAGGAGCTCATCCCCGAGATCGAACGGCGCTTCCGCGGCATCGGCCAGGGTTGGGCGCGGTTCGTGTTCGGCGGCAGCACTGGCGGCTGGATCGCCATGGCGGTGCAGATGTTCTATCCCGACGAGTACAACGGCGCCTGGATCGCCTGTCCCGATCCGATCGACTTCCGTCACTACATGACGGTGAACATCTATGAGGACCGCAACGCCTACTACATGCCCAACCGCTTCAAGCGCACGCCCCGCCCCGCGCACCGCAACTGGCTCGGCCACATCGACACCACGGTCGAGGAAAACAATCTTTGGGAGTACGCCCTCGGTACACGCGGTCGCAGCGGCGACCAATGGGACGCCTGGGAGTCGGTGTTCTCGCCGGTCGGTGTAGACGGCTATCCGCGCCGCATCTGGGACCGGCAGAGCGGCGAGATCGACCCGGTGACCGCTGCCTACTGGCGCGAGAACTACGATCTCGGCCACATTCTGCGGCGTGACTGGCCGACGCTCGGCCCCAAGCTGCGCGGCAAGCTGCGTCTCTATGTCGGCGACATGGACAACTACTACCTCAACAACGCTGTCTACGCGGTCGAGGAGTTCCTGCGCAGCGCACAGCCCGCGGCCGACGCCGTCATCGACTACGGCGACCGTGACGAACATTGCTGGAACGGCGATCACACCCGCGCCAATGCCTACTCGCGGCTGCGTTATCCGCAGATGGTGCTGCCCTGGGCGGTGGAGCGCATGCTCATGACCGCGCCGCCGGGCGCCGATCTGCGCAGCTGGCGTTACTGACCGCTGGCGCCGCGGTCCGCCTTACTTGCGCCAGAAGGCCGGTGAGAACAGCACGAGTACGCTGAGGATTTCCAGGCGGCCGAGCAGCATTCCCGCTGTGCACACCCAGGTCTGGAAGTCGGTGAGGCCCTGGTAGTTGCCCGCCGGTCCGGTCGGCCCGATGCCGGGTCCCAGGTTGTTGACGCTGGCGACGATCGACGAGAACGCCGGCACGAGCTCCATGCCCGAGAGCAGCAGCAGGAAGGTCAGCAGGGCGATGGTCTGGAAGTAGAGAAAGATGAACGCCAGCACCGAGGCCACGATGCGCTCGGGAATCACCTGCCCGCCGACGCGGATCGGCAGCACCGCCGACGGATGCACGATCTGCTTCATCTCGCGCTGCGCCTGACGAACCAGCATCAGCGTACGGAACATCTTGATGCCGCCGCCGGTGGAGCCCGTGCTGCAGACGATGCAGGACAGAAACAGCATCCACACCGGCGCGAACACCGGCCAGAGATCCCAGTTCTGCGAGGCGAAGCCCGTGGTCGTGGCGACCGAGACCACCGCGAAGGCCGAGTGGCGCAGTGCCTCTGTGAAATGCGGGTAGGTGCCGCGTACCACGAGCAGCAGGGCGATGCCGACGATGCTCGCGGCGAGGATGCCGAGCACGGCGCGGACCTCGGGGTCTTCGCGGTAGGGTGCCAGCGAGCGCAGCCGGCCCGCCATGAAATGGCGCGCGAAGTTCAGCGAGGCGGCGATCATCAGCACGATCAGCACGAACTCGATCAGCGGCGAGTTGAAGTAGCCGACGCTGCTGTCACGGGTCGAGAAGCCGCCGAGGCCCATCGCGGAAAAGGTATGGCAGATCGCATCCAGCCAGCCCATGCCGGCGAGTCGCAGTGCGAGGATGCCGGCAAGCGTGATGCCGCCATAGGTGATCCACAAGGCCTTGGCGGTGCCGGTGATTCGCGGAGTGAGTTTCTCGTCCTTGATCGGACCCGGCGTTTCGGCGCGATAGAGCGCCATGCCGCCGACACCGAGCAGCGGCAGGATGGCGACGGCGAGCACGATGATGCCGAGCCCACCGAACCAATGCAGCGAGTGTCGCCAAAGATTGATCGACGGCGGCAGATGCTCGAGACCGGTCAGCACCGTCGAGCCGGTGGTGGTCAGGCCGGACATCGCCTCGAAATAGGCGTCGGTGAAACTCAGGTCAGGCAGCGCGATGAGCAGCGGCACGGCTGCCGAGCCCGACATCAGCACCCAGGCGAGGGTCACCAGCAGGAAGCCGTCGCGGGGTTTCAGTTCGCGCTTGTGGCGCCGCGTGAGCAAGGCGATGCCGAGCCCGACGACCACGTTGATGGCCGCGGCGATCACGAAGTCGATCAGCATGCCGTCGCCGGTGAGCAGCGAGCAGACCACCGGAATGACGAACGTGATGGCGAAGAACGCCATCATGAGTCCGAGGATGCGGGCAACGGCGAGCATGCCGCGTGACTCTTCTTCAGCGCCTGCCGGCGGTCTCGCCGAGGAAGAGGCGCTCGACCTGGTCGACGTGGCGGCGGTCGGTGATGAAGAGCACCACATGATCGTCGGCCTGCACCACGGTGTCGTGGTGCGCCATGATCACTTCGTCGCCACGCACGATGCAGCCGATCTTCGCGCTTTCCGGCAGTGCGATGTCCTCCACGCGCTTGCCGACCACGCGTGAACTGCGCTGGTCGCCGTGGATGATGGCCTCGATCGCTTCGGCAGCGCCACGCCGCAGCGAGTGCACCTGCACCACGTCGCCGCGGCGCACGTGAGTCAGCAGCGAGCCGATGGTGATGGTCTGCGGCGAGATGGCGATGTCGATGCTGCCGGCCTGCATGAGATCGGCGTAGGAGGGCTTGTTGATGAGTGCCATCACCTTGGCGGCGCCGAGGCGCTTGGCGAGCATTGCCGAGAGGATATTCGCCTCTTCCGAATTGGTGAGCGCGACGAAGACATCGCAGCTGTCGATGTTTTCCTCGACCAGCAGCTCCTCGTCGGCGGCATCGCCCTCGAGCACGATCGCGCTCTCGAGGCTCTCGGAGATGCGGCGTGCGCGCCGCGGATCGCGCTCGATGATCTTGACCTGGTTGTTGGCCTCGAGCTGGCGGGCCAGCGAATAGCCGATGTGTCCGCCGCCGGCGATCACCACCCGGCGCACCGGCTTTTCCTCGCGGCGCATTTCGGCCATGAAGCGGCGGATGTCGTCGCGCGCAGCGAGGAAGAACACCTCGTCGCCGTCCTCGATGACCGTGGCGCCTTCCGGCTGCACGCTGCGGCCATTGCGGTAGATGGCGACCACGCGCGCTTCGGTGTTCGGAATGTGTTCGCGCAGATTGCGCAACGCCTGGCCGACCAGCAGACCGCCCTTGCGGGCCGAGAGGCCGACCAACCGCACTTTGCCGCCGGCGAAGTCGAGAACCTGCAGTGCGCCGGGGTAGCGGATGAGGCGCTCGACGTATTCGGTGACCAGCTGCTCGGGGCTGATCCAGACGTCGACCGAGAGCGACTCCGCGCTGAAGAGTTGCGGATGGCGCGTGTACTCGGGCGAGCGGATGCGGGCAATCTTGGTGGGCGTGCGGTGCAGCGTGTAGGCGACCTCGCAGGCCATCATGTTCACTTCGTCGGAACTCGTCAGCGCGACGAGGATGTCGGCGCCGGCGGCGCCTGCAGCCTCGAGTACCGACGGGTAGGCGGCATTGCCGACGACGGTGCGGATGTCGAGCCTGTCCTGCAGGTCGCGCAGCAATTCTTCGTTGGTGTCGACGACCGTGACTTCGTTGGCTTCCTCACGGGCGAGCTGGTAAGCCGCCGTGCGCCCGACCTGCCCGGCGCCGAGGATCACGATCTTCATGGGGTGCGTAGCCTACTCCCAACACCGTCCACCGAACAGGGGCGAGCGGGTATGCTTCGACGCATGACAGCAGCGGAAAAAACCTCATCCGGCACGTCCGTGGCCGGCTCGAGCGAACTCGGTCTTGGTTGGCGGGTGCTGGTGGCTTCGCTGCTCGGCGTGGCCTTCGGTGCCTCGCCGCTGCCGTTCAACACCATCGGCTTCTTCATCGATCCGCTGCAGCAGGAGTTCGGCTGGAGCCGCACCGAGATCAGCTTCGGCGTCACCATCTACGGCATGCTCGCCGCGTTCCTCGCGCCGCTGTTCGGCTGGTTGGCCGACCGCTACGGCGTGCGGCGCGTGGCGCTCGGCTCGCTCGCCATCTTCGGTCTCACCTTCGCGTCTTTCGCCCTCATTCCTGGCGAGCTCTGGGCCTTCTATCTCGTCTGGCTGATGATCGGCCTGTTCGGCATCGGTTCGACGCCGGTGACCTGGTCACGCGCCGTCAACCTCTGGTTCTTCCGGCAACGCGGGCTCGCACTCGGCATCACGCTGGTCGGTACCAGCGTCTCGGCAATGATCCTGCCCTTCCTGACCACCAACCTGATCGACAGCTTCGGCTGGCGAACGAGCTTCGCCGTGCTGTCGCTGCTGCCGCTGGCGATCGCCCTGCCGATCGGTCTGCTGTGGTTCCGCGAGCCGCGCCCGGAGGAACGACCCGCGGGCGTCGGCAGCGCCGCGGCCGGCGGGCTGCCCGGTCGCACGCTCGGCGAAGCGATGCGCGAGCCGCGCTTCTGGATTCTTTGGGTGTCGGTGGCGATCGTCACGCTGGCCTACGCCGGTGCGCTGGTGCATCTGCCCTCGATGCTCAAGGCGCGCAACTTCGAACCGACCAGCGTCGCCACCGTGCTCAGCGTGTTCGGGCTGTCGATCTTCGCCGGCCGTATCATCACCGGCCTGCTGCTCGACCGTTTCTGGGCGCCGCTCGTCACCCTGCCCATCCTGTGTCTGCCGGCGCTGTCCTGCTGGATGCTGATGGGCGATGCGCCGCTGAGCTTCGCGATGGCGGTGCTGGCCGGGTTCCTGATGGGCTTTGCCGCGGGCGCGGAGACCGACCTCGTGGCCTATCTCGCCGGTCGCTACTTCGGCATGAAGAGCTACGGCCAGATCTATGGCGTGCAGTACATGGCTTTCGGCCTGATGGCCGCGCTGTCGCCGACGCTGTACGGCTGGGTGCGCGACACGACCGGCAGCTACGATCCCATGCTGCTCGGCGCCGCAGCGATGTTCGTCATCGGCGGCTTCATGTTGCTGCTGCTCGGGCCCTATCCGGACTTCGGCCGCATCACCACGCCACCCAGCCCGCCTGCCAGCTCACGAGAATGAAGCCGCCGAAGATGATGCGGTACCAGGCGAACAGCGCGAAGGAGTGCTGGCTGACATAGCGGATCAGGAAGCGGATCGCGACCAGGGCGGCAACGAAGGCAGTGACGCTGCTGATCAGCATCGACTGTGCCTCGGCCGCGGTGATCGGCTCGCGCGCATCGAGCAGCTTGTAGCCGGTGGCGGCGAACATCACCGGGATCGCGACGAAGAACGAGAACTCCGCCGCCGTGCGCCGCGACAATCCGCTGAACAGGCCGCCGAGAATGGTGGCCGCCGAGCGGCTCGTTCCGGGTACCAGCGCGAGCATCTGGAACAGACCCACCTTGAAGGCGTCGCGCGGGCGCACCTGTTCGACCGAGGTGATGCGTTCGACATGCTGCCGGCGTTCGGCCCAAAGAATGAGCACGCCGCCAATCACCAATGCGATCGCCACCGGGACCGGCGCAAACAGCACTTGGCGGATGGTGTCCTCGAAGGCGAGGCCGGCGAGCGCCGCCGGCAGGAAGGCGAGGAACAGATTGACCGCGAACCGCCGTGAGTCGCGATCACTCGCCAGCGTCGTGGCGACATTCCAGAGCCGACTGCGGTACTCCCAGCAGACCGCGAGGATCGCAGCTCCCTGCACGACGATCATCTGCCGGAAACCGATCTGCTGCTCGAGGTCGAGCAACGCCCGCGTGATCACCAGATGTCCGGTGCTCGAGATTGGCAGAAACTCCGTGAGCCCTTCGACGAGGCCGATGATCAGGGCGGCGAGCCAGTCGGTCATTCGGGAATTTTCTGGCCGCGGGTTTCGACGATCCAGGAAACGCCGAGCAGACCGACGATCGGCACGAAGCCGACCAGGAACAGCGTGTCGAGCACGACCCGCGAGTCGCCGGCACCCGCCGCGGCCACCGAGCCGACGAGGAATGGCCCACCGGCGGCAACCACGCGGCCGATGTTGTAGGTGAAGCCCGAGCCGGTGGCGCGCAGACGCGTCGGGAAGAGTTCCGGCAGATAGAAGGTGAAGGCGCCGAAGATGCCGAACACCGTCAGGCCGATGAAGAAGTACATGTAGAGCCGGACCTGCGGCGGCAGGTCGAGTCCGAAGGTGCACAGCAGCGACAGGGCCGACAGCCCGAGGTAGGTGATGAACATCGGCTTGCGGCCCCAGTGCTTGGCGAGCGGGATCGTGAGCAGCGTGCCGATCAGGCCGCCGGTGTTGAAGATCGCGGTTGCCAGCGTCTTCCAGGACTCGATGAGGACGCTGGTGGCGTTGCGGTCGAGACCCTGCTGCAGTGCCTCGGTCTGCGCCAGATTGGCGACCACCACCGGGATGAAGGCGTTGCAGCTCCACCAGGTGAGCAGGGCGACCATGGCCATCAACAGCGCGCTGCGGGTGCGCGGCCAGATCTCCGGAGCAAAGATTTCACGCAGCCGCGGCGGCGGCGCGGTCGCGGCCACCGCTTCCCAGCGTTCGGGTTCCTTGACGAAGGTGCGGATCCAGAAGGCGAAGGCCGCCGGCACGAGGCCGAAGATGAGCACGTAGCGCCAGGACACCTCGGGCACGTCGGCGAACAGGTGGCCGGCGATCAGCGCGTTGATGCCGGTGGCGAGGAAGAGACCGAACGGTGCGGCGGTGTAGAGCATTGCGCCGGCCTCGACCCGCTGGTCCTCGGGCACGGCCTCCGCGACCAGCGCACAGCCGGCCGCCCATTCGCCACCGATGCCGAGGCTGGCGATCAGCCGGCAGACGATCAGCTGCTCGATGCTGGTGACGAAGGCGCAGAGCCCGGTGCCGACGGCGTAGAGCACCATGGTGATGAGCAGCACGCGCTTGCGGCCATAGCGATCGGAGATGGGTCCGAAGAGCACGCCGCCGACCGCCCAGCCGACCAGAAAGATGGCGGTGATGACGCCGGTCCAGTACAGCGTCGCCGTGCGCGCCTCGGGCGAGCCGATGGTGAGGCCGAGCAGCGAGGGGATGGCGTTTGGTGCCACATAGTTGAACAGCAGGCCATCGAAGATATCGAAGCCCCAGCCGAGCCAGGCGGCAAACAGCACGATCCACTGATAGCGGGTCAGGCGCAGCATCGGAACCCCCTTAAGACAAACAACCTCGGCCCGCCGGCGCGCGGCACGCTGTTGCGATGCCGGCTCAGCGGCGCGCGGCGTTCACGGCCGCGCGCAGTTCGAGTGTCGCACGCCGTGCCGCGGCGGCGAAGTCCTCGCCCGAGCCGGCGTAGAGGATGCCGCGCGAGGAGTTGATCACCAGGCCCCTGCCGTCCGCGCGCCGGCCGCTGCGCACGGCTTGCTCGACGTCGCCGCCCTGCGCGCCGACACCCGGCACGAGAAAGGTCATCCCGCCGGTCCGCGCGCGGATGTCGGCGAGTTCCGCAGGGTAGGTCGCGCCCACCACCAGCAGGCAGTTGCCGCGGCTGTTCCACTCGTTGGCCACCTTCTCGGCGAGCACCTGGTAGAGCTTGCGGCCGCCGATATCGAGATCCTGCAGTTCGCGGGCGCCGGCGTTGGACGTGCGACAGAGGATCACCACGCCCTTGTCGGCGTATTCGAGGAAGGGTTCGACCGAGTCGCGGCCGAGCCAGGGATTCACGGTGACGGCGTCGGCGCCATAGCGTTCGAACGCTTCGCGGGCGTACTTGCCGGCGGTGCTGCCGATGTCGCCGCGTTTCGAGTCGAGGATCACCGGTATGCCCGGAGCGCGCTCGCGGATGTAGCGGATGGTGTCCTGCAGCTGGTCCTCGGCAGCCTCGGCCGCGTAGTGCGCGATCTGCGGTTTGTAGGCGCAGACGAGATCGGCGGTGGCGTCGATGATCGCGCGGTTGAATTCGAGGATCGCCCGCGGCGTGCCGCGCAAATGCTGCGGAAAGCGCTCGGGCTCGGGATCGAGGCCGACGCAGACCAACGACTCGTTGATAGTCATCGCGCTCTCGAGCTGCTGCAGGAAGCCGCAAATCTTCGGAATGGCATTCATGACGGGGTGGCAGTGTAGCGCCGACAACGCTTCAGGTCGGCTCGAGATTCGCGTACTGCAGCATCAGCCATTTGCTGCCGGCGGCTTCGAAGTTGACCTGCACCCGGGCATGCGGCCCCTGACCTTCGATATTGAGCACGACACCGGCACCGAACTTGGCGTGGCGCACTCTTGCGCCGAGCTTGAGTCCCGGCGCCACCGGCTCGTCGCGCAGTGCGGTCGGCCCGCCGAAGCCGCCGCCGCGGGCAGCGCCGCGCTGGAAGCCGCCGCCGCCCGACATACCGCCGAAGCCGGCCGCGCCGTAGGCGGGACGCCCGGCGTGGACTTTGGGCCGGACCTCCTCGATCAGCTCCTCGGGGATTTCACGGATGAAGCGCGAGGGCTGGCCGTAGCTGTCGATGCCGTGCAGGCGGCGCTGTTCGGCATAGGTGAGATAGAGCTGCTGCATTGCCCGCGTGGTGCCGACGTAGGCAAGCCGACGCTCTTCCTCGAGTGAATCGAGATCGTTGAGCGAGCGCTGGTGGGGAAAAAGGCCATCCTCGAGTCCGGCGAGGAACACCAGCGGAAACTCGAGTCCCTTGGCGGTGTGCAGCGTCATCATCTGCACACAATCTTCCCAGGCCTCGGCCTGACCCTCGCCGGATTCGAGCACGGCGTGGGCGAGAAAGGCCTCGAGCGGCGGCAGGTCCTCGCCGTCGACGCGCTCGGGTTCGAAGCCGCGTGCCGCAGACACGAGTTCGAGCAGGTTCTCGGCGCGCGCTTCGCCGCGCTCGGCTTTCTCGCGCCGGTGGTGCTCAAGCAGGCCGCTGGTGTTCAGCACCTGGTCGACGAGCTCATGCAGCGCCAGCCCGCTGGTGTCGGCGGCTAGCCGTTCGATCAGCTGCGTGAAGCCCTGCACGGCGGCGACGGCCTTGGCGCCGAGGCTGCCCGCCGCAATGCAGGCGGCGGCCGCGCTCCACAGCGAGGTCCCGGCGCTGCGTGCCTGTTCGCGCAGCACCTCGACGCTGCGTGCGCCGATGCCGCGCGTCGGCAGGTTGATCACGCGCTCGAAGGAGGTGTCGTCGTGGCGGTTCGACACCAGCCGCAGATAGGCGAGCGCATCCTTGATTTCGGCGCGCTCGAAGAATCGCAGGCCGCCATAAACCTTGTACGGAATGCGCGCGGAGAGGAAGATTTCTTCGAAGACGCGTGATTGCGCGTTCGAGCGGTAGAGGATCGCGATGTCGCGGCGGTTGCCGCCCTGCGCCATCCATTCGCGGATGCGCTGCAGCACGAACTCGGCTTCGTCGCGCTCGTTGAAGGCCGCATAGACGCGGATCGACTCACCGCGCTTGCCGCTCGTCCAGAGGTTCTTGCCGAGCCGACCGCTGTTATGCGCAATCAGCGCGTTCGCGGCTTCGAGGATGATGCCGGTGGAACGGTAGTTCTGCTCGAGACGCACGAGCTTCGCCTGCGGGAAGTCGCGGCGGAAGGTCTGCAGGTTCTCGACGCGCGCACCACGCCAGCGGTAGATCGACTGGTCGTCGTCGCCGACCACGAATGGCGCACCGCCGCCGCCGCCACCGGCGAGCAGGCGGGTCCAGGAGTACTGGATGGTGTTGGTGTCCTGGAACTCGTCGACCAGGATGTGCCGGAAGCGCCGCTGGTAGTGGCCGAGCAGTTCCGCGTTGTCGCGCCAGAGCTCGAAGGCACGCAGCAGCAGCTCGGCGAAGTCGACCACGCCCGTGCGCTGGCAGGCGTCCTCGTAGTCCTGGTAGAGCTTGATGAACTGGCGACGCGTCGGATCGTTGCCGTCCTTGAGGGACTTCGGTCGCAGCCCCTCGTCCTTGTTCTGGTTGATGAAGTACTGGATATCGCGCGGTACCCAGCGTGTCTCATCAAGCGCCTGCGCCTTGAGGAGTTTCTTGATCAGCCGCAGCTGGTCGTCGCCGTCGAGGATCTGGAAGGTTTGCGGCAGTCCCGCCTCGCGCCAATGCAGCCGCAGCAGCCGGTGGGCGATGCCGTGGAAGGTGCCGACCCAGAGCGCCGCGCCGGGCATGCCGAGCAGCGCTTCGATGCGCGCGCGCATCTCGCCCGCCGCCTTGTTGGTGAAGGTGACCGCGAGCACGCTGTGCGCCGAGGCGCCCTCGGCCTCGATCAGCCATGCGACCCGGTGAGTGAGCACGCGGGTCTTGCCGCTACCGGCACCGGCCAGCACCAGCACCGGCCCCACCGGCGCGGTCACCGCCTCGCGCTGGGCGTCGTTGAGCGGATTGAGGATGGGCGAGAGATCCATGGGCAGGTCGACCGGGCGCTGGAAAAGCGCGCGATTCTACCGGCTTTCCGGGTCTTGCCCGAGACGCTTTTCCTCGATGAAACGCAACAGCGCCGAAGCCAGCGTCAGCAGCACCGGGCCGATGATCAGGCCGATGCCGCCAAAGGCGGCGGCGCCGCCGATCACGCCCATGAACACCGCAAGCGTCGAGACATGGGCCTGCGCCGAAACCAGTACGGGCCGCAGGAAGTTGTCGGCGACCGAGATGAATGCACCCCAGGCGAGCATGAACAGCGCCGCACCGGAGCGGCCCATGCCGGCGAGCGCGAGCGCGGCGGGTAGCCACACGAAAGCCGTGCCGCCGGCGGGCAGCAGCGAAAACAGCGTTGCGAGCACGCCGAACACCACCGGCGAGGGCAGACCGGTGAGCGCGAAGCCGATCGCAGTGAGTGCGCCCTGCAGCAGCGCCGTGAGGCCCGAGCCGTAGACCACGGCCCGCGTGGTGCTGGCGAGCAAGGTGAAGAGTTGCTCGCGATGCAGGGCGTCGACCGGCAACAGGTTGCCGACCCGCTGCAGCAGGCGTCGCCCGTCGCGCAGCATGAAGAACAGCAGGAACAGCATCAGCATGAAGGCGAGCGTGGTGTTGAGGGCACCGAGTACCAGCTGGCTGCCGAGATTGGCGGCGTAGCGCAGCAGCGTCTGGCCGATGCTGATTACGAAGCCGGTGATTTCGGTCGCCTCTAGGTCGAGTACATCGGTAACTTGCACGACGACCGGACCGATGAGCGGATACTCCTCGATGCGATCGACCAGCGTCGCATCGATACGCCAGCTGCTGTGCTGCAGGGCGTAGACGAGCGCGCGGCCCTGCTCGACAAAACTCGCGCCGAGCAGCGCGAGCGGCAGGAAGACGACCACCGGCGTGAGCAGGGTGAGCAGCGCAGCAGCGAGCGCCGGCCGGTTGCCGAAGCGCGTCAGCAGCCGATCCTGCAGCGGCGCGAGCAGCACCGCGAGCACGATCGACCAGGCGAGCGCGCCCCAGAACGGCGCGAGGATCTGCCACACCGCGAAACCGAGGATGGCCGCGGTCAGGACGAAGAAGCTGCGTTGGTAAAAAGCCGACATGGCCGTGACTATACTGGGCGGGTGGGCAAGCCTGCATTCCTGACCGCGCTCCTTGCCGCCTTGGCCATCGCCCTTGCAGGTTGCGCCGGCGGCGCGGCGCCGGCGCGATCCGCCCGCGCAGCCAATCCGGAGGTTCCCGTCGTGCCACCCGTCAGTTTCACCCCGAAGGCCTTTGCCTATGTCGTGATCAGCGTCGCCGACATGGATCAGGCGCTGGGTCTCTGGGCATCCCGATTCGGTATGCAGTTGGTGGTGCGCCGGCAGGGCTCTGATCCTGGTCTCGCGCGCATCTGGGGACTCGCGGAAGGCGACATCGTCGATCAGGCCCTGCTGGTGACCCCGGGACGCGAGCAGGGTGGCGTGCATCTGGTGCGTTTCCGCGTGCCGGGACCGGCGGTGCGCGAGGGTGCGGCGCCGACCGATCTCGTGCCGAAGAGCGTCGACATCGCGGTGCATGACATCCAGAGTCGCTACGCCGAGCTCGAGGCGGCCGGTTACCGTTTCCGCTCCAGGATCGGCCGCTTCGTCACCGACGGCATCGTGGTGCACGAAGTGCACATGAACGGCCCGGAGTCGATCAATCTCGTGTTCCTTGAACAGGAAGGCAAGCCGGAGCACGTGAGCGCGCAGGGCTACGGCGTCTCACCGCAAGTGATCGCCACCACGCCCGACAACCTTGGCGAGAAGGCATTCTTTGAGCAGGTACTGTCGTTGGACGAGACGTCCTACCATCGCTTCTCGGGTGCCGAAGTGGAGCGCACCATCGGCCTGCCGCCGGGCGGTGCGCTCGACGTCCGCATCTTCGGCGACGCCGGTTACGACTACGGCCGTCTAGAGATCGTGCAGTACGAGGGCGTGCAGAGCAAAGATCTCTATCCGCGGGCTGTGCCACCGGCGCGCGGCATCCTCGCGGTGACCTTCTTCGTCAAGGATATCGGCGTGGCGCTCGAACGCGCCGCCGCGCTGCAGCGCGAGCGCGGTTCGTCGGCCATGCGTAGCGCACCGCGCGATCACGGCACGGTCGACACGCTCTTTGGTCGCTCCCGCATGGCGACGCTGGTCTCGCCCGCGGGCCTCGTCGTGCACCTGCTCGAGCGCCCCTGAACGTTCACCAGCGGTTGCGCAGTTCGCGCAGCTTGAGGAATACCTCGCGCGGCTCGGGATCCGTCGGCAAGTCCGGGAAGGTCTCGCGCAGGCCGGCGATCACCGCCGGATTGCGCAGCCTGAAGAAGGTATTGATGCGCCGCTCCTCGCCGAGCGTGGTCACCGGTGCGCTGCGGCCGTCGTGCTCCTGCACGGCTGCCAGCATCGCCGCGGCCTCGCGGTTGCCGGGTTCGCGATCGAGGGTGAAGGCGAGATTGCGCGCAAGGTAATCGTGCCCGGGGTGGATGCGGGTCGCATCCGGCAGCCGCGCCAGACAGTCGACGAAAGTGCTGTAGAGCAGTTGCGGATCGCCGCCGTTGTGGCAGTTGCCGGCGCCCGCATTGAACAGCGTATCGCCGCAGAGCAGTTCCGCCGGCGCGTGGGTCGAGCGGCCGCGGGCCAACAGACAAAGGTGCGAGCGCGTGTGACCGGGCGTATCGAGACATTCGAGTTCGACGGTTCTGCCGATCCGCAGCGTCTCGCCATGGACGAGTCCATGGTCGAGACCGGCAATGCGGCCGGCGGCACCGGCATGCGCGAGCACGCGGGCACCGGTCGCTGCGCGCAGCGGCTCGTTGCCGCCGGTGTGGTCGCCGTGCTCGTGGGTGTTGAGGATCTGCGTGATCGTCCAGCCGCGCTCGCGGGCGGTGTCTGCACAAAGCTTCCAATCGAGCGGATCGACTGCCAGAGCCTCGCCGGTTTCACTACAGGCAATCAGATAGTGGTAGTTGCGCCAGGCGTTTGCCGGCCACAGCCGCTCGATGATCATGGTGAATTTTAACACGCATCTTTTCACAAACCGGCGTGCTAGATTGACCTTGGGGGTCGGAGTGCGACATCGATGTCGAGTATCAGCGGGTCCATGGACACGGCCCCGGCGCCCGTGGCGGTTACGCCACCGTCGGCCCTAGTAAACCGGTACACCAGCCGTGCCGCCTGGCAGGCGGCGCGCGACGCCTGTCTGGCCGATCCCGGCGCCTTCCACGGCGACATCGCGAGTCGCGAAATCCATTGGTTCGAGTCCGCTGCGGGTACGCACGGAGCCTGGATCCGTCGCGACGAAGACGGTCGCTGGCGTGGCTTCGATGCCGCGACTGGTGTGGCCATCGAGCCGCCGCTGCCCACGGGCTACCAACCTTGGCAAGTCGCCCTCGACGACGCCGATGCGCCGTTCTACCGCTGGTTCAGCGGGGCGCTGACCAACGCCTGTTTCAACGAGGTCGATCGGCATGTACTCGCCGGCCACGGCGCCGAGGCGGCGCTCTGGTTCGAGGGCGACCGTTGGGACCAGTCGCAGGATGGTGGTCGCGGCGCGCCGGTCGTGTCCTACAGCATCAGCCGCAAGCAGTTGCTGCTCGAGGTCGCGCGTTGCGCGCTGGCGCTGCGTGGGCTCGGCCTGCAGGCCGGCGACCGCATCGCCATCAACATGCCGAACATCCCCGAGCAGGTGTTCTGGACGGAGGCCTGCAAGCGTCTCGGCATCGTCTACACGCCGGTGTTCGGCGGCTTCAGCGACAAGACCCTCTCCGACCGCATCCACAACGCCGGCGCGCGCATCGTGATCACTGCCGACGGCGGCTATCGCAATGCGCAGATCGTCGCTTTCAAGGAGGCGTACACCGATCCCGCGCTCGATGGCTACGTCCCGGCCGAAACCGCGGTCGCTGCGGTCGCGCACGCACTCGACTCGCTGGCCCTCGACGCGAGCCGCGCCGCGGCGATCCTCGAGGGCGCTCGTCAGGCCGTGGCCAATGAAATCACCCTCGAGCGCTCCGACGTCATGCGGGGCGTCGGGCGCGCGCTCGAGGGCCTCGCCGGCGTAACGCCCGCCGAGGCGAGCCGTATCCGCACGGCCGTCGCCAGCGCGCTGGTCGCCACGCCGCCACGCGTCGATACCGTGATCGTGGTGCGCCACGCCGGACAAGCGGACCTGCTCTGGCGCGCCGAGCGCGATCGCTGGGCGCATGAACTCACCGACGCGGCGATGCAGCAACTGCTCGCCGCCGCGCGAGCTGCCGGTCATGCGGTCGCCGATGAGGCGCAACTGCTGGCGCTCGATGATCGCGCCTTCGTCGCCGCCATCTGGGCGTCGGCGCCGCCGGAACCGCTCGATGCGGAATTCCCGCTGTTCTTCATCTACACCTCGGGCTCCACCGGCAAGCCGAAGGGCGTGGTGCACGTGCACGGCGGTTACGTGAGCGGCGTCGCGCATACCTTGCGCGCCGCCTTCGATGCCCGCGCCGGCGATGTGATGTACGTGGTCGCCGATCCGGGCTGGATCACCGGCCAGAGCTACATGATCTGCGGCGCGCTCGCGACGCGGGTCACCACGGTCATTGCCGAGGGCGCGCCGGTGTTTCCGAGCGCTGGCCGTTTCGCGAGCATCATCGAGCGTCTCAAGGTCAACATATTCAAGGCCGGCGTCACCTTCCTGAAGACGGTGATGACCGATCCGCAGAACGTCGAGGACGTGCGTGCCTACTCGCGGGCGACACTGCGCGTCGCCACCTTCTGCGCCGAGCCGACCTCGCCGGTGGTACAGCAGTTCGGCATGGATCTGGTGACGCCCTGGTACACCAACTCCTACTGGGCCACCGAACATGGTGGCATCGTCTGGACGCACCTGTTCGGCAACGGCGAGTTCCCGTTGCGCGCTGATGCCCATACCTATCCGCTGCCCTGGGTGATGGGCGACGTCTGGGTCGCCGACAGCGAGCCGGATGCGGGCGGCGCGGTGCTCGCGCGTGCTGCCGAGGACGGCGAGAAGGGCGAGATCGTCATCGCCGCGCCGTTTCCTTATCTTTGTCGCACCATCTGGGGTGCCGAAGCCGACTTCAAGGTTGAAGGCCGGCGGATCGCGCGCAGCTGGCGCGGCGATTTCGAGCGCTACCGCAAGACGTACTGGACGCGGTGGCAGGGACGTCTCGCCTACACGCAGGGCGATTTCGCGGTGAAGTACGCCGACGGCGGTTTTTCGCTGCACGGCCGATCCGACGACGTCATCAATGTTTCGGGACATCGACTCGGCACCGAGGAGATCGAGGGCGCGATCCTGCGCGACAAGCAGATCAACCCCGACTCGCCGGTCGGCAACGTCATCGTGGTCGGTGCGCCGCATGCGCAGAAGGGCCTCACGCCGCTGGCCTTCGTCAAGCCGGCGCCGGGTCGCAAGCTCACCGCCGAGGACCGGCGCCGCCTGATCGAGACTGTCCGTCAGGAAAAGGGCCAGGTGGCGATCCCCGAGGACTTCGTCGAAGTCACGCAGTTTCCGGAGACCCGCAGCGGCAAGTACATGCGCCGCATGGTGCGCGCGCTGGTCGAGGGACAGGACGTCGGTGACACCTCGACGCTACGCAATCCGGAGTCGATCGGCGAGTTGCGGCGGGCCATCGACGACTGGCAGGCGCGCCAACGCGTCGCCGACGAGCAGCAGCTGTTCGAGGACTTCCGCTACTTCCGCATCCACTACCACGCGCTCGACGCCACGCGCGTCGGCCGCCGCCGTGCGCGCAAGCCGACGCGGCGGATAGCCGTGGTCACCATCAACAACCCGCCGGTGAATGCGCTCAACGAGCGTGCGCTCGACGAACTCAACATCGTCGTCGATCACGTCGCGCGGCGCGAGGACGTCAAGGCGGTGGTGTTCACCGGCCAGGGTACCTCGGCCTTCGTCGCCGGCGCCGATATCCGCCAGCTGCACGAGGACGTGCACACCCTCGACGAAGCCCTGCCCCTGCCGAACAACGCGCATCTGGCGTTCCGCAAGATAGAGGCGATGGACAAGCCGGCGATCGCGGCGATCAACGGTGTGGCACTCGGCGGCGGCATGGAATTTGCCATGGCCTGTCATGTGCGCGTCGCCGAGCCGCTCGCCACCTTCGGCCAGCCCGAGGTGCGCCTCAACCTGTTGCCGGGCTATGGCGGCACGCAGCGCCTGCCGCGCCTGCTCGAGCAGGCAGGACATCCGGCACCGCTGGTGCGCAGCCTCGAGATCATCATGGGCGGCCGCACGCTCGAAGCCGCCGAGATGCGCGCCGACGGGCTGCTGCATGCGCTCGCTGACGATGCCGAGGACGTGCTCTCGCTCGCCACGCGGCTCGCGACGGAGTACGCGCAGGCGCCGGCCGGCCGCAACCTCGTGGCGCGAACCTTCGCCGCGCGGCAGGCCGCCAATCTCGCCTGGCAGTCCGCAGGCCGCGACGATTTCGCCGCAGCACTCGCCGATGCAGAAGTACAGCGACTATTGGCGCAGGCGCGGGCAGTCGGTCGCGGTCCGACCGCGGAGCGCATCCTGGATGCCGTGGGAACGGGCTGGCGGGCCGGGCTCAGCAGCGGACTCGCCCGCGAGGCACAGCTGTTCGCTGAAGCAGTGGTCGATCCGCAGGGCGGTAAAGCCGGCATCCGCGCTTTCTTTGACAAGCAGAGCGCACCGCTGCCGACCCGCCGCGATGCGACGCCTGCTGCCGAGAGCATGGCTGCGCTGGTGAAGCGCGGCGAGTTGCTGCCGGTTGGCGCCGCGTTCTTTCCCGGTCTCACGCCGCTGCCCGCGTGGCAGTACGGGCATGCGGTGGTCAAGGATCCGCTCACCGGCGCGCCGGCGCATGGGCTGCCGCGCGATGCGGAGCGCGAGGTTCTCGTGCCGGTACCGCGGCCCGGGCCGAACGAGGCGCTGGTCTACGTACTCGCCTCGGAGGTCAACTTCAACGATATCTGGGCGATCACCGGCATCCCGGTGTCGCCGTTCGACAATCACGATCTCGATTACCAGGTCACCGGATCGGGCGGCGTGGCACTGATTGCGGCGGTCGGCAGCGAAGTGAAACGCGAGGGCCGCCTGAAGGTGGGCGATCTCGTCACCGTGTACTCGGGGCAGTCGGACTTGCTCTCGCCGCTTGCGGCGCGTGACCCGATGTATGCCGGCTTCTCCATCCAGGGCTATGAAACCGACACCGGTAGCCACCAGCAGTTCCTGCTGGTACAGGGTCCGCAGCTGCACGCGCTGCCGCCCGATCTGACGCTCGAGGCGGCGGGTTCCTATGTGCTCAATCTGGGCACTGTAGTGCGCGCGCTGTTCACCACGCTGCAGATCGTTGCCGGACGCACGCTGTTCGTCGAGGGTGCGGCGACCGGTACGGGCTTCGAGGCGCTGAAGAGCGCGGCGCGCAACGGGCTGGACAGCGTCGGGCTGGTGTCGAGCGCCGAACGTGCGGCGTTCATCGCCGCGCAGGGTGCAGCCGGCGCCATCAACCGCCGCGATCCGCGCTGGGCAAGCGCTTACACGGTGGTGCCGTCCGGCGAACAGGCGATTGCCGCCTGGGAACGCGCCGGCGAGCCGATCCTCGATGAGATGCGCCGCCAGGCCGGCGGCAGACTCGCCGACTATGTCGTCTCGCATGCTGGACAGGAGTCCTTTCCGCGCTCATTCCAGCTGCTGGCGGAGCACGGCACGCTGACCTTCTACGGCGCAACCAGCGGCTACTGGTTCTCGTTCGTCGGCAAGCCGGGTACGGCGAGTCCCGAAGAAATGCTGCGCCGCGCGCGTCTGCGTGCTGGCGAGGCGGTGCTGCTCTATTACGGCGTGGATGCCGCCGCGCGCGGCGCGGCGCCGGGTGACGGTTTGCTCGACCCGGTCGGCCTGGAGGCCATCGAGGCAGTGCGCAAGGCGGGCGGCCGGCTGGTCGTCGCCACGGCGACCGATGCACAGCGCGAGTTCGTGCAGTCGCTGGGCTACGGCGATGCGGTTCGCGGCGTGGTTTCGATCGAAGAAATCCGCCGCAAGGAAGGCGCCGACTTCGACTGGCCGGACGCGTTGCCGGAATTGCCGGACGCCAAGCGCGAAACGCAGCGCTTCAAGGAAGCCGTGCGCCAGTTCCAGGATCGCACCATGAAGCCCTTCGGCAGCGCCATCGGTCGCTGGTTGCGCTCGGCGGATAATCCGCGCGGCTATCCGGATCTCATCATCGAGCGTGCCGGCCACGATGCGCTCGCCGCCTCGACTTCGCTGGTGAAGCCGTTCACCGGTCGCGTGGTCTACTGCGAATCGATGCAGGGCAAGCGCTACACGTTCTACGCGCCGCAGGTCTGGATGCGCCAGCGTCGCATCCTCATGCCGACCGCGAACATCGCTGGTACCCACCTCTGCAATGCCTACGAGGTCGCGCGCATGAACGACATGATCGCTGCGGGCCAGCTCGAGGTCAGTCCGCCGACGGTCGTGCCCTGGGCGGAGCTGCCCGCCGCGCACCAGGCGATGTGGGACAACACCCATGCGGGTGCCAATTACGTCGTCAACCACGCGCTGCCGCGCAGCGGCCTGCGTTCACGCGACGAACTCTTCCAGGAATGGAGTGCTGCCCGATGACCGCGAAGACCACGGGGCGTCGCAAGAGCGCGACGTCGGTACAGGCATTGCGCCCGGGACGGCTGCTCGGCAAGGTCGCGCTGATTTCCGGCGCCGCCGGCAACATCGGCGAGGTCATCGTCCGTCGTTATCTCGAAGAGGGCGCGAGCGTGGTGATGGTCGGCCGCAACGCCGCCAAGCTCGAGGTGGCGCGCGACAAGCTGCTGGCGGCCGCGGCCGCGCCGGCGGAGCGTGCGCTGGTGCTCGCCTTCGATGCTTCCGATGCCGGTCAGGCGCGGCACGGCGTCGACCTCGCGGTGCGCCACTTCGGCCGGCTCGATGTGCTGGTCAACAACGCGGGCTCCGCGGGTCCGAAGGCGCCGATCGAGCATTTGCCGGTGTCGCGCGAGGAACTCGAGGCGCTGCGCGCTGCCGGCTCGAGCGATACCGAGACCGTGGCCGATGCGGCCGGCAATCTGCTCGGCCTGAGCTGGAATATGGTGCGTGCCGCGGCACCGCATCTGGCGGCCGGTGCGTCGGTGATCAACGTCTCGACCATCTTCTCGCGTACGCGATATTTTGGCCGTGCAGCCTACGTCGTGCCGAAGGCTGCGCTCAACGCCTTCTCGCGCCAGCTCGCCATGCAGCTCGGCCAGCGCGGTATTCGCGTCAATACGGTCTATCCGGGGCCGATCGAGAGCAACCGCATCCGCACCGTATTCAAGGCGATGGACCAGTTGCGCAAGGCGCCGGAGGGCACGACCGCCAATGATTTCACGGCGACCATGGCGCTCGCCCGCGCCGACGACGCGGCCGGGACGACGCATAGTTTCCCGACCGTGGAGGACGTCGCCAATACCATCGTCTTCCTCGGCAGCAACGAGTCGCTCGCCTTCAGCGCGCAGGGCTTCGAAGTCACCAACGGCATGCAGGTCGTGCAGGAGTCGCGCTCGACCTGGGTGTCGCGACCCGAGTTGCGTACTGTCGATGGCACGGGTTCGACCGTGCTGGTTGCCGCCGGTGATCAGGTGGCCGATGCGCTCACCCTCGCCCGCATCCAGGCGGGTTGCGGCGCGCGCGTGCTGCTGGGTCTCGGTACCGAGGAGGCGGTGCAGGCGGCGCGAGCGGCGCTGCGCAAGGGCGATGTCGAGCGGCGCATCGAACCGGTGCTGTTCGATCGTCACCGGCCGGAGACGCTGGCCGCATCGCTGGCGGCCATTGACGCCGCGCAGGCGCTGCACGGCGCGATCGTGTTGCCGGCATTCGGTAGCTGGCGTTTCAAGGCGGCGTTGGCTGAGGCCAGTGATGCCGACGTCGAGGCTTTCCTCAAGGGCGAGCTTGCCGGAGCAATCGGCATCGCGCGCGAGTTGTCGCGGCTCTGGCATCGGCTGGCGCCGGCGGGTGTGAGTCCGCGGATCGTTTTCATGTCGAACGGCAGCGACGAAGCCGGCAACACCTACGCCGACATCCTGCGCGCCGGCATCGAGCAACTGGTGCGCGTCTGGCGCGACGAGAGTGGAACCCAGGTGGAGGCCGGCGAGCGCGCCGCGCTGGAATGGTCGAACCAGATCCTGCGCTGGTCGAACGCCGAGGAACACGGTCTGATGTTCGCCGGTGCGCAGGCGGCGCGACTGCTGTTCACCAAGCGCCGCGTGCCGCAGGTGAATCTCTACATGCCGGCGGCGATCGTCGATGCGACCGGATCAACGCGGCCGAACTTCGGCTGGATCGAGTCGCTGATGGGCTTGCACCTCGGCAAGTGCGTGCTGATCACCGGTGGTTCCGCCGGCATCGGTGGTCAGCTTGGCCGGCTGCTGGCGGTGTCCGGCGCACGCGTCATGCTGACCGCGCGACGCGAGAGCCAGCTCATCGAACTGCGTGACAGCATCGTGCGCGAGCTCGAGGAGATCGGCTACAACCGCCCGCATGAACGCGTACACATCCTCGCCGACATCGACGTCGCCGACGAATCCGCGCTGGTGAAGTCGGTTGCCGCCACCCTGCAGGCCTTCGGTCGCATCGATTACCTGATCAATAACGCCGGCGTTGCCGGTGCCGAGCAGATGGCCGTCGATCTGCTGCCCGCCGACTGGCGCAACACGCTGCATGCCAACCTGGTGTCGAATTACTCGTTGATCGAGAAAGTCGTACCCATGATGAAGAAGCAGGGCTCCGGCTACATCCTCAACGTCAGCTCCTACTTCGGCGGCGAGAAGTACATTGCCGTGCCCTACCCAAACCGCTCCGACTACGCGGTATCCAAGGCGGGGCAGCGCGCACTGGTCGAGAATCTGGCGCGCTTCGTGGGCCCCGAGATCCAGATCAATGCGATTGCGCCAGGGCCGGTCGAGGGCCAGCGACTCAAGGGCAAGGACGGCAAGGCCGGGTTGTTCGACCGGCGCGCCAAGCTGATCCTCGAGAACAAGCGGCTGAACCAGTTGCACGGTGCGGTGCTGAAAGCGCTTGCCGAGGGCGCGACCGTGGAAGCGGTACTCGAGGTGCTGCGGCCAAACGACATCGGTCTTTTGCAGGCAGCGGAGGCGCCGGAGGCGCTGCGGCAACTGAGCGGGAAGCTCAAGGCCGAACTGCATGGCGCCGAGGAGCCAACCTACTCGTCGCTGCACTTCCTGATGACCCGCTCGATGGCGATGCGTCTCGTGGCGCGGCTGCGCAACGGCTGTCTGTTGCCACAACCGTCGCTGCAGGATCTCGCCGAGCGCTGGGTGATGGAACTGCCGTTACCGCCCGAGCCGTTCATTGACCCCGCGCGTATCGAGACCGAGGCGGAGAAGATCCGCGCCGGCGTGATCGGCATGCTGCATCTGCACCGCATGCCGACCGAGACCGACGTCGCGCTGGCGACGGTATTCTTCATGGCCGATCGCGCGATCTCCGGCGAAACCTTTGAGCCTTCGGGCGGGCTGCAGCAGGAACGCACGATCACCGAGCGCGAGCTCTTCGGTCGCGCCAAGCCCGAACGGGTACGCCGCATGGAAGGCGAGAACATCTGGCTGATCGGCGAACACATGAGCGAGCCGCTGGCCGCGGTGGCGCGGCTGTTCCTCGCCGAGGGGCATGTCGGCAGCATTGTCATGCTGACGCGCACCGCGGAAGCCGGTGAGGCGATCCGCAAACTGCTCGGTCGAGCGCTTGGCCACGATCGCGTGTCGTATCTCGCAGTGGGTGATGAACTGGAAGCGGGCATGGACGCCGCGTATGCCAACGGCGGACCGCCCGCCGCCGTGGTCTCGACGCCCTTCGCCCCGATCCCGCGCGCCCTGTTCGGCATCGAGGGCAAGGATCATCTCGACGCCGGCGAATTCTCCGCGTTGATCGAAACCAACCTGACCCACCACTTCCGCGTGGCCCGCAAGGTTTCGCTGTTCAAAGGCACGCGACTGATCCTCACTTCACCGGACGTCCCGGTGGGCGGCACGCTGGCGCAGTTCGCGATGGCCAACTTCGTCAAGACCACGCTGCATGCCTTCACGGCGACGCTGGGTGTGGAGAACGAACGGTTGCCAACGGCGGTACCGGTGAACCAGGTCAACCTCACGCGGCGCATGCGCAGCGAGGAACCGCGGGATGCCGCCGAACAGGCCGAGGAGTACCTGCGTTTTGCGCATGCCGTACTGCTCGCAGCCGCGCCGATCGTCGAGGCGCAGGAAAGCCGCTACCGGGCACGCATTTATCGGGGACTCGCAATCACCGTCTAGGGCGGCATGGCGTATCATCGCGCCCAATGAAATTGCAGGTTGTCCCGGTTACGCCGTTCCAGCAAAACTGTTCCGTTGTCTGGTGTGAACAGACGCGGCGCGCCGCCGTGGTCGATCCGGGCGGCGATCTCGAGCGGGTGCTGGCGGTGGTGCAGCACCACGGGCTGACGCTGGAGAAGATCCTCATCACCCACGCGCATCTCGATCACGCTGCGGCCACGGCCGAGCTGGCCCGCCGCGCCTCACTGCCGATCGAAGGTCCGCACGAGGGCGATCTGTTCTGGATCGAGCAGATGCCGATGCAGGCCAAGACCTACGGTTTTCCGCCGGCCGAGCGCTTCACGCCGAACCGCTGGCTGGCGCAGGGCGATCGGGTCACGGTGGGCGAGGCCGAGTTCGAAGTCCGCCATTGCCCCGGGCATACGCCCGGCCATGTGGTGTTCTTCCACGCCGCGGCGCGTTTCGCGATCGTCGGCGACGTCATCTTCGCGGGTTCAGTCGGCCGCAGCGATCTGCCGCGCGGCGATGCCGCGCAACTGGTGCATTCGATCCGCACCAATCTCTTTCCGCTTGGCGACGATGTGACCTTCCTGCCAGGTCACGGGCCGACCTCGACATTTGGCGCCGAGCGGCGCAACAACCCGTTCGTCGCCGACCGCCTGTTCGCCTCCACCCGCTGACTCAGCCGGGCAGCTGGGTGGTCGGCAGGTAGTGATCCAGCAGCAGCGCGGCGAAGATCCACATCAGGTAGGAAATCGAGTAGCGGAAGACCTTCATCGGCAGCTCGCTGCGGTCGGTGAGCTTCAGCGCCAGTGCGTAGTAGAGGAACCGTGCATTGAGCACCAGCGCGGCGGCGAGGTAGATGAGCCCGCTCATGTGCGTCACCCAAGGCATCAGCGTCACCAGCACCAGCAGCACCGTGTAGAGCAGCACCTGCAGCCGTGTGTAGGGCACGCCATGCGTGACCGGCAGCATGGGGATGCCGGCTTTCGCGTATTCGTCCTTGCGGGCAATGGCCAGCGCCCAGAAGTGCGGCGGCGTCCAGATGAAGATGATCAGGAACAGCAGCAGTGCATTCGGCTCGATCGAATTGGTGACCGCAGCCCAACCGAGTACCGGCGGCGCCGCGCCCGCCGCGCCACCGATGACGATGTTCTGCGAGGTCGCGCGCTTGAGGAACATCGTGTAGATCACCGCGTAGCCGATCAGCGAGGCGAAGGTCAGCACCGCGGTGAGCGGGTTCACCAGCCACCAGAGGATGACCATGGAAATCACGCCCAGCGAGCAGGCAAACCCCAGCGCCTGCGCAGTGCCAAGGGTTCCGGTGGGCAGCGGCCGACCACGGGTACGCGACATTTGCTCGTCGATCTTCTGGTCGAGCACATGGTTGATGGCGGCCGCGCAACCCGCGGCCAGCGCGACGCCGAGATTGCCCCAGACGAGCGCGCCGAGCGGCGGCAGACCCGGACTCGCGAGCAGCGTGCCGACGATCGAGGTGAAGACGATCAG
>CAZIRD010000028.1:25417-29733 GCA_964541625.1 uncultured Acidibacter sp.
GTCGCCACCAGCGCGCCGAGGCGGTGGGTGAAGTGGATTGCGACCCGGGCCGGATGTTCGAGTACGCCACCCGTATAGTTGATGTCGAGTCCGCGCCAGAGCACGAAGGCTTCATCGAAGTCCATGCCGCTTGGCCACCACTGCTGCTGGCACTGCGGCAGGTCCGGACAGGCGACGGCAGCGTAATTGCTGCTCGTCCAGCCGCCGAGCATGATCTGCAGCGCGACGATCACCGTGGCGACGAGCGCCGCGCGCCTTGCGCCGTCGAGCGCGGCGATCTGCGTCGCACCGGGCGGCGGATCGACGACGCGCGTAACACGCCGCATGCCGAGCCAGAGCCAGGTGAGCAGCCCGAGGGTGGTTAGTCCGCCGACGAGGTGCAGTACCACCACCAGCGGTTTCACCAGCCACCATACGGTGAATGCGCCCAGCGTACCCTGCAGCACGACCACCACGAGCAGCGCGGTGGCCAGTGGCAGACTGACCGGGCGATCGCGGCGGTAGGCGATGGCGATCGCAGTGATCAGGACGATGACAAAACCCAGCGTCGTCGCCGCGTAGCGGTGGATCATTTCCCGCCAGGCTTTGCCGGAGTCGTACTCCCAGCCCGGTGAATACGATTCGATCTTGCCTTCGATGCGTTCCGCGCCGGCGGGCGTCACATGGCCGTAGCAGCCGGGCCAGTCGGGGCAACCGAGTCCGGCATCCGTGAGCCGCACCCACGCGCCCAGCACGACGACGACCAGGCAGAGCGCCATGCCGGCGAGTGCGAGGCGGCGCAGTGCGACCGCGCCCCGCGGGATGGCGGTCGAGACGGATGGGTTCATCTGTGACATGTATCAGCCAATGTGGGAGAGTTTGAGCAGCCGCTCGAGATCCTGCAGCAGCCCCTTCGGATTCTGCGTGACATCGAAACGCATCATGAGGTTGCCGAGCGGATCGACGACGAAGACATAGTCCGTCGCTGCCGCGCCGCTGCCGCCGGTGGTCGTCGCCGACGCCTCGCGCGGGAACAGCGCGAGCCAGCTGCCTGCGTCTTTGCCAGCCGGCGATACCGTCTCGAGACCGGGATGTTCAGCGGCGAGGAACGCGCGGTCGCAACAGTTGCTCTCGGCAACGAATACCCGCTGGACGCGATCCATGTCCTCGGCGAGCAGCAGGCGGGTCTGGCGCATCGTCCACAGCGCCTTGCGACAGCGTTCGTCGCATTGACCGTCGCTGATGTACAGCAGCGTCCACTTGCCGCGCAGCAGGTCGGGTCGCGCCGCGCTGCCGTCGGCGGTCGCGAAGGCCGCCGCGGGCAGGGGTCGCGCCGGAGCGATCAACTCGCCGTGGTTGGTGTTGCCTGCAGGTCGCCAGCCGCCGGCGTAATAGAGCCAGAAGGCGCCGAGCAGCGGCACAAAGAAAAGCGCTGCCAGCCCGACGAGTGCCCCTCGTCCGGTGTTCCTCGAGCGTTGGTCATCCGTTGCGCTGCCCATCAGACTTCCCGTTTCCTGAGATTCAAGGCCACGTACAACACGATCAGCAAAACCGCGAAGCTCCACCACTGGATCGCATAGGACCAGTTCTGCTCCGGGCCCTTCACGAAGGGCTGCCAGCCACGCACATAGCCCCCGGCTGCCGTTTCATCGAGCAGCAGCACCCGCGACTCGAGACGCCCCGGGTCGACCCCGAGCGATCGGGCGAGTTCCGCCGCTTGCGGAAATGCCGTCACTCGCGGCCACGATCCGCTCGTCGCCGGTGGCGCTCGACCCGACGCGAGGCCGGGTTGCGGCAGTTCGTCGAGCAGTCCGCGTACCGCGCGCACGCCCGGTGCGTCGAGGCGTACATCGGGCAGCTGATCCCGATAGCCGCCGAACGGCACCCAGCCGCGATTGACCAGCAGCCAGCGCCCGTCCTCGAGCACCAGCGGGGTCAGCACCTCGTAGCCTGCCCGACCGTCACGCGTACGGTTGTCGAGCAGGAACTGCCGGGAGCCGTCCCACTGGCCACGAACCTCCACCCTCGCAAAGCGCGGCAGGTCGATGGCGCGCTGCGCACCGAGTTCATCGACGCGCGCCGTGCTGGCGGCGAACTCCTGCGCCAATCTTTGCTTGAACTCTGCCCGTCCCCACTGCCAGCGGCCGAGACTGACGAACAGGGTGAGCAGGACGATCGTGATCCCGGTCATCAGCCACGACGGCGAGAAAACCCTGCGGCCGACGGCGATTTGGAACGGCACCGCGGTATGATAGCCGGTGTGGAAGTCTTTCGGCTCATCGTTGGTCTGGTGATGCTCGGCATCGTCTTCAGTCTCGGTTCCGCCCTGTTCCATCTCATGACGGACAAGGGCGACTCGAAGAAGATGGTCCGCGCGCTCACCGTGCGGGTTGCGCTTTCCGTGGCGCTGTTCCTGGCGTTGATGGCCGGCTGGGCCGCGGGCCTCATCCAGCCGCTCGGCGCCGGCCGCTGAAACACCCGCCGTTGCCGGCGGGCGCCATCCTCCAGGCCGCGATCGGCCTCAGATCCAGTAGACGAAGACGTACAGTCCGAGCCAGACCACGTCCACGAAGTGCCAATACCAGGCGACTGCTTCGAAACCGAAGTGCCGCTGCGGCGTGAAGTGTCCCTTCATGGTGCGGAACCAGATGACGAGCAGCATGATCGCGCCGAGCGTGACGTGCAGTCCGTGGAAGCCGGTCAGCATGAAGAAAGTCGAACCGTAGATTCCCGTCGACAGCGTCAGACCGAGTTCGGTGTACGCGTGGATGTATTCCTCGGCCTGCAGGCCAACGAACAGGAAACCGAGCAGGAAAGTCGCCGCAAGGAAGATGTTGAGGATGCGGCGATTGCCTTCCTTCAGCGCGTGATGAGCGATGGTGATGGTCACGCCCGACAGCAGCAGGATCGCGGTGTTGATCGCCGGCAGGCCGAAGGCCGGGATGGTCTCGAAGCTGCCGTCCGCGCGCGGGCCGAGCGCTGCCGGACCGTTGGTCGGCCATGCTGGGTCGTAGTCCTGCCAGAGCAGAAGCTTGTTGAAGATCTTCACGCCTTCGCCGCCGATCCAGGGTACCGACAGTTGCCGAGCGTAGAACAGCGCGCCGAAGAAGGCTGCGAAGAACATCACTTCGGAGAAGATGAACCACATCATCCCCATGCGGAACGACTTGTCGACCTGGCTGTTGTACAGGCCGCGCTGGTTTTCGCCGATGACCACGGCAAACCAGCCGACGAACAGGCCGATCAGCATCAGCGCGCCGACGGCGAAGACCCAGGGTCCGTACCACTCGTTCAGCCAGCCGCAGAGGCCGATCATGAACACGAACAGCGTCGCCGAGCCGTAGATCGGCCACGGGCTCTCGTGCGGAACGTAGTACTTGTCGGCGGGATGTTCGGAGGCGTGGGCGTTGGCCATGGTCTTCAGTCCTTAAGCGCGGCGACCCGCGTCGAGTTGTCGTAGAAAACGTAGGAGAGCGTGATGCGATCGAGGCTCTTCGGCAAGTTGGGGTCGACCACGAAGCGCACCGGCATCACCCGCTGCTCGTTGCGGGCGAACTTCTGCGGCACGAAGCAGAAACACTCCGTCTTGCGGAAGTAGCCGGTTGCCTTGCCGGGGGCGATGTTCGGAATGGCCTGCGCGACCGTGTCACGTCCGGTGAGGTTGTGGGCGACGTAGTCGATCTGGTAAAGCCGTCCCGGATGCACCTTCATTTCGGTGACGGCGGGACGGAACTCCCAGCTGCCGACCGTCGGCAGGTCGGCCACGAACTCCACCGTGACAAGGCGCGAGTCGTCGCGCTCGATCGCCTGCACGTTGGCGGCGCGCAGCAGGTCCTTGGGGTTGCCGACGCCGGTGATGTCGCAGAGCACATCGTAGAGCGGCACCAGCGCAAAGCCGAAGGCGAAGGCGCCGGCCGCGAAACCAAGCAGTCGCAGGGTGAGCCGGCGGTTGTTGTCGCGGCGCTCGTCGGTCATTGGCGCCAGCCCATCACCGACATCAGGATGAACGCCGCGTAAAACGCAAAGGCAACCAGGCCGAGCGCGATCGCCGAGCGTTTCACCCGGCGAGCACGTTCGGCATCGTTGGCGTTCGGATCCACGACAGGCGCGCTCCGGTCAGTCTCAGTGCGTCACGCCGTGCGAGATGGCCGCGCGTGACGGCGGCGTCTCCCAGCTGTGGTAAGGCGCCGGGGTCGGCAGTTCCCACTCAAGGCCATGCGCGCCCTCCCAGGGGCGGTCAGCAGCCTTCTCGCCGGAGCGTACGGCGCTCCAGATGACGTAGACGAACAGCAACTGCGAGAAGCCGAAGATGAAGGCGCCGATCGACGACACCATGT
>CAZIRD010000029.1:0-3368 GCA_964541625.1 uncultured Acidibacter sp.
TGTTTTCGCAGGTGGGAACCAGCGCGACGACATTGAGCGGCAGCTGCAGTTCCGCAACCACTGACATGGCGCCGACCACCGCGGCCGCACCCGACATGTCGAATTTCATCTCGTCCATGCCGCCCGGGTCCTTGAGCGAGATGCCGCCGGTGTCGAAGGTGATGCCTTTGCCGACGAGTACGATGGGAGCCCGCGGCGCGCGCGGACCTTTGTATTCCATGACAATGAAGCGCGGCGGCTGCTCGCTGCCCGCGGTCACCGACAGGAAGCAGCCCATCTTCTCGGCGCGGATCTCCGATTCCTCGAGGACGCGAACCTTGAGATTGGCGTGACGCTCGCCGAGGCGCTGCGCCTGCTCGGCGAGGTAGGTGGGGGTGCACACGTTGCCGGGCAGGTTGGCAAGGTTGCGCATCAGGTTGGCGCCGTTGCCCGAGGCATCACCATGCGCGAGACCGCGCCGTGCCGCCGCGCTACCCGCCGGGCGGACCGGGCCAAACTTGAGACGCTCCAGAGTCGGCGGCGCAGGTCTTTTGCCGGACTTCAGGTCGTTGACGCGATACAGCGCCGCGTGAGCAGTCTCGACCGCCGAGCGTGCGAAGAGATAGTCGTCAAGTTCGCGCGTTGCCGGACGCGCCAGCGCGATCGCCGCGCTTTTGCAGCGGGTGCGAGCGAGCGCGCCGACCGCCGCATGCAGCGCCTTGCGCCAGGCCTTGCGCGAGACTTCCGCCCGACCCTGACCGACCAGCAGCACGCGCGAGGCCTTGAGGCGCGGAAACGCCGGCAGCAGCAGGGTGTCGCCCAGCCGTCCGGCGAAGTCGCCAGACTTCAAAAAGCGGCTGAGCTTGCCGCCGCACAGCCGGTCGAGCGGCGCTGCGTTGGCCGACAACTCGCCGTTGTCGTGGACGCCGACGACGATGCAGTCGGCCTGGACCTGGGCCGAAGTGCCCGTGAAAACTTCGAATTGCATGATGACCTCCGTCAGGTCGCGGACGGCAGGAGAGGGGTGCTTCCCTGCACCACGGGCCGCGAAAGTTGACGTAACATTCTATTCGTTTTTCAGGCTATTCGTTTTCAGGCTATTGGTTTTTAAGGCCGGCCGGTTTCCGGTACTTCGCTTCGCCGGCGGGGCCTCACGCAAGACGATCAGGTTTCCATGGCAACCCAACCGTGACCCAGATTCTCACCCGCTACATCCTTCGCGAGACCATGGGCACCTGGCTGGCAGTCACCGGGGTGTTGCTGGTGATCCTGCTCACCAATCAGCTGGCGACGGTGCTCGCCCGCGCGGCCGAGCAGGGTTTTCCCCGCGAGGTCGTGCTGCAGCTGGTCGGTTTTGGCGCGCTGACCAACCTCGCTGTGCTGCTCCCCGTCGGTTTACTGCTTGGGGTGATGCTGGCCTTTGGCAGGCTCTATCACGACAGCGAAATGACTGCGGTGCTGGCCTGCGGTGTCGATCGCTGGCGGATCCATGCGCCGGTGATGGTGCTTGCTCTCGTGGTCGCAGCTGGCGTCGGCTGGCTGACGCTGGTGGCAGCACCCGACGCTGCGGCACAGGTGCGGCAACTACGAGCCAACGCGCTGCAGGCCGGCGAGTTTGCGCCGATTGCGGCCGGCAAGTTCCGCAGTTTCGGTGGCGGCTCCGCGGTCTTCTATGCGCAGGCCAGCGATCCCGATGGCAGCCTGCGGGGCGTGTTCGTCAAGCGTGTTCGTGGCGATCGCTATGAAATCGCCGTAGCCGCGCGCGCCAGACATGAAGTGTCAGCGGATGGCGGCTTGCACACGCTGACCCTGTTCGACGGCCAGCGCTACGAGGGCGTCCCGGGCTCGCGTGAGTTCCGCATCGTGCGCTTCGCCACCAATGTCATCCCGGTGCGGGTGCCGCCGCTCGCCATGGCCGGTGGGGAACTCGACGCCTTGCCCACCGCCGCTCTGTGGGGCTCGACCGACCCGGAGCAACATGCCGAGTTGCATTGGCGCCTCGCCTCGCCGCTGATGGTGTTCGTGCTGGCGATGCTTGCCGTACCCCTATCACGTTTGCGACCGCGCCAGGGACGCTATGCGCGCATCTGGCTCGCCATCGTCGTTTTCTTCGTTTATTTCAGCCTCGCGTCGGCCGCCAAGGTCTGGCTGGCCAAGGGCGCGGTACCGGCGGCGCTCGGCCTGTGGTGGGTGCACCTGGTCGTCGCGATGCTGACCATCGGGATGCTCTACCTCCCCGACCTGCGCGCGCGTTGGCGACATCAGGAGCGAGTCGCAGCATGAGACCTCTCGGCGTACTCGAGCGCTACGTCCTGCGTGCCGTCGTCGGCGGCACGGCGATGGTTGCGCTAGTGCTGCTGTCGCTCGGCGGCCTGTTCCTGCTCATGGGTCAACAGGACGACATCGGCGTCGGCACGTATACAACCGTCGATGCGCTGATCTTCGTGCTCTTCAATCTGCCGCAGCAATTCTGGGAACTGCTGCCGATCAGCGCGCTGATCGGCGCGCTGCTCGGGCTTGGCAATCTCGCGCGTGGCAGCGAACTCATCGTCATGCGCACTGCTGGCCTCTCGGTCTGGCAGGTCGCAAGGCCGGTCGCCATGGCCGGCGTGCTGCTGGCCGTGCTCGGCGCTCTGCTTGGCGAGGCGCTCGGCCCGCCGTTGCAGCAGATCGCACGTCAGCAAAAGGCCTTCGCCAAATTCTCGAATGTCAGCTTCGCCGGCTCCGGTGACGCCTGGGTGCGTGACGGCAACCTGCTTGTCAATGTCGAGCGGCAGACGGGTGAAGCCCAGTTCGGCGGCATGATGATCTATGAAATCGGTGCGGACGGACGCTTGCTTGCCATGGGCCGTGCGGCGAGCGCGCGCAGCGATGAGCGTGGTACCTGGGCCTTGGAGCAGTATGTCGAGACGCGTTTCGCAGCCGACCGGGTCGACAGTTCGCGCGCGGCGCGTCGGGCGCTGCAGTCGAACGTCACAGCCGAATTCCTTGGCATCGCGGCAGCTGTGCCTGCGCAGATGCCGACCGCGGCGCTGTGGAAAATGGTGGAACACCTGCAGGCTAACGGTCTCGAGACCCGCGAGGCAGCGTTTGCGCTCTGGTCGCGTATTGCACGCACCTTCGCGACGATCTTCGCCGTGCTGCTTGCGGTGCCGTTCGTGTTTGGTTCACTGCGGGCGAGTGGCGCGGGCGTCAAGATTGCCCTTGGCCTCATGCTCGGCATCGGCTTTTTCCTGCTGCAGCAGATGCTGGAGAGCGGCACCGTCGTGTTCAATGGCAATCCGGCGCTGTTCGCCTGGTTGCCGACCCTGCTGATGGCGGCCGCTTCGCTGCTGCTGATTGCCCGAACTCGCTGACCATATGCCCGCTGACCATATGCCCGCTGACCA
>CAZIRD010000029.1:3468-28363 GCA_964541625.1 uncultured Acidibacter sp.
CGCTGACCATATGCCCGCTGACCATATGCCCGCTGACCACATGAACGCTGTCTCGACCATGGACGCCCTCATGCCGCCACTCGTCAAGCGCACTACCCTGATCGTGCGCGATATCGGGCGCTCGATGGCTTTCTACCGCGACGTGCTTGGCCTCTCGGTCTGGTATGACGACGAGGTCGTGCTCTCGGGGGTGGGCCTCGCGGCCGGAACGAAAGGCGATCGCACCCGGCTGATCATCCTCAAGGCCGAAGATCCGGTCATTGGCATGATCGGGCTGCTGGAGTTCACTGCGCCCCGATTGCCCGAGCCGCCGCGTCGCGAGCGCCTCGGTATCGGCGACATTGTCTTCGTCATGCAGGGTCGGCATTTGGCAGAGGTTCATCGTCGCGCAATCGCCTTTGGCGCGCGGATCCACGCGCCGCCGCATGCGTTCGAGGTTCGCGGTGCAGACGGGCGGATGTTGTCGATGACCTCCTTGAGTCTCTGGGACCCGGATGATTTTTTCATCGAGTACAACCAGCGCCACGAACAGCCGGCAAACTGACGTCGGGCGAGGGCGGGGGAGGTTCCGCCGACTGACCCCATCGATGTACAGGGAAAGATAAAGATGACCGAAAATTCCGCAACTTCTCAAACGGACAAGTCGGCCGCCACCGCTTTCGCAGCGGCCGTTACACCTGTCGACGCTGCCTCCGGGTCCGCTCGGACCGTGCTCATCTGGGACCTCCCGGTGCGCATCATCCACTGGGGGCTAGTACTCGGCGTGCTAGGCGCCTGGCTCACCCGTGAACTCGAGGGCGACTGGTTTGCCTGGCATACCCGGTTCGGGTATTCGGTCCTCGTGCTCGTGACCACGCGTATTCTTTGGGGTTTTCTCGGCACCCGACATGCGCGCTTCGCGGATTTCGTTCGCGGACCGCGCGCGATCCTCGGCTATCTGCGAGGTCTGCGGACAGACAAGACAGCGCCTGGCCAGCCGATCGATGCCACGGCAGTGGGCGCCGCCGCGGCGCCACCAGCAGGGCACAATCCGCTAGGTGCACTGATGATCCTTGCCTTCCTCGCCATGCTGCTCACCCAGGCGTTGACGGGTCTTTTCGCCAACGACCAGGTCTTCGAGACCGGCCCATTGTTCGGCTACGTCACAATCGAGACCAGCGACCGGTTGACGAGCTTGCACAAGCAACTCTTCGACTGGATTGCCATCGCCGTGGCGGTGCACGTAGCGGCGGCGTTCATCTATCTTTGGGTTCGCCGCGAGAACCTGATCCTGCCGATGATCACCGGACGCAAGCGCGCGGCGGATGTGCCGGCAGGGCAGGGCGTCGACGCCTCCCGCACCTGGCTCGCGCTCGTCGTCGCCGCGCTGCTCATCGTCGGGCTCGTCTGGATCGTGCGGACGGCACCCGAAGCATCGCTATACGTCTTCTAGAGCCGGTCGGGCCGACTGCTGCACGGTTTTATCGTACCGCTGTCGAAGCAGGCGTCTATCGCACCGCTGTCGAAGAAGGCGCCCAGGCCCTAACCTCCGTCGAGTTCGCGCAGCAGGTCGCTGGCGCCGTAAACCTTGCCGAGTGCTTCGCGCATGATGGCCGGATGGACGGCAATAGAGCGGTTGCGCGCCGTGTCGAACCAGTACGCGCCCGAGATCGAGTGGATGTTGCCGTCAAACATCAGACCGACCACTTCGCCGCGCGCATTAAGCAGCGGACTGCCTGAATTGCCGCCGACGATGTCGTTGTTGGTCGACAGATTCACGGGCGTGCGCAGATCCAGTTGGTCCTTGACCCGCTGCCAGCTGTCGGGAATGCGGAATGGAGCCTGACCGGTGGCGCGCGCAAAGGCCGTCTCGAGACGCGTAAAGGGTTCGACCGGCCGACCTTTTTCCACCCAGCCCTGCACCGTGCCGTAGTTGAGGCGCAGCGTGAACGTGGCATCCGGGTAGACCGCGGTGCCGAAGAGCTTGAAACGCGCCCGCGCGATCTTTTCTTCGGCGACGCTGATCGGCGCCTCGACTTCATCTTCGTAGCGCTTGCGCAGCGCGCGTGCGTCGGCATCGATGCTGCGGGCAAGACGGATGAAGGGGTCGTCGGATGCCGCTAGTGCCGCCGCACCGCCCTCCCAGAGTGCGAGGCGCACCGCGGGGTCCCCGAGCCGAGTTGAGGCGATCAGCGAATCAGCAAGCGAGTCCGGTGAGTCCTTGGAGAGCAATGCCCGCACCGTCGGGTGATCCGGCCCAAGCCACTCACGCATGCGTTCCAGACCGAACGACAGGGTCAGCTTTTCAAGTTCGGGATAGGTGGGTGTCGGTGCTGCGAGCTGCTGTCGGAGCCGCGGCAGTGCGGCGTCGGTGAACTCGCGCAGCCGCTCGGTGTTCGGCTTCTCGCGCTCGGCGATACCGCGCACCAGCAGGCGCGCGTAGCGGAAGTAGCGGCTGTTGAAGCCGGCGCCACCTTCCAGATAACCGAGTTCGGTGTCGAAGTCGCGGGTGAGCAAATTCGCTTTCTCGATTTCCGCCCACGGATCACCCATGGCAGCGAGCGACTTGTCGTTGCGCACGCGTGTGCGCAACTCCGCCTCGTCACGACGCTTCTGCGCCATCATGTTCTCGTCGAGCAGCGCGTCGAGCTGCTTGCGCCGCACCTTGATGCCGTTCTCGAGTCCGGTGAGCGGGTCATCGGCGATCCGGCGCGCCGCATCACCGCCCTTGGAGAACTGGATGTACCGGCCGCGCAATTCGTTGCTGCGCAGCAGCGAGGGCGGCAACTCCGCCTCGCGCAGATGCTGCAGCTGCGCGACCGTCAGCAGTCGGTCGGTGGAGCCTGGGTGGCCGGACACCAGCACGAACTCACCGGGCTGCGGACCTGCGAAGTTCAGGCGCAGATGTCGTGCAGGCTTGACCGGTTTGCCGTTTTCATAGGCGCGCAGCAACCCCATGTCGAGACACCAGCGTGGAAACTGGAAGTTGTCCGGGTCGCCGCCGAAGGCGGCGATACCGGCCTCCGGCGCAAACACCAGGCGCACGTCGGTATAGCGCTTGTAGCGGTAGATGAAATACTGCCCGCCGTTATAGAGCGAGACGCTCTGGCACTTGTTGCCGCTGTCCTTCTCGCAGGTCTGCTCGAGTTCGGTCAGCGTGCGTTTGCGCGCCTCGTTGGCCGCGCGATCGTCAAGACCGCGCGTGGCCGCCTCAACCTTGGCAGTGACGTTGTCCATGCCTACCAGCACGTCGGCGAGCTGGGTCGGGCACTTGATCTCGCCGTCGCGGCTGCGGGCCACGAAGCCATCTTCGAGCAGACTTTTTTCCTTGGACGAGTTTTCCGCCAAGCAGGCAGCGATGCAGTGATGGTTGGTGAGAATCAGGCCTTCGGCAGAGACAAACGAGGCGGTGCACCCCGCAAGACGCACGGTCGATTCACGCACTCGATCCAGCCAAGCGGCGTCGATACGCACCCCGTACGCCTTCTCGACGGCAGCGGCCGGGAAGTTGTCGTAGGTCCACATGCCCTCGTCGGCGAGCGCGGCGGGCAGGGTCACGAGCATGGCAATCAGGGCGAGGATCGGTCGTTTCATGGGGGGCAATTCCCTTAAGGCTTCACACCGCCCGCATTTAATCACAGCCCCGGCTTTTCTCGTCGACCCCGGGCGTTTTCCCCCTCCAGCGGCATTTCTGTGACGGTCACGCGTTTCGCAGGCAGACCGGTCGTCGCCGCCGGGTTCGAATGCGTCGCCGACGACCCGTCGGTGATGCCGAGGGAGAACTGGAGATGACCCAAGCAATCGCCCGCCGGCGGCGTCAAGCCGGCCAGGGAATGACCGAATACATCATCGTCGTCGCGCTGATAGCTGTCGCGGCGATCGGTGTGTACTCGGCCTTCGGGGATGTCGTTCGTGGGCAGACCTCAGTCGCCGCCGTGGCCTTGTCCGGGCGCACGGCGAGCGCCGGTCGAACCTTCGTCGACGAGGCACGCGGGCGCGCAAACAACGAGGCGGCGCGCGCGACCCTCGAGAACTTCGAGCAATGAATCCTCGCCACGGACGGGGTGCATCAACCCCCGGTGCCGTCGGTCGGGCGGACGCAGTTCAGCGACCCGCCCCGGTCGCGGCGCCGCGCCTCGTCCGTGGCCAGGTCTTTGCCTTGCTGCTGCCCATGTTGGCAGTGCTGATCGCTGTGCTCTGGTGGCTGCTCGACACCGGCGCCACCGTGCTCGAGAAACAGCGCCTGCGCAACACAGCAGACGCCGCGGCGCTCGCCGCAGCGGTCTGGCAAGCAAAAGCCCTCAACTTCGACGCCACCATGAACCGCGCGATCGTTGCCAACGAGGCGCTGATTGCGCAGTCGGTCAGTCTGCGCGGCTGGTCGGAATATATGACTGCGATGCTCTCGCGGAGCAGCCTCGTGACCGCGCCCGTTCCGTACCTCGGCGAGGTCATGCTTTACCTGCAGCGCGGCTGGCAGCTGCTCGATCGCGCGCTGCAGCCGGCCTTGCTGATGGCCGAGGGTGGTACCAGCGCAATCAGCCACGATCTCGCGCTCGCGCAACGCCAGATGCACGACGCAGTGCCGCTGATCGTCAATGCCATCGTTCGCGAGGTCGTTGCCCGTAACGACCCGCGCTACGAAGTGACTGCTGGCGGTGAGGCGGCGCTGGCGAGCGTCGCCATCGACTGGACCGGCTTTACGTCGTTGTATGGCGGTGCCTGGCGGTGGCGGCAGCGCGACGTCGTGCAGCGCTCCCTTGACGGGTTCACATCCGAGCGCAATTGGAGTCTCGGCGTGCTTCCGGGGGCGCCGCTCGGACGTCTGGAAAAACGCGGTGGCACCGATCTCATCGACTTCGATACCTGGCGCGCCATTGACACCTTTGCCATGCATCAGCGCCGCTATCTCGTGTTCGGGCCGATGCGCGAAGCCGTGCCGATCGCCTGGGCGGGTGTGGCGAATGGCGAGCGGCCGATCACCCGCGGCGTACATGGCGGCGCATTCCGCACCAATCCGCGAACGGCACGCTTTGCCGAGCGGCAGACCCGACACGGGGTGGGCTATCTCGGCCTGCCGTCCATGCGGGACCTGTCGGCCAGTCAGCGCGGCGAGTTCAAGCCGCCGGTGGTCGTGGTTCGAATCTCGCTACGCGATGAGCGCCGGCGTGGTGCTGCGGCACTCCTCGGGCTCGGCGCCGTTGAAGATCATGAAGGCGCGAGTCGACCCCTTGGCAGTTCGAGTCCACTGCCGCTGATGGCCGACTCGGCAGCCACGGTTTCCTTCGCTCGTCCGGTACCGCGTGCCGACGGGGCAGCCGAGGCGCCGAGTCTGTACAGCCCGTATTGGCGGCCACGTCTGGCCCATACGCCTGCTGCGCATCGCCTTGGCTTCAACACTCTCGATGGCGATCCACCGTGGTTGGCAGGGACACCGCGATGAGCCTGGCGAAACCGCACACCGCCGGACAGGCAATGCTGGAAGCGCTCGCGGCGCTGCTGTTCCTCGTGCCCCTACTGCTGAGCGTAATCCAGCTGACAAGGCTCGATCTCGCGGCACACGCGGCATCGCTGGCCACACGCGAAATCGCTTTGGCGGCAATCCATCACCCGGCAGGAGAGGTCGAGTCCAAACTCGTACGCGAGTTGCGCGACTTGGCGATACCCATCGAAGACGACGCTGTCGAGCACGCCGAACCGGCTGTGGAACCATCTGTGCGCCAGGTCGAACTCGAGGATGCGCCGAGTGCGGCCGAGGCTGTGGCGCGTATCGCGATTGCCCCTGCGCTGGCCGCCGGCAAGGGCGAGTTCGACTGGCCGGCGTGGCGTGGCCAACAGGCCGTGGTCGGCGTCAGTCTCAATGCCATCCAGTCGTTGCAGTTGCCGCTGGCAGAGCCAATGAATTTCGAGCAGCAGCTCTTCTTCTACGGTGGTCATGGCGCAGCGAGTGGTCCGCAGCACGTGGTCGCGCGGACCGCGGCGCTGAGTCCGGTCGGCGCTCTCGCTGAAATCGGCCAAAAACTTGCGCCCCTCGCGGGTGCCGCAAGTGTCATTGAGCCGGCGCTCGATCGACTCTGCATCGGCCGAATCTCCTCTGAAATCGTTCCAGAGGACCGTCTGCCACTTGCGGCATCCCCTGCATCAGACCTGAGGACCCAACCATGCTGAACAGCAAACGTTTGATCAATTGGCTCGCTGCCGTTTCCCTGGACGCCATCTTGCTCGCCACCACGGCGACCGCTGCGACCGCAGCAAGCCCGCAGTCCTTGTCTGCTTCCGGACCGATGCGCGTGCGTATCAATGGCCTCGCTCTCGAAGTGCGTTCGACGTTGGTTTCGCAGCCTTCGGAGGCGCTGGCCGACGCGATCCTCGGCGCCTGGCGCGATGCCGGCGTGACCGGTCTGCGCTTCGAGCCGGCTGCTGGACGAACGGTGCTGGGTCGGCAGACTGGTCCCGTACACGAGACCGTGACGCTGCTCGATACCGCCAAGCCGCGGCAGACAGCGGTGGTCCACGCCACCCAGGACCTGCGCCAGAGTGTCGCCAGCGTACCGGCGCCGCCGTTTGCTCTGCCTCGCGACATACGAGTGGTCGAGACCATCGAACATCTCGAGCGCGACTCGCCGATCACCACATTTCGGCTGGAGACCCCGCTGTCGAAACTCGAGGGATTCGAACGCCTGCGAGTGGCGCTGATCGCTTCTCGCTGGTCGGTGACCACCCGCCTCGTCAGCCTCGACCGCGCCAACATGCTCGAGGCGGCGCGTGGTTCCCAGAGAGTCATGGTCCTCGCGCTCGATGGCTCAAACAAGACCACTTTCGTGGTCTCTTTGACCGGTCGTGCGTCCTGAGTCCGGTCAGGCGATGGTCGAGTTTGCCTTGATCACCGTGCTGCTGACGCTTGCGCTGTGCAGCCCTTGGGTGGATGGCCGTTCGCCGGTCTCGCTGTTGCTCGACACCATCGCGACCTTGTCAGGTTCGTCGATCGACTGGCTGAAGGTCCTTTGATCGCGCGCGCCCGGAGTCTGCTCCGGGCGGGGAGTTCATACCGATGAAAATTCCGCATTCATCCATCTGGATCGGCGTCGTCGCAATCCTCTCGGGTGCGCTGGCGTTTTACGCCGCCCAACGCTATCTCGCCGACAGTTCGGCGGAGGTGGAGCGCGTCTGGCAAGCCCGCTACGCACCACGCCCCGTGCTGGTTGCCGCCCGAGATCTCGAACCCGGCAGGCCGCTCGGGGTAGCCGATCTCGCCAAGCGCGCGATGCCCGCTGCCTTCGTTCCGGGAGGTGCCATTGATCCCGAGCGCCTGCAGGAGGTGGTTGGCAAGCCCTTGCTGCTGCCGCTGCGCGCGGGTGACCCGATCGTCGATTCGCAGGTGGCTACACGCAACGAGACGGCGTTGGCGGCGCGTCTGCGCGAGGGAGCTCGTGCGGTGACTGTGCCGGTCGACGAGGTCAGTTCGCAGGCGGGTCTTGTACGGCCGGGTGATCGCGTCGATCTGATGCTCGCGGAAGAAGTCGTCGCGGGCACCGACCGCTGCGTGCGGGTAAAACCTTTGCTTGAGGCGCTTGCGGTACTGGCCACCGGTCAAGTGCAGTCGGACTCCACCCGCGGCGCCGAAGCCATGTTGCGCCGTGGCGTCGATATCGCCAGTTACTCCACCATCACCCTCGACGTCACCCCGGAACAGGCACAGCAGCTTGCGCTTGCGCTGCGCATGGGCGAACTCATTCCGCTGTTGCGTGGTGATGCCGATCAGTTGCCAAGCCAGTTGGCGGAACGAACTGCCGGGCAGCCCGCCTGTCTGCCCGTAACGGGGCCGGCCACGGCGGCGAAGCGGGCTGGGGTCACGCGACTACATGACATCGAGTTGCTGGTTGGCGGCGATGCCGCAGCGCAACGGTCGCGTCTGCGAGTGCCCTTGGTCGCGAACCGTGGCCGAGGGCGTCAGTCATGAAACACGTCGGTCTGGTTTTGCCCCGTGTGCTCGTCGCGCTGCTGTCATGGCTCGCGGGCGCGTCGCTCGTCTCAGCGGCGCCGGGTACGGAATCAGTCGTCGATCTGCCGGCGAGGCTGGAACTTTTCGTGGGCGACAGTTGGGTGCTGCGGGCCAGCACGACGCGGATCGCGGTTGGCAACGGCAAGGTTGTCTCTGCCTCCCCCGTGAACTCCGAGCAGGTGGTCCTGATCGGCCAGGCGGTCGGCGAGAGCGTGGTGCAGTTCTGGCTGACCGATGGCAGGCAACATCGGATGACCATCGTCGTCGGATTGACCGATATCGAGGCGCTGCGGACGACCGTGGAGGACATGCTATCCGGCGTCGAGGGCGTGAGCGCGCGTGTGGTCGGTAGACGTATCTTGCTTGAGGGAGACGCCGCCGACACCCGCGCCCGGGAACGCGCCGCCGCGGTGGCCGCGCTGTATCCGCAGTCCGTGGTCGACTTCGTCGGCAAGATTGGCTGGGAGACCATGGTGCAGGTCGATGTACGCATCGTCGAATTCCGCCGTGGCCAGTTGCGCGAGCTCGGCATCCGCTGGCGTGACGACGCGTCCGGCCCGAGGGCTGGGGTGATCGCAGACTTCATCACCAACGATCGCTTCCGGGTGATCGCAGGTGATGACCTCATCGATCCGGGCGCTTTCGACCCTGTTCCGGGTCACACTTCGGCGAAAGCTTATCTCGGCATTTCCAGCGTGCTTGAGTCACGGCTGCGGGCGCTCGAGACGGCGGGCGAGGCATCGCTGGTTGCTGAGCCGCGACTCAGTTGTCGCAGCGGTGGGACGGCCCGTTTCGTAGCGGGTGGCGAGATCCCCATCCCCGTCATCAACAGCGTGGGTGCGACCGACGTCGAGTTTCGCGAGTACGGCGTCATCCTGGAAGTGAAGCCGGTGGTTGACGCGAACGATGGTGTGTCGATGCGGGTCGAGACCGAACTCAGCCAGGTCGACAACGCGCAGCGGGTCGCGGGTATCCCCGGCCTGCTGAAACGCCGATCGACCACCGACCTCAACGTCCGCAGCGGCGAGACGGTGGTGATTGCCGGACTCATCCAGCAGCAGCAGGGTACGGACACGGCAGGTGTCCCGGGTTTGTCCCGGCTACCGGTCGCGGGACGTCTCTTCGGTGTACGTGGCAAGCGTTCAGAGGATTCGGAAGTGGTGATCTTCCTTACGCCGCGGATCGTGAGAGCCGACGACCCGCCGGTGACGGTCGGTGAAAGACTCCAGAGCCCGCGCCCGCGCACACAGCCGCTCACCGAAACGGTACGGGCTCGCAAGACGTTCTGATCGACGATTCGTCGAGTTGACGGTCTGCCAATCCACCGCAGGGCAATGCAATCGGGAAGCGGCGTTGTGTCAACGACAAGCGGAGCATCGACATGCAACTGAGGATTTCACACAAGACCCGCGGCATCGAATGCCTGCAAATCGCACCCGGCTTGCACTGGATCGGCCGGGGCGCGGAGTGCTCGGTGCAAATCTCCGGCACCGGCGTGGGGGTCAAACACGCGCGCCTCGATGTCGCCGAAGACGGCAAGTTCGGCCTCGTCGATCTGGGTTGCCCGGCTGGCACACGGGTGAACGGCGAGCGTGTGGTGACGGCGGGGCCGCTGGGTGAGCGCGATGTGGTCACCTGCGGCGACACCGAGATTCGTGTCCTGGTCGGCACCTTGTCCAAGGAGCAGCGTTTGCGAGTGGGGATCACGCCCGGCGCCGATATGGCAGCGGAGCCCGGCGCGGTGGCCGAGTCACGGCCGCAGCACGAGGTACAGCGCTTGCTGGAGGCGGCGCGCCGTCTGCATGAACGATTGCTCAGCGAGCTGGATCTGCGCCGTCAGGATGTCGCCAGCATGGCCGACGAGGCCTTGCGCGAACTCGCCACGCGCATCCTCGAACCGCTGGTCGACGCAGAGGCTGCAGGCGCGGGAATAGCGAGTGACGAATTGCTTCGTTTGGTGCTTGATGAGGCGCTGGGCCTCGGTCCTCTTGAGAGTCTGCTGGCCGACGAATCCATCCGCGAAGTGATGGTGAACGGTGCCGATACCATCTTCGTCGAGCGTGGCGGACGCCTCGAGCGCTCGGTGACTCGCTTCAGTGGCGAGATCGCCCTGCGCGGCATCGTCGAACGAATCGTCAGTCCGCTAGGGCGGCGTATAGACGACGCCTCGCCCATGGTCGATGCGCGCTTACCCGACGGGTCACGCGTCAACGTGGTGATACCGCCGCTGGCAGTGCACGGCACGGCAGTCACGATCCGCCGCTTTGGGCGACGTCGGATCACCGCCGATGATCTGCTTCGGCTAGGCAGTCTTGACGCGTCGATGTTGCATTTCCTCGAAATCTGCGTGCGCAGCCGACGCAACGTGCTGGTTTGTGGCGGCACCGGTTCGGGCAAGACGACGCTGCTCAATGTGCTGTCGAGCCTCATCCCGGCGAGCGAACGGGTGGTCACCATCGAGGATTCGGCGGAATTAGCGTTTGACCATCCCAACCTCGTGGCGCTTGAGACCCGGCCGCGCAACATCGAGGGACGCGGTGAGGTCACGATCAGGGACCTCGTCCGCAATGCGCTGCGCATGCGACCCGATCGCATCGTCATCGGCGAGTGCCGTGGTGGCGAGACGCTAGATATGCTGCAGGCGATGAACACCGGGCATGACGGATCGCTCAGCACGGTGCATGCCAACAGTCCACGGGAGCTGCTGTCGCGTATCGAAGTCATGGTGCTGATGTCCGGCGTGGAGTTGCCGGTCGCGGCCATCCGCGAGCAGATTGCTTCGTCCGTGCATCTCGTCGTTCATCAGGCGCGTTATGCCAACGGCAGTCGACGCATTACGCGCATCACCGAGATCACGGGTGTGGTGGCCGGCACCATCCAGATGCAGGATATCTTTCGCTTCATGCCGGGCGCCGCAGATCGGGCGGGTGAAGGCAACGGCCACTTCGAGGCCTGCGGTCATGTACCGCAGTTCTATGAAGACCTTGCGAGGAGTGGCATGACGGTTGATCTCGCTCCCTTTGCGGTCAATGAGGGTTCGCGCAGCAGCGCGCCCTCGCATGCGTCCCTTAGTGGAATGCTCGCGTGAGCCGCGAGGTGCTGCTTGCAGCGGCGGCCTTCGCCGCCTGCGCGACTATCGCCGGGGCGACAGTGGCGAGCGTGTTGCGCTGGAGTTCGCGGCGTCATCAGAACCATCTCTCGCACCTATCACGGGTGGAGTTGGTCGAACTCTTCCTGTTCGTGGATCTGCGTCAATTCCTCAGGCTCAACGCCGCCGCGGTGCTGGTGCTGCCGCTGCTCGCCTTTTTGGTGGCGGGTGCCGGCGTTGCGCTCGCCGTGCTCGTACTGGTGTTGATTGCGCCATCGTCGGTGTATCGCTGGCTGCGGGTACGTCGCCGACAGGCGTTACTGCGGCAGTTGCCGGATGTGGCGGCCGCTCTGGCATCGGCCCTTCGGGCTGGGCTCTCACTGTCGCAGGCCCTCGAACAGGTGGTCAAGTTCCAGCCGCGACCCAGTTCGCAGGAGTTCTCGCTGATGCTGCGCGAACACCGTTTGGGCATTCCGCTCGATCGCGCGTTGACCGGTCTCGCGCAGCGTGCCGGTACGCGTGACTTCCATCTTCTGGTGGCCACGCTGGGCATCGCCCGTGACCTCGGCAGCGGTCTCGCTGAAGCCCTTGAGCGGCTTAGCTCGATGCTGCGCCGCCGGTTGGCGCTCGAGGATCGCATCCGCGCGCTCACCGCGCAGGGCAGGTTGCAGGGTCTGATCATGGGCGCGCTGCCCATCTTCCTTGCGCTGGTTCTCGGTGTGATGCAGCCCGAGATGATGACGATGCTGTTCCGCGAGCCTGCAGGTTGGGCGGTCTGCGGGCTGGTGGTGGCGCTCGAAGCAGTGGGCTTCGTGCTCATCCGTCGGATCGTCAACATCGAGGTTTGAGGTTCCGTCCATGACCGCTTTGCTGCCGTGGCTGATTTCCGCGCTTGTTGCGGTGGCGGTGGGCGTCGGGCTGTTGCTGCTGCTGCAGTGGCTGGTCGAGAGCGGTGTACGTGTCGCGGCCATGGTCGATCGCGAAGAATCCAGCATCGATACCGTGCCCGCATGGGTCCGCCTGCCGACGGCGATCTTCGCACCGGCTGCCGAGCGACTTGGGCCGCGGCTGCCCATCGCGTTACGCAGTCGGGTGCAAGAGCAACTCAAGCGCGCCGGTCTCGATGAAACCCTGACACCGCCGCAAATCCTGCTGCTTGCGATCACCCTGATGCTGATTCTTGGGCTGCTCGCCGCACTGGTGCGGGTGGGCGGAGCGCTGAGTCTGCTGGCCGCGTTCGCCGGAGCCTCGATGCCCTGGTTATGGCTGCGCGAGCGCGTTGCCGCACGGCGCGATGAAGTCGTCCGCGAGCTGCCGGTATACGTGGACATGCTGACGCTGGCGCTTGAAGCGGGCGGCAGTCTCAGCGTCGCACTGCGGGTCGCTACCGAACGCTCGGCCGACAGTGTGCTGCGCCGGGCTTTTCTTCGTGTGCAGGGTGACCTTCGGGCAGGGCGCTCGCGTTCCGAGGCCTTGCGCGCCCTGGGTGAGCGGCTCGATATGCCGGCAATCAACCCGCTGGTGGCAGCGCTCGTGCAGGCGGACGCCAGCGGTGGAAGTCTCGCCGAGGTGTTGCGCGCGCAGTCCGAGCAGCGACTCAATGAACGTTTTGCCCGCGCCGAAAAACGCGCCATGGAGGCTCCCGTGCGCATGCTTGCGCCGCTGGTGTTGTGCATTTTCCCCTGCACCTTCGTGGTGCTCGCGTTCCCGATCGTGATGCGTTTCTTTGCCGGATAGCCATGCCGGAACTCGATCCTTTTTCTTTTTCAGCCCGCGTCCTGCTGGTCGATGGCGTTCGCAGCGGTTTGAGACTGCGCCGCGCGGCGAGTTTTGCTGCGCGCTTGATCGGCTTCTGGCCCTCGCCGCGGCGACACGATGTTGAGGCCATCGAATTTCCACACTGCCGGTCGGTGCATACCTTCGGAATGACTGAGGAAATCGATGTGGTGTTCGTTGATGCCGGTGGACGGGTGCTGCGGGTGGTGGCTCGACTGGCGCCGTGGCGGCTCGCGCGCGAGCCTGGTGCAGACACCGTCTTCGAGTTTCGCGCCGGGCATGCAGCCCCCCTAGGCGTGGTGGCCGGAGTCCGGCTGCGAAGCGAGCCGGTCAAGGCGACGCCCGACCGTCATCGGGTTCCCCACCGCAGTCAGCGTGGCTCGGCGATGATCGAGTTCTCGCTCGCCATGGTGCTCGTGGTGCTGCCCATGGTCTCGGCCATCCTCGAGTTCGCGCAACTGGCGGTCACTCGGCAATTGCTCGGCTACGCGGTCAGCGAGGCTGCCCGCTCGGCCGCGATCACCGCCATGGACGCGGCGTCGGTGAGCACGCGAGCGGCGGATACGGAGGGACCTACGCAGACCTCGCTGCGCAGGTCGCTTGCGCGCGGCTTGCTGCCTTTGCTCGGTGGCGACTTCGGGTCTGCCACCGAGACCCGCGAGGGCTTGCTGCGCTGGGGTGGCATGGTGATCGAGGCGATGCGGCCGGATCGGGTCAGTGTGGTCTTTGAGGCAGACGTCTTGAGTTCAGCGGATATCGTCGTGGGTCGACTCAATGTGACGTATTGCCGCGAGCTCTTCTTCCCGCCGGCCAGTTACCTGCTGCCCAACCTGATGCGGCTCTGGACCGACGATCTCTTTGCGCAGGCCTGTCTGTTGCAGGGTCGCGTGCCGATCGAGGCGAGCGCACCGGTCAGCAGATCGCGCTATCCCTAGCCGCGGCGCAAGGAATCAAGATCGGCCGGGGTGTCGACGTCCAGCGTGGCGTTGGGCATCGGTACGCGCGCCAGCCCCGGCATGTCACGCAGCAGTGCCTTGGCGCCGCGATCGCCGCGCAACTCCAGCAACTGCGCAAAACTTTGGCGGGGCAGGATGCACGGCGCGCCGACGTCACCCGCGTATTCGGCCGCCGCAGCGCGGGTCGGGTCCTGCAGCCAGGTGTCTATCAGCGAACGCAGGTCTGTGGTGGTCACCAGCGGTTGGTCGACCAGCATGATGAGCGCCGCGGGTGCAGACGGCGGTACCGCGAGCAGGCCATGCCTTAGGCTTTCGGCGAGACCGTTTCCCCAGGACTCGTGACGAAGGACCGTGATATCCGCCAGCACGCCTGTGGCCAGAATTGCGTCGGCATGGGCGCCGAGGACCACCGTCAACTGGTTACCGACGACGCTGCGCGCACGTTCAACGGCAAGTTCTATGAGGCTGCGGCTTTCAAATCTTGCCAGCGCTTTGATCGAGCCGAAGCGGCGCGATGCGCCCGCTGCGAGCAGTACGCCATGTGGTCCGTTCAATGCCGCTCCGGACTCCGGCGCAGCAGCCGTGCGATCGGGCTGGCCAGTGCCGCCTGTCACGCGGTTCGCGTCCGACGGGTGACAAAGAAAACTGCGAAGGCGAGCAGGGCGAGCAGTCCGTCGGTGACGCCGACCAGCACGTAGGGGGCCGAGGGCTTCCAGGCATCGAACAGAATCCCGCCGACGAACGTGGCGCCAAGAATTCCGGCGGCGCCGAACATGCTGAAGACGCCAATGATCGCGCCCCGGCCGCGGTCCTGTGCTACCTGGCCAACCAGGGATTGTGAGGCCAGGATGGCGCTCATCTCGCCGACGCCCATGAACGCGGCAGCGAGATACATGCCCGAGCCGAGCGGGTCGTCGATCGAGCCGATCAGCAGATAGGAAGCCGAGGCGGTCGTCATGGCAAGCGCCAGCGCCAGTGTCCGATCGAGCCGATCGATGAAGAAGATGACGATCAGCGCCCAGAGCGTGGCCGCCACCTGGGCGAGACCAAAGAATTTTGTACCGGCCGCCTGGGCCTCGGCCGGCGAGAGACCCTGGCCGATACCGTAGGTGGTGATCCAGAGCAGGAAAAAGGTGGATAGCACCGCAAGATCGCCGCGCGAGACCATCGCCGAGAGGTAGGCAAGCAGCACCCGCGGGTCGCGGGCCGCTGCGAGCCCTACACGCAACGTGGCGAGCAGCGGATCCTTGCGCTCGCTGCGGGCGGGCGCGCCGGGCTGCAGGCCGAAGGCGACGATCAGGAACGGCAGGAAGCACATCGCGGCGACAGTCCAATAGGCACAGCGTGCGGCCCAGACGGGTTCCGCACCCAGTGATTCGATCAATCGCGGCAAACGCCCGCCGAACACCACCAGAGTGGCGACACCGATGCCGTTGAGAAAAAAGCAGATTCCGACCAGCCGCCCGCGGGACGACTCCATCGCGTAGTCGGCGATGATCGCTGCCAGCATGGCTGAGACGCAGGCCGCCCCGAGCGCAAATACGGCACGGAACAGGAACAGCTGCGAGGGCTCCTCCGCGAGCGGATAGAGGACATAGGCGCTCGCCATGATGATGAAGCCGAGCGCATAGATGGGTCGCCGTCCCACTTTGTCCGAGGCCGCACCGACCAGACTGGCAGCCGCGAGGAACACGAGTTCGTTGAAGGAGGCGAGGTTACCGCTGAGTTTGCCCTGTACGCCGATCGGCACCTCCAGCACCGCGCTGAAGAGGTAGGGCTGCAGGTTGCCCACCAGCGTCATCAGGCCGATGGTGAAGAACGATGCGCCGAGCAGGGCGTTGAAGTGCGCGCGCCGGACCCCGGGAACGAGTTCCCAGGGTCCGATGCGCAGAGGTGCGGCAGTACTCAAGGATCGGCAGTGCTCAAGGATCGGCAGTGCTCAAGGATCGGCAGTGCTCAAGGATCGGCAGCGATCCGCAATCCACCCGCCGCGACCCGGTTCAGCCGCCGCCCGCCGCCTGCAGGGTGGCTTGGCTGGAGACCGAGCGCGCCGGCAGCCGAGGCGCTTCGTCGAGTACCCAGGCATTGGTCTCGCGGCGCGCGGGCGAGGGGATGGCGAAGATCACATCGCCCTTGGCACGCGCGGCCTTGATGGCGTCGAGATCGAGTTTCCAGCCACGTGCTTCGAACTCATCGAGCTTGTCGCGGTACTGCAGGATGACCTTGTCAGCCGGCATCATGAGTTCCTTGGCCCGCGAAGGCGGTGTCAGCGTCGGGCGGACATTGTTCATTACCTTGATGTCCTGCGAGGCGATGAACATGTTGCGCTCATTGATCTTCTTGTCGAGCCAGGTATTGATACGCGGCTTGATGAGCTTGCCGATCGCACCCATCTTGCTCGCCTTGAAGAAGCCGATGTTGCGCTGGTTGAGCAGGAACACGCGCGTGCGGTTCTCGTCGATGGGCGCCTCGAACATGTACTGATGCATGGCGGTCTTCGGCGAGAAGTTGATGTAGGTCCACATGTGGTTGGGACCGTAGGTGCCCGAGCCGGCTTCCATCTTGCCGCCTTCCTTGCGGAACTGCCGCATGATCGGGTTCTTGAGCGGCGGCGCGTCGAAGGTCGAGAGGAAGCCGTAGCCCCAGGGATTGTTCTGGTGGGGGCGCAGCTCGGTCATCAGGTAGGTGTCTTCGCGCTCGCCCTGATAGCCGTGCGTCGGATGGACGTATTCGTTGTGAGCCGGGTCGAGACCGTTCTCGATCGAACGCTCGTAGTGGTAGTTGATGTCGAAGGTCACCAGCGTCGCGCGCCACTCGTCCGTGCCGTGCTCGTCGACCGGCATGATCGGCGGGCGCTGCTCTTCGGGAAGGTCGCCAAGGAAGGCAAACACGATCCCGTACTTTTCTTCGACCGGGTATGCGTCGACCCGCGCACGCGGCGGCGGCTTGGTGGTCTTGCCGATGGAGGGAATGCGCGTGCACACGCCATCGCGATTGAAGCGCCAGCCGTGGTAGGGGCACTGCACCGTGCCGTCATCCTTGCACTTGCCGCCGGAGAGTGAGGCGCCACGGTGGATACAGGTATCCGACAGCACGGCGGGCTTGCCCGCAGAGTCACGGAAGACGACGAAATCGTGGGCGAGAATGCGCACCTTTTGCGGTGTCTGGCCGAGATCCTCCGCCCTGACCACCGGGTACCAGAAATTCATGTACATCGAACCGACCTCCCTGTCTTTCGGGCGCCCAAAAATACGGCGCCCTTTTACGTCAAACCCCTTGGCCAGCCTAGCGCGCGGCGGCTCAAGCGTCCACCGCTCGGACGTGCGTATGCGCCGCGCCTTGCCGCGGCGACGCGTCCGGGCGGTCGCGGGTGTAAGGTACGGCGCATGAGTGCAAATGAAGGCCAGCCTAGGGCAGTGATCAGCGGCACGAACAGTGGCTTCGAGGGTCGCGAGGAACTTCTCGGCCAGGCGGTGTCCCTAGCCATCCGTACCCTCAAGGACTCCATGCCCTACCAGCACGAGATGAACGACGCGCTGGTTAAGATGCACCTGAATTCGGTGCAGTTCGCCAAGAATAAGGGTCTGTTGAAGGAATATGTCGCCCACGACGTCAAGGCGATGGAGCCGATGCTGCGCCGCATGCGCGCGGAGATCGAGCGCACCGGAGACAAGGAAATTGCCCTGATCGGCATGTTCGAGCGCACGACCTGCCTGTACCAGCTCTGCCTCGACCTCGAAGTCGCACCCGGTCGGCGAACGTTCACTTTCCCCTTCACCCACGTGCTCGAGGTGTCGCGGCGGATCGGCCAGTTCGACCTCACCGACGAGGAATTGCACGAATACTGGCTCAAGGCGCGACTCGAGGCTTACGCAGCGGTGCTCGGCGTGCAGATTGCCGTGTCGCCGATCGGGCCGGATCGCAAGGTCAGCGTTTCTTTGGTCTGAAGAAAACCGGGTGCTGGTTTGGGACGTCCGCCTCGTTGCGTCTGTCCACGCAGTGGACAGGCAACGGCGGTTGTTCCGGCGCCATCCCCGCGCGATGTTAGAAAACCCCCTGAGCAGCGGGCACATGCTGCCGTCGTCTGGGCGTGCTTTGTTGCCCTGAGGCAACAAAGGATGACCCAAGAAGTCATCTGAATCGGGGGTCGAAAAAATGTCTCACTTCTCCAGAAGTCTGCATGGGCTTTGGGTGGCACCGCTTACCCTTTGCATCGGGTTGCCCGCGCAGGCACAGGCGCCCGACGAGGGCGCGGTCATCGAAGAGGTCGTGGTCACGGCCCGCAAGCGTGAGGAGAACCTGCAGGACGTGCCGATCGCGGTGACGGCGCTGAGCGCCGAGATGCTGCAGCGTGAAGGCATCAAGGACGTGCAGGACATCACGGCGCGCGATCCCAGCCTGAGTTTCGACAAGGGCATCGCCGCTTACGACACCCGCATCGTGATCCGTGGCCTCTCGCCCACGCGCGGCCGGCCGAACGTCGCCACGCTGGTCGACGGCATTGACGTGTCGAGTGAGGCGGTTGGCGTGGCCGGCGGCTCGCTGTTGATCAATCCGCGCCTCGTTGATATCGCGCGGGTGGAGATCGTCAAGGGTCCGCAAAGCGCGCTCTATGGACGCAGCGCCTTCGCCGGCGCGATTTCCTACATCACTGCCGATCCCGATGACGAAGTCTCGGGGAACGTCTCGGCCGAGTATGGCCAGTACAGCCAATACGAGGTGAAGAGCAGTCTGTCGCTGCCCATGAGCGACACGCTGGGTCTGCGTCTCAACGGCTACAAGTTCGATGAGCGCGGCTACTACAAAAACCTCGCCGGCGGCGAACACGTCGGCGGCGGCGACGGCATGGGTGGTTCCCTCGTCGTGAAGTGGGCGCCCAACGAGAGCTACGCGATCAAGTTGCGCACCGAATACTCGGACGACAAGTTCGACCAGCCGGCACAGGCCAACGTGCCCTTCAACACCATTGCGGTGGTGCCGACGGCGGCGTCGAGCTGCCGCACCTACTCGATCGCCAATCCAGCGGGTGGCGCGAACCTGGTCTCGGCGGGTCCGGTGCTTGATCCGAGCTGCCAGTTCCTCGACGCCAACGCCGCCTTGGCCGCCAACACCACCAACCTCGTCCGTCTGTTCGAGGTGGCCACCGGCAGCAAGGGCTACTACAACGACATGAACCTCGCCGCGTACCGCGGTCAGATGGTGCGCGCCGGCGCGCTCGCCATCCGCTACAACAAGGACTACACGCAATCGACCGACAATGGACTGACGGCGCCGGCGTTTCCGGGATCGAACCGCAAAGTGATGCGATTCTCCGCGGTGCAGGAGTACCAGGCGAATTACGGCACGTTTGCGCTGCTTTCCGGCTACACCAAGGCCGACGTGTCGACCGACGTCGATTTCGACAAGTCTGACGTCATGACCGGCATGCAGACCATCAAGACCGATAGCGAGACCAAGCAGTACAGCCAGGAATTGCGCTTCACCTCGGATTTCGAGGGGCCGGTGCAGTTCATCACCGGTTTGCAGTACTGGAAGGAGGACGTCGCGCAGTCGGACAGCAACAACACGGTATTCGGGTCGGGTGTGGCCTGCCCGCTGGCCAGCGGACCGCCGTTCACGGCGCCGCCGCTGCCACCGACTTTTGCGCCGAGCTATGCCTGCGTCGGCAATTCAAACATCGTCCCGGTCTTTGCCCGCTATACCTACACGGAAACCAGCGTGGCTCCCTACATGGACGATGTCGGCCGGGCACGTGTGCCCTCGCTAGTCGAGCGCGATGTGCGCCACAAGTCCGCTTACCTCGAGTTCGAATGGGACATTACGGAAAAGTGGCGCTTGATCGGCGAGGCGCGCTACATCGACGAGGACAACTCGGTCGCCGGCCCGGTCACGGCCGGCAGTCAGGGTCCCGGCACGGTCATCATCTGCGGTGCCACCGGCGATTGCCGGGCCGCGGCGAGCATCCCGTACGCGGCGGCGCCCGGCGTGCCGGCGAGCTTCGCTGGCGCGCCGCAATTGTCACGCAACCGCTTCACCCGCAACGACTCCTACGTCACGCCGAAGGCCACGGTGCAGTGGAAGGCCTCGGACGATCTCAACACCTACGCCTCCTTCTCGATCGGCAAGAAGCCCGGCGGCTTTGGCACGCTGACCATTGGTGCGTTCGGTCTCGCCTCGCAAGCAGACGTCGAGTTCGAGCCGGAGCGCATCAAGGTGTACGAAATCGGCGCGAAGTGGACGGCACCCAACCGGCGGCTGCAGATCAACGGTGCAGCGTTCCTGCAGGATTTCACCGACAAACAGGTGAGCACGCAGGTGATCATTGGCACCACTCTCGGCAACCGCATCACCAACGCCGAGGGCGGTGAACTCAAGGGCATGGAGCTGGCCGCGACCTGGCGTGCCACCGACAACCTTACGATCAATGCCGGATTGACGCATTTCTTCACCTATGAATTCACCAACTACCGCACGCTTTCCGGCGGTGCCGCGGAGATCGCCCGCGTCGGCAATTGCAACCCGGTGACGACCGTGGTGGTGGAGTCTGGCGTCAACAAGGCGCGCACCACCTGTCAGGTTGATCGCTCCGGCAACAAGTTCGAGGACGTGCCGGCGACTGCGGCAGCCCTCAACTTCAGCTATCGGCGGCAGTTGGACAGCGACATGTCCTGGTTTGCCGATCTCGACACCAGCTACACCGGCAAGCGCTACATCGAGGACGACAACACGATCTGGCTCGAGCCCTACACCAATGTCGACCTGCGCTTTGGTGTCGGCACCGATCGCTGGGAGGCGGTGTTGTTCGTCAATAACGTCACCGATGATGACAAGGTACGTTCGGCGGGCTCGGGCCCGGCCAATGCCATTGCCACCATCCGCCTGGCGCAGACGATTGGCAGCGTGGGGGCACTGGTGCCGGCGAACCTGCGTAATCCGTTCGGGGCGTCGCCCGTCGGTCTGCGCATTCCGACCCAGGTGTTCGCCAACATGCCCGACCCGCGCACCGTCGGTCTGCGAGTGAACTACAAGTTCTGAGCGACGCGGACAGGACGTTGATCCACGAGAGAGGGATTCCGCCAGGCGCCGCGGTGACGCGGCGCGACTGGCTCGGTGGCTCGCTGGTGCTCGGTGCCGCCGGGATGGGTCTGGCGGCGTCGCTGCCGCAGGCCGATGCGGCGGCGCGTGGCGAGCTGCCGGACTTCTCAGACCCGACGGTCAATCTGCGCAACGTCGTGCGCATGCAGGGCAGCCTCCGCGAGGAGGATGTGCCGTGGTGGTTCACCGGCGTCATCTTTGCCGTGCGCGGCGACAACGAAACACCGCGGCCGCTGGTGCGTTTCGAGGGTATGGAAATCTACTGGTTCCAGCACACCCCGACCGGCTACACCCTCGGCGGCAATACCGTCACTTTTTTCCGCGACTTCGAGACCAATGAATTCCTGCGCGAGCTTCGCAATCCGTGGACCGGGCGTCTCGATGAGGTCAAGCCTGCGGTACAGGGTGGCAATCTCGGCTTTTCATACGGTGTCGATGGCATATGGCCCGTGCGGCTCGACGGCAGTCCCATCGGTGAGCCGCGACGGGCGCCGCTGCGACTGCAGTGGCATGCGATCGGCGAACACGTTTGGTTGCAGCACCAGACCGTGTATCCCGCCGGCATGCCTGCGATGCATGGCCAGCGGCAGAGCATGTTCGCGCCCCGTCGCGAGTTCCTCGACCGGCGTATCGACGCGCTGCCGACGACTTTTTCTTCGACGGTTTTCATGGGCTGGCTCAAGTGGATGGACATGAAGGGCGAGCCCGGTCACGTGATCTGGCATGCCGCGGGCGCCAAGTTGCGCAGCGTGGCGGATCTGCCGCGGGAGTACCGCGAGCGTGCAGAGAGGGAGTATCCGGACCGGCTTACGGCGCGTCCGCGTTCAACAACAACGGTCACGACGACCGGGGGTCAATTGAAATGAGTAAAACGCAGGTTACGGTGCAGCGTGCCGTGGCGGCCATCGTGGGAGCGATGGCTATGGTGATCGCCATGCCGGCGGTCGCCGACAATGAGTCCGGTCTTGAGGAGATCGTGGTCACCGCGCGCAAGCGCGAGGAGAACCTCCAGGACGTCTCGATGTCCATCACCGCCATCCCGGCTGCCGAAATCGAAAAGCTCGGCATCCAGGACGTCGAGGACGTGGCGCGGCTCGACGCCTCGCTGATCTACGACAAGGGCTACTCGGCCACCGACAACCGCATCTCGATCCGCGGACTCTCGCCGACGCGAGGTCGGGTTAACGTCGCCATCTTGGTCGACGGCATCGACACCTCGAGCGAAAGCATTTCTTTTGGCGGCGGTTCGCTGCTGGCCACGACGCGCCTGCTCGACTTGCAGGCTGTCGAAATCGTCAAGGGGCCGCAGTCGGCCCTGTATGGACGCAGCGCGTTTGCCGGGGCGGTGCAGTACGTGACCAAGGATCCTGCCAAGGTCGAGGAAGGCAGTATTCGAGGATCCTACGGGGATTACGGCCGTTACGATCTCACGGGCAGCTGGAGCGGACCGCTCAATGACACCGTGGGACTGCGCGTGAACGCGGTGTACTGGAATCAGGACGGCATCCACAAGAACATCGTCACGGGTCGCAAGGTCGGTGACGGCGATGGTTGGGGTATCGCGCTCACCGGCAAGTGGGAACCCAGCGAGTCGATGAGCGCCAAGCTGCGCATCGAATATGCCGACGACCACTTCGGCCAGTTCCCGACCGCGCAGTTGCCCATCAACGAAGTCGCTGCGCGCCCGACCGCCGGTTCGCAGTGTCTCGTGGTGGGTAGCGGCGCGGCGGTCGCCGCGGTGGGTGGTCGCTGCCCCACGGGCAGCCAGCGCGTCTACTCGCCGACCACCGTGCTGCCGCCGGGCTTCGTGCTGCCGCCGGGCTCGGGCAACCCGGCTTATCCCGGTACGTTCTTCGGCAGCAACCACGTGTACTCCTCGGTCGGCCTCGTGCCGAAGGCGAGTGCGCTGCGGGTCAAACTCGATCCGAATCCTGTCACGGGTCGCGACTACGAGGGCAGTAATCGCGAAGTATTGCGTGCGTCGGCGGTGCTCAACTGGAATGCCGAACACGGCACCTTCACGTCGCTGACCGGCTACACGGATGCCTATTTCAGCTTCGACGAAGATGGCGATTTCGACTCCGGAGTCGTCAATGGCGTCGACCTTGCCTCGCGTGCGGCGCGTTTCGACAACGAGAACGACACCACGCAGTTCAGTCAGGAGTTCCGCTACCGTTCGGACTTCGACGGCATCTTCAATTTCATGGGCGGTGTGCTGTACTGGCAGGAGAAAGCCGCGCAGACCACGCGTTCGATCAATGTTTTCTGCCTCGCGCCGGTGCCGGCGAACACCTTCTTCCCCGGCCAGCCGCCGATCCCGGCCAGCTGCACGCAGGGGGGCAAGGTATTGACCGCCAATCAGGTGATGGCGCAGATGACGCCGATCCCGCGCCTCAATGCGCGCGAGATCGAGCACACCTCGATGTTCGGCATGGTGGAGTTCGATGTCACCGACCGGCTCAAGGTGTCGTTTGAGGGGCGTTATGCCGACGAAACCGAGAAGGTCGTCGGCGTCAATTGCTCGGCCAGCCTGACGACACCGGGCGCCGGACCCCCGGGTACGCCGCCGGTCGCCTGTCAGGATCCGTCCTTCCCGGGCTTCCAGGTGTTCGGACCGTCGATCAATTACCTCTACCCGTTCTTCAATCCCTTCGCGCCGGTCGCGCCGGGAGCCGGGGTCCGGCAGGCACCGGGTACACAGGTCGAACTGGAAAGCACCCACAGCTACTTCGCGCCGCGCGCCACCATCGAGTATCGGGCGGGCGAGCACGCGTTGTATTACCTCAGCTGGGCGAAGGGCGTGAAGCCGGGCGGCATTTCGACGGTGACGGCCGGCTCCTGGCAGGATGCCGACTACGATGGTCTGTATGACGAGTTCAAGTTCAAGGATGAGAAGATCCAGGAATACGAGCTCGGCGCAAAGCTTCAGACCGCGGACGGCCGTCTGCGCTTCAACCCGGCGATCTTCTACATCAAGTACGACGACAAGCAGACTGGCGCCCAGCTGATCACGCCGTCGGGCATCGCGGTGGGTCGCTTGCTGAATGCCGGTAAAGCCACGGTGGAAGGTCTCGAGCTCGACTCGCAGTGGGCACCGAACCAGAACTGGCTGTTCGGGCTGAACTACTCGTTCCTGAGGTCGAAGTTTACCGACTTCCCGTTCTCGTCCACCTCGGCTACCGATGCGGTGCGCGTGAACGGCTGCGGCCGTCAGTTCGATACGGCGAACAACGCCAAGCTCTGCTTCTTCAACCTGCGCGGCAACCAGCTCGAGCGGGCGCCGAAGCACTCGCTGGTCGGACTCGCCCGCTGGTCGACGCCGGTGGGTGACCTGTTCGGCAGCAGTGGTGCGCGCTTCTTCATCGAAGGTGACATGCAGTATCAGTCGAAGCGCTACATCGACTTCTTCAACCGTGTGCAACTCGACAGCTACACCCTCGGTAACCTGCGTATCGGCGTCAGCTCTGATCGCTGGGACCTTCTGGTGTACGCCAACAACATCACCGATGACGACACGGTGCAGGGCGGCTCCTCCAATCCTGGCGACGTCGCGCAGTCCCTCGCCGACCCGTCGAACTTCTCGCCGGCGAACACCACCGGCGTGACGATGCCGGATCCGCGCATCATCGGCGTCCGCTTTGGTTACCGTTTTGGTGGCAACTAAAATCGGCGGCTGGGGTGGAGCAGTGCGGTGTGTACTGCTCCTCCTCGCCGGCGCCTCGATGTCGCTGCCGTCCGCGCTCGCCAAGGGCGCAGGCGCGGCGCCGATCCGCTTCGTCGATGAGGCGGCGGCTCGCGGGGTGCAGGATGTGGCGGTGAACGCTACCGGCCCGACTTTCGGCGACTACGACGGCGACGGTGATCTCGACCTGTTCGTGCCGGTCGAGGATCTGGCCCCCGGTTTGCGCGACCGCCTGTTCGAGAACGACGGCCAGGGCCGTTTCCGTGACGTCGCCGAGTCGCGCGGGGTCAGCAACCCGGGAAGTGTCAGTCGCGGTG
>CAZIRD010000030.1:0-753 GCA_964541625.1 uncultured Acidibacter sp.
GCGCTCATCCTCGACGGGGGAGACCTTGCGCCACAGTCGTACCGTATCGGCCCGGTGTGCGCGGGCTGAATCATACGACCACTCGTGATGCCAGACTCCGTCCTGCAGAGCCACCGCAAGGATGTACATGATGGAGTGATCCAGCGTCTCGCGGGATGCATCCGGATCGAATTTCTGCGGGTCTTCCGCTCCCGTTCCGATGACGTGATGCGTATGGTGCGAAGTGCGCAGCAAGATGCTCTGCACCCGATCCCAATCACCTTCTGTTCGCTCCAATATCTGCGATCGGAGGCGACATACAAGGTCTATCAACGCCTGCGCTTGATATTCAGCAGAATGAGCCTTTGTGTAGGTCTCCATGATCAAACGCTTCGGCTCGCCTTGCGCCGGCAGAACTACGGTGTACGCACTGTCTGCGCCACTCAGCAGGCGTGCGATCACACCATCTTCGCCCTCATAGATCGGCGACGGTGAGGCCTCGCCGCGCATCGATCGATCGATGGCTTCGATGGCAAGCTTACCCGCATGGGCCGGTGCAAAGGCCTTCCAGCTGGATATCGCTCCCTTGCGGGACTGCCGGGTTGCAGTGTTGACGTGCAGGCTATGTTGTATCGCCTGGTAGGTCGTCTCGATGGGTAGCCGGAGCGCGGCGCCGATGCCGGCTGCGACGGCGGGTCCGAGGTGTGCGACATGATCGATCTTGTGTTCGTGTAGGCAGATTCCCTTGACCAGCGCAACGTGCACTTCATAGGC
>CAZIRD010000030.1:763-27533 GCA_964541625.1 uncultured Acidibacter sp.
CCACACCCCGAACCATGTCTGATCCGTTGAGCCCCATCGCCTGACAAACGGACAGTATTGGCGGGATGCTATCGCCCGGATGCGAGTAGTCTGCAGCCAGAAACGTGTCGTGGAAGTCGAGTTCTCGAACGGCGACGCCATTGGCCCACGCAGCCCACTCCGGACTCACTCTCCGCGCTGCTGGCAATCCGACCACGGTGCTGCCGTGACTGCGGGGGTGTGCCATCGCCTGTTCACGTGCGATCACGACTGGCGCTCGGTTCAGCGCAGCAGCCGCCACCGCCGCGTTATCGATCACGCGGTTCTCAACCATTTGCACGACATCGGCATCGAGCGTCACGTCATCGCAAGCCGCGACCGCCAGTTTCCACGCGAGCTGCTCGCCTCGAGCAAGTCGCGCCGTCTCGGGGTGGACGCGTACCTCGTGCCGAATCATGCTTCAAACCCCAAGTAAACTGACTGTTTTTATCCCTTACAGCGCGTGAAGATAGCACCACGATCCCCGGAAAAATGAATTTTTGGCTATCTGTCCGGAAGACAGGTCGATGACAGTTTCCCGTGCGATGTTGCCGGAGCAGTATCTTCGGGAAATCAGTTCGATACTCCTCGGAGCTAATTATTTTGGTACGGCACTCCGTCGCGAATCGGCGCCACGCTCTCGGCGGAATCCTCGCGGCGTTGGCTTTCGGTTCCAACACGACCCGATCTCCTGCAGAAACTGCAGACCAGCGGCTGATCGTCCACAGCGTGCTCGGCCCCAGAAACGCCCAGCCCCTACTTGATGAATTTCGTCGGCAGCATCCCGCAATCACTCTCGAGTACGACGGCAGTTTTTCGTCCGGGGATCTCAGTGAACGCGTGAAGCGCGGCGCCGCCGTGTCTCGCGATCCGGCGGACGTCATCTGGAGTTCCGCGATGGACCTCCAAGCGGCGCTCGTTGCAGAAGGATATGCGGCGGAGTATTCCCCGCGGCCGCGCCGCTCATTTCCGTCATGGGTCGGATTCGGCGGTCGAGCCGTTTGCACCACACTTGAGCCCGCGGTCTTCATCTACAACCGCAGACTGCTATCCGCTGCTGAAGTACCGAAGGATCGCCGCGCCTTGCTGCAATTTCTCCAATCCCAGCGTTCGCGTCTCGAAAGCCGCATCACGACGATAGACATCACGAGCAGCGGCGTCGCGTACATGCTCGCCGTTCAGGATCGACTGCATTTTCCCGACTACAGCCTGCTGATGTCCCGGTTGGGCGCCGCAGGGATCCGGCTGGAGACGGGAACGGGCACGATGCTGGAAAGTGTCAACTCCGGTAAATACCTTTTCGGGCTGAATGCGATGGGCGCCTACGCGATCTCGCGAAGCTTGAGCGACCTACCCGATCTCGGAGTGGTGTTTCCGAGCGACTACACGCTCGCACTGTCGCGAGTGGCGCTCATCAATCGAGCAGCGAAAAACCCGGCTGGCGCTCGTCTGTGGCTGGACTTCCTGCTGTCCCCGAGTGCGCAGCGTATTTTCAGCGAGAAACTCAACATGATTCCGGTGCGGCGAGGCGTCGTACCGCCCCGCTACACGGCACTGCTCGGCAACTCCCTCAAGCCGATCAGGATGAGCGCGTCCCTTTCAAGTCATCTCGACGCCGATGTACAGCGATATTTCACCGCGGAATGGAAGCAACTGATCGGTCTGCGGACCTGAATCTCTCGACGAGGACACCATGAAAACGATAAAGCTGCTTGTTGCCCTTTTTCTGTTGCTGCCTTTCGTGTCGGATGCGGCTATGGCGCAGCGCTACGGTGAAAAGCATACCGTGGCCATGGTTGTTCAACGCCAAGGGCAGCCCCCTGCCGTAGCCGCAGACGACCGCATGCGAACCTACCTTGAGCAGCGCGGGTTTACCGTCAGGATCGTCGATCAGTCGGAGCCGGTCTCCATGACCGACGGAGTCGACGTCATACTCATTTCTTCGAGCGTAAGCGCAAGAAAACTAGAGGGTAAATATCGTCGGATAGCGATACCCGTCGTGCTTTGGGAATCGTACCTGCTACCCCACATGGGGATGAGTGGTTTGCACGAGGAGGTCGACTACGGCACGATTCAGGAGCGACGTTACGCATGGCTGGTCAACGCACCACATGCTCTCGCCGCGGCACAGCCTGCGGGCCTGTTAAACGTCTACGAAAAAGGCGCTGCCTTCAATTGGGGACGGCCCGGACTCGGTGCAAGTATCATCGCGACGGTACCAGGAGAAAGAGACAAGGCGCTGGTCTTCGCATACGAGGCAGGGGCAACGATGGACTACGAGAATCTGGCGCCGTCGGCACGGGTTTTCCTCTTCATGGACGGAACGTTCCCCAACCTCAATCAAGCGGGCTTAAGCCTGTTTGATGCAGCTGTGCAGTGGGCGCTCGCCAGACAGAGCCTCAAAAAATGAGCGCTGCCGAAGGCACCGCCGGCACGTCGGGGTCGCGCACCCGCGCGGCAGTAACCGGCGAAACCTGGCTACGGTGGCTCAGGCCGACCCATCACTGGGTCGGCGTGACCCTGAGTCTTTTTCTGCTTGTCTCGGCGGTAACCGGCGCAGCGCTGGCCTTTCGTCCGCAGATTGATCCTTTGCTCTACCCTTCGATGCTCATTGCTAGCCGCTGCGAGCGTCCAATTACAGTGGATCAGGTTCTCGCCACGGCGGTGATGCATCACCCGCAGAGCAGCGTCTCGTATGTACGCATCCAGAATCAGGCAGGCCAGCCCTGGATCGTCCGATTTCAGGATCGTGATGCGGTACACGTCGATCCCTGCACGGGCGCGGTACTCGGCACCCAGAATCGGTACGGTGGTGTATACGGTTTCATAGAACTGCTGCACACGGCGAAGTATTTGCCAAAGGGAAACATCCTGATCGGCACGGTGACGCTGCTGTTCGCGATCGCCCTCATTGCCGGCGGAGTCGTACTTTGGTGGCCCCGTGGATCGAATCGCCTGCGCCACGCACTCAAATTCAACCCGCGCATCAAGGGTCGAACCCGCTTATTGAGTCTGCACCGAGTCGCCGGAGCCTATGCAGCGGCCGCATTGCTGGTTTTGGCGGTGACCGCTCTGCCGCAAGCCTTTTATTGGGCTGAAGACGCCATCTACATTGCCACCAAAACGACACCCACGAAAATCCCGGCAGCAACGGAACAGACCGTTGGCGGTCCAAGGATCTCGCTGGAAAGCGTGTGGCAGACAGCGCGCCGTCTTTCCCCGAACCCCGTCGAGCATTTGATTCATGTCGATCATGAATCGGGAGAAGCGCTGGAAACTTTCATGATCGAAGCCGATGCGCCGCATATTCATGCACGCACCTATCTATACGTTGATCCGGTCGACGGCAAGGTGATCGGTTTCGAACCCTATCGCTCAAGCAATATCGGCCATAAGATCTATCGCTGGACTATGGCGCTGCACATGGGAAAGTTCGGCGGTGTCGCAGGTCAGTTCCTGATGCTACTCATCGCCGGGACCATTCTGCTTATAGTGACTACAGGAATCACGACGTTCTTCCAGCGACGGAAAAAACCGAAGCGCGCTCAGGTCGCGTAATCGCACGTCTCTTTTAGACGCCGAGCGCTGATCGTCCACCCGCGCTATATTTCGTCCTGCTATGCGCATCCTGGTGGTGGAAGACGATCCTGATCTGGGCGAAGCTCTTCAGCTGCGGCTGCGCCGTGATGGGCACGCTGCCGATTGGATTCGTGACGGGAAAGCCGCGGACGAAATCCTGCGGCAGCAACTGTTCGAGGTCATAGTACTGGATATCGGATTGCCGGGGCACGACGGCATCTCGATCCTGCGGGCGTTGCGCCGTCGAGGCGACAAGACCCCGGTTCTCATGCTAACGGCCCGGTCAAACATCGAAGATCGCATCAATGCTCTCGACATCGGTGCGGATGACTATCTCGCCAAACCGTTCGATACCCGTGAATTCGAGGCGCGCTGTCGTGCTCTTCTGCGCCGTGCCCAGGGGCTGGCTTCAGGCGCAACGACCATCGGAGCCCTGACATTCGATCGATGCGCCAAGACCGTCATGGTCGGTGATAACTCATTGAATCTGCCCAACCGCGAGTATCGGCTACTGGAGATTCTGATCGGCAGCATGGGCCGGGTTCTGAGCAAGGAGCAAATTGCGCAAAAGCTGTTTGATTTCGACGACGAAGCGGGAAGCAATGCCATAGAGCTGTATATCGCCCGATTGCGTCGCAAGCTCGGTAATTCTCTGACTATCAGAACAGTCCGTGGAATGGGATATGTCGCGGAACACGACCCACGCAAGTCGTCCTGAACCGCTATCCCTGAGGCTGCGCCTAGTCGGCACTCTCGGTGCCGTTCTTCTCATTGCAATGTTCGCGTTGTATGCAGGCGTGCGGATTTACAGTCAGGAGGCTGCCGATCGGTCCTATGATCGGCTGCTCTCCGGAGCAGCTTTGTCGATTGCAGAATCGCTAAGCGTGACCCACGGCAAGATTCAGACCGACTTGCCCTATGCAGCGCTCGAAATGCTCTCGGCAGCGCCCGACGATCGGGTCTTCTACCGTGTCATCGGACCGGATGGACTTGTCGCAACCGGCTACGAAGATCTGCCTGCGGGACCTGCGAGTTCTGGAAAAAGCCTATCGGCATCGCGGCGTGCCGGCGAGGCGCGATTTTTCGATGCCGATTATCGCGGTGCCGAAGTTCGGTTCGCGGTGCTCGGCAGGCAAATATCTGAACCGAATGCCGCTGGATGGGTGTGGGTCCAGGTCGGTCAGACGCGTCTTGCGCGTGAGGCATTGCAACGCGAACTCATGCTGGGCGCATTGGCGCCGCTCGGATTCGTTGCCATTCTCACGCTTGTTCTGGTGTGGTTCGGAACTGATCGCGCCCTGCGCCCACTGAAGCTGATCGGCGACGAATTGGCCGGTCGAGGTGCCGTAGAACTCGACCCCATTCGAACACCGGTGCCGCGTGAGATTGCTCCGCTTACGGGCGCTATAGATGGATTCATGACGCGCCTCGACGGCAACATGGATACCTTGCGCATGTTCATCGCGGAAGCGGCACATCAGTTGCGAACGCCGCTTGCGGCCCTCCGGGCGCAGGCTGAAATTGGCGTGGATGGAAGTGCCGAGGATGCACATCGCAGCCTCGCGGCGATCGAGAGGAATTCGGCAAAGATGTCCCGGCTGCTCGATCAATTGCTGACTCACGCAACCGTGCTGCACCGCGCGGATGTCCGGAGTAGTGAAGCGTTCGACCTCATAGACATCGTTCATGAAGCCGTGCACGAGACGCTGAGTCTGAGTTCCGGCGCGAACGTGGAAATCGATCACGCCGTAGATGGGGCCCCGATGAAAGGTGATCCAGTGCTCATCGGCGAGTCGGTCAAGAATCTGCTTCATAACGCGCTTCGCTATGGCTGTCCGAGCAAGGATCCTATTTCGGTGTCGGTAAGTATCGAAGGACCGGATTATGTCGTCTCGATCGCCGACCGTGGGCCCGGCATTCCCGTGGAACAGCGTGATTGGGTATTCGAACGATTTACCCGGGGTACGCAAGGTACACCTGGCGCAGGTCTTGGCTTGAACATCGTTCGTCGTGCCATTACGAGCCACGGCGGGAAAGTCGTACTGCGTGATCGGCCTGCTGGTGGCCTGGTCGCCGAGATTCGACTGCCGAGAGGCAGTCAATGAAACGATCTTCATCGATTCTAGTTCTGCTGCTAGCAGTGCTATTCGCAGGCTGTGCACCGCCGTCCGAGGAGATCAATAACTCGGCGCGACGCCTCGTCATTTACAGCACCACGGATCTGGAGTCGTTTCAGCCCGTCCTCGACGACTACAAGCTTTTGCGCCCCGAGGTCGATATCGAATATGTCGCTCTCGATGCGGGCCCGCTCTACGACCGATTCCTTGATGAGGCCAGGCGCGGCGCGTCAACGGCGGATCTGCTGTTGAGCTCGGCGATGGATCTGCAAGTGAAGTTGGTCAACGACGGTTTTTCGGCTAGCCACGACTCGGCAAACGCCCGTGCCCTGCCGTCGTGGGCCAGATGGCGAGGGCAGGCACTGGGCTTCACGTTTGAGCCAGTAGTGATGGTGTACAACAAACGACTGCTCGGCGTCAGGCAGCCGCCACGCTCACGCTCCGAGCTCCTCTCGGCGCTCAAACAGGAACCGGAATTCTGGCGGGGCCGGATCGGCACTTACGATGCCGAGCACAGCAATGCTGGTTATCTGCTGGTCACGCAGGACGCCCGTCAAAGCGAGACGTTCGGCGCCCTGCTGCAGGCTATGGGCGAAGTGGACGTTCGCAAGCTCGACAACACTGCAGCCATCCTTGATCGGCTCGCGGCGGGCCAACTCGTTGCCGGCTACAACCTGCTTGGCTCTTACGCCCGGGCGCGAGCAGACCAGGGTGCGCCCCTTCTTCTCGTGTACCCGGAGGACTACACGCTCGCCGTCTCGCGAACGGCAGTGATCCCGGCGGCGGCCCCTCATCCTGAGGCAGCCCATGCTTTTCTTGAGTACCTTTTGTCGATCCGGGGTCAGCAAGTGCTAACGACCCGCTCGAAACTGAACGCGGTGCGCCAGGAAATCCGGGGTCCGTACGCGCAGTCAGGGGTTTTCAACCGTGAATTGGGCACTATCCGGCCGATCGCACTGGGTCCCGGTCTGCTTGTCTACCTTGACCAGCAAAAGCGCGAACGATTTCTGGACACCTGGCGCAGGGCGATGAGCCCCGCCCTCCCCGCGGAATCAGAAACCACTGACATCCCGACAGCGCGGTGACAGGTAAAACCTGCAATCTGTGCGTGCCTGGGGATATTGACTCGCACTGCGGCGGAACGCCGTGATTTATACGAGCCTGGAACATGTCGACGGATGGATTTTTGAGCTTATTGGGCTTTGGCATGGTCATGACGTTCATGGCGTTGATCATGCTCAAACGGCTGTCACCGCTCGTCGCACTGACTCTCATCCCGCTGGTGTTCGCGTCGATCGCGGGTTTCGGCGGGGCCGAACTCACGCCAATGCTGCAGGACGGGATCAAAAGCTTGGCGCCCACCGGCGTCATGCTGACGTTCGCAATTCTCTACTTTGGATTGATGATCGATGTCGGACTGTTCGACCCTGTCGTCAGACTGATCCTGCGTCTTGTCGGCAACGATCCGCTGAAAGTCGTGGTCGGCACTGCGGCACTCGCAGCAGTCATCTCTCTGGATGGCGATGGCTCGACGACATACATGGTCGTCACCGCATCCATGTTGCCGCTTTATCACCGTCTCGGGATCAATGTACTCAACCTGACCTGCGTCACGATACTCGCAGGGGGCGTGATGAACCTCACGCCGTGGGGTGGCCCGCTGGCCCGTGTCAGTAGCGCTTTGCAGGTCGACCCCATGGCGGTGTTCGTACCACTCGTGCCGGTAATGGCCTTTGGCGTAGCCGCCGTACTCATGCTGGCAGTGCACCTCGGACTGCAGGAGCGGCGCCGGCTCGGTACTCTGGTGCTTGCCGCTGTTGACGACGCTGCACCAACTCCCGCAATGACGGGAGCGTCACAGCGTCAAACACTCTTCTGGTTCAACGCAACGCTGACTATCGCGCTGATGATTTTGCTGGTCACCGGCATCTTGCCACCGGCTGTGCTCTTCATGATCGGCTTTGCGATCGCCATCACCATAAATTTCCCGACGATCGCAGACCAACGGGACCGCATCGCGGCCCACGCAAGAAACGTCCTCGCCGTCGTCTCGGTCATTTTCGCCGCCGGAGTCTTTACCGGTGTCCTGAACGGTACCGGCATGGTTGATGCGATGTCCAAGGAATTCCTCGCCATCCTTCCAGAGTGGCTTGGGCCGCATCTCGCACCTGTCACGGCGATCGCCAGCATGCCATTCACGTTCTTCATCTCGAATGACGCATTCTACTTTGGCGTCATGCCCGTCGTCGCTGACGCGGCCTCGAGCTACGGGATAGCAGCGGTGGAGATGGCTCGAGCCTCGCTGATGGGACAGCCGGTGCATCTGCTCAGTCCGCTCGTTCCTTCGACCTATCTGCTGGTCGGTCTTGCGGGCGTCGAGTTCGGTGATCACCAGCGGTTCACGATTGGCTGGGCAATGTTGCTTTGCCTGATGATGCTGGGCGCTGCCCTTGTTCTCGGGGTTTTCCCGATCGCTGCGCTCTAGCAGCCCCTGACGACCTACTGCGACAACGAGTCGAGGCGCGCCAATTCAGCCTTGAGGATGTCGGGCGAAAGGGGCAAGTAGACCCGATCGTTGGCAACCTGCTTCTGCCCCTCGAAACTCAGCACGGCACGGATGAATTCGCGAACCTTCGGTTCAATCCGCTTTCCGGGCGCCACGTTGACGAAAACGTAGACGAAGCGACTCAGCGGATACGAATGATCGTAGACCGTACGCGTCGTCGGCAGGACGCACGGCCCGCCGGTCTCGAACGACAGCGGAACGGCCCGAGTGTTTGCTTGAAGATTCGCCATCAGCGCGTAGGTTAGTCCACCTGGCTTGTCGGCCATTTTCTCCGCGGCGACGTTGAAAGCGTGGACGTGCCCTCGGCCAGTGACGAATTCAATATCGTCCCGATAGACCCCTCCGTTCATCACCAACTGACGAAAGTACCATTCGATCCCGTTCGGATGTCGCAGACCGTAAAGATGAATCGGTCGCCGAGCCCATTCACCAGTGATGCCAAGATCACCCCAAGTCCTGATGGGCGCCAAACCGCGGCGCGGCTCTGCAGAGTAGATGGCATCGAGCTGCGGCAAGCTCAAACAAGCGATCGGGTTTTCCCGATCCACCATCACAATGCTCGCAGCTGTCTTGCCAAGTGAACCAACACTTCCGGTCGCCACGCGGAATACGGTGGGCGGATATCCATGACGAGCGATGAAGGCCTGTTCCTCGGCGGGCAGCAGTTCGCGGCCAACAGTAGCAATGTGCGCGAGGCCCTCGGTCAAAGCCGGCCCGCCGCTACCCGACGCTCGCGCCTCCATCGTCACGCTGAGGCGCGGATAGGCGCGGCGCATCATCTTCACCCAACCCAACGTCATCTCGTCCATGACGTCGGCGCCCACGATATTCAAACTCTCCTCGGGCTCGACCTCCAACGCCGAGGGTTGCCACTTCGGCAAACGGTGATCAGGTTGAACACGGTGTGACGGCTCCGCCCACTTGAGGGCACTCGCAGAGGGCAGCGAGAGGATCAGTGCAGTCGACACGATGAGTGCCGCCGACCAGCGCTGAACTTTGGGTCGCGATCGGTTTTCTTGCTTCATGATTGCTTAGAACTTCTTTTCCATGGAAAGCACCACCGCCCGCGGCGATCCCGGCGTGATCTGAACATTGGTAATCGCGCTCTCATAGTATTTTTCATCGAGCAGATTCTTAAACGTCAGTCCTGCCTTCCAGGTGTCGCGTTCATAGTGAATACCGGCATCGACCACGGTGTAGGAGGGGAGCACGAGCCGCGTTCCGACGATCGGCAACGTGCCGAAACGCTCGCTGACATGACTGATACCGAAGGTGAGACCAACACCGTCCAACGGACCACCCTCCAGCGTGTACCGGGTATACAAACTCGCCTGGCTTTCGGGAGCGTTGCGCAGACGCTGTCCGATTAACCCGGTCGTACGATCCTTCGAGACTTCTGCCTTGATGGATGAAAATCCGCCGATGATGTTCCAGTTCGGCACGGGACGCATGTCGAATTCGAACTCATAGCCCTTGCTCTGCTCGCCACCAGACAGTACCGACACTCCCGCCCCCGCGGCCTGGACGACGTTTTCCTTTTCGATGTCGAAGATCGAAGCCGTGAAATTGATGCGCCCTTCGAGCAACGTTACCTTTACACCGCCCTCGATCTGGCTACCCTCTTCAGGCTCGGTGATCGGAGTGCCGCTCGCGCTGACGGCACCCGTCGCGGGTGCCTTAAAAGACGTCGCGTGACTCGCGTAGATCGACCAGCTTTCCGAAGGCTGATAGATCAACCCGAACATTGAGGTGATCGCTTCGTCGCTGATCGTCTGGTCCGCCAGGATACGACGGCGGTCTTCCTGGGTGATGTCGAAAGACTCCCACCGCAAGGCACCCACGAGCTTCCATCGCTCGCCGATGTCGATCCGATCCTGCAGGTAGATGCCCTTGCTGTTGTTCGAGGTGTATCTCCAAGTGTCGAGGACCGGGGTGCGGCAGGTTGCTGGCAAACCCGTGTAAACGGGATTGAGAATATTTATGTCCGCAGCATTGCATACCTGATTGAAATTGCGACGCTCGAAATCACTGGTCTCTACGCCACCGTTGGCGCCGAGGAGAAGGTGATGCGTCAGGACGCCCGACTCGAAGTCCTTCGAAAAATTACTGTCAAGGAAATAGTATTCTCGGATATTGAACTGGTCCCTGACACGCCGGCGAAGCACTGTTGCACTGCGAAACGCCTGGTTTTCTAAACCGATCGCCGAGTCCTCATGATAAACACCGCGAATCGCCGTTCGCCAGTTCCAGCCGCCGGCAAACGAATGGTCGATTGTGACGTTGCCCGAGTAGCCCATCTCGGGCTGGATATCATCCGGCTCCTGATAGCGCGTCTTGAGATCAGCGACGTTGTTGATGTCGTTGTTGAAAGCGACCAGTCCGTTGTAAAGAGCGACATCCTCCTTGCGGTACTCGAGTGCAATCAGCACTTCGGTATTTTCGCCGGCCTTGACGGTCAGCGCCGGGCTGATGAACGTGGAATCGTCGAAGCTCTCATTGACGAAACCAGGTCGCTCTGAAAGCTCTGCCACCAGCAAATATGCCACCGAATCGGAGATCGCGCCCGCCGCATCGGCATTGACGGTCCAACCGAAGGTGTCGCCCATTTTAGCGTCGGCACCGTTGAAGCCTTCCATGCGCGCACCGACGCTGTACGACGATGTCCAGGATGGCTTGCGCGTGATGATATTGACGAAGCCGCCAGGCTGCGCCTGTCCGTACAGCACCGACGCCGGACCCTTCACCACTTCGACGCGCTCGGTATTGACGGTTGGCGGAGAGCCGAAGCGCACCGTCAGGCCCGGCATGCCGTCGATGAGAATCGAGTTTCGATCAGCTCCACCGGAGGAAAATCCGCGAATGGAAATGTCGTAACCCGTCGGCCCGGAGCGTTGGACGCCCGTCATGTAATTGTAGAGTTCATCGACATCCTCAACCTCGATGTCCTCGATGAATTCATCGGAATAGCCGGATACCGTGAGCGGTACGTCTCTCGCATCGACGTTGCCCTTCAGGGCACTGGTCGTCGTCACGGTGCGATAACCGGTAATGACGACTTCCTGCAGTTCCGAGCCGGAATCTTTCGAGGCTGGTTGCTGCGCCAAGGCCGTGGTACACGCAGTCAGCGCAGCACCCAGCATTATCAAAAGGTTGCTCTTCACAGTACCCCTCCTTGTTCGGTGCCGGGGTCGATTATTTATTGCCCCTTTTGGCACGATCGAATGTACGCGGGGTTTCTGTCAGCTAGCTGTCACGAAAACGCGGAAACTCCCCCGTGGCTTGGCGATGGCCGGACGCGCAGGTGGATTACCCAGTACTAGCGAAAGTTCGGCAAGGCTGCGGTTCCCTCGAGGCGCACGGCATCGAGTTTCGCTGGGTCGATCCCCAGAGCTTTCAATATAGTCGGCGCAATCTGACTGGTGAGCACGGCTGACCGATTGATCTGTCCCTGTAGTCCAGGTGCGGAGACGATCAGCGGCACCTGAACGTCCTCGTCCAGCATTCCGCCATGCTCCGCAAGCAGCGCCCGGGCCGCATCGTTATCGACTCCTTCCGTATAAAACACACCAAGCAATGGCTGAATGACCAGATCCGGTGAAAGGGGATCGTTGGCTGGCAGAAGCAACTCAAGACTGCTCCCGGAGTAGACGCGCAAGATACCCAACTCAGTAGCTCGATCCCGCAAGGCCTGTGCGACTGCTGTAGTCCTCGACGAATCATTCAAATAGATGAGCCCGATGGAATCGAGTGATGCATGGGCGAGGAGATCGGGAGATACGGAATTGACCGCAGCCCTCACCAGCTTCCGATCAATCACACGTCGTTGACGGATGTCGACCGGTGACTGGCCGTGCTTTGACGTGATGATGATCATCGTCGAATCGAAGATTCGCCTTGCCTTGAGTTCAGCGGTCAGATGCCTCAGTGACCGGTCGACGAAGCTCATCACCTCGGCGAGCTTTGGGGAAAAAGTGCCTTCGGCGTCGGCGTAGCCGGCAGATTTCTGAACAGCCCCAAAGGAGATAAAACCCATACCGAAGACGGTGGGTGGACCGACGGGCTTGCCGAATGCATCCTCACCGCGAATCTGCCTAGAAACAATGTCGACACGACGCTGATCCTGCCCCATGAAACCTTCGGCAGTCTGCGGGACACCTTTTCTTTCAAGTGCAACGCTCTCGTCGAGTCCCCGTCCGGACGGGCCCTTCGCAAGATCGTTGTACATCTCGTGCTGATCCACCCAGGCCGTCCGGTACCCGGCGGTCCTCGCCACCTCGAAAACCGTGTTGACCCGCAGTAGTTGATGGGGAAATACCGGTGTGCAGCCGCGGGCAGGATTGCGTGCAAGCTTCGCCGGATCGATGCCACCGCCCGAATCTTCGCGCGAGGTTTCCTTCACCCACTTTTCGTCGATGTAGTAAACGGTACCCCGCGTGCTGCAGTCAGACCCAGGTGGCGAAAGATCACGGGCGTAAAACGGGCTGTAGATGAGCCCGGTAGTCGCGGGGGACCCCCCAGTGATTATCGACAGCAATCCCGGCGTCGAATCCCCGAGCATCGGCTGACGAGCATTGGTGAACGTCAGGCCTCGTCGCTGCAACTCAGCGATCGCGGAGCCGGGGTTAGTACGGACGAAATTTTCAATGTCGAGTGCATGCGCTCCGTCGATGCTGACGACAAGCACGTGCTTGATCCCGGATCCCGGCAATTCGTTTGTTGCCGCATGGGTGATCCCCGACAGAATAATTAGTGCAGCAGCGCAGATAGTATTTTTCATGGGTGTTCTCAATTCGTTCGGGAAGCGCTTATGGCTCGAGCAGTTTTCGGGATTCGGCCGCCTGCCACTCGCGAAGAGGGATATATCGCGCATGGTCGAGTACCACCTGCTGACCATCCCGACTGAGCACGAAGCGGATGAACTCCTCCAACGCAGGGGGTAGCGCTTCACCAGGCTTTTTATTCACGTTGAAGTAGATGAGCCGGCTCAGGGGATACGTTGCGAGAGCCACGTTCTCGTAGGTTGCAGGCTGCGGCAGATCGCCCGACGTTGCGACCACGGGAATCATTTTTACGGGCGCATCGATGTACGCAATGCCTGAATAGCCCAGCCCCTGAGAGTCGTCAGCTACGTGCTTTGCCATCGAAAAGACGGTTTTCTCGAAGGTGATGCCTTCTCGCCACTCGCCGCGTCGTCCATCCTTGCTGAGGATTCGCTGTCTGATGAACTCCTCGAATCCGTTCCATGGCTTGATGCCATAGAGATTGACCGTTTTAGCTGCCCACTCGCCGCGCAGGCCAAGATCGCCCCAGGTTCGTGCAGGTTTTCCGGTCCGCAGCAGAGTCGAGGAATACAGGGCGTCGATCTGATCGAAGGAAATAGACTCTATCGGATTGTCTTTGTGAACGAAAAACCCGACGGCATCGAGTGCACCGAAATGGCGATAGGAGCCCCCGAGAATCGGAATGCTCAGTGGGTCGTAAGAAAACTTGGCTCTGAAGTCAGCTATATCGACGGGACGCAGTTCTCTCGACACGAATACGAAGTCGACCGTTTGGCGGATCAACTCTACGGCACCGAGACTTCCGGCGTAGGGTGGTGATATGGAGAAGCTGACCTGCGGGTGAAAGGCTCTGAATCTTTCGAACAGGCGCTCGGCAAGCACCACCAGTACATCCGATGCACCGCCGGTAAACGCCCCCTCAAGAACCAAACCCGATCGTGGCACGTAGGCAGGCAAAGCTCGATCGAGCATCGGCTGCAGGACCTCGGGTGGCGGAAGTTCGCGCCCACGGAGTCGCGCTGCCTCGGCCTGCTCGGCTGTTTGCGGAACATTAGTCTTCAGGGCAGGAATCACCCATTCGACCATGTTTGACAGACTGGATGCGTTGTTCAAGCCCGCAGCACCTGACGGAGCACTACTCGCAGTCTCGTTGACCTCGGCAACCACACGCCCGGCTTTCATATCCTGACCGGTGACAAGGACACGGTCACTGTCGGCGAACGCGCCGCCACTGCAGATGAAAAATAATGCGATCGGACGCAGGCCTTGGCTTATCGAAAAGCCTTCAAGGATTCTCATCGAAAGGCTCCCGCTGGAATTTTCTTAACTCGATCTCGCGGTCTTTCGCCGACAATGGCAAGTAACCGAGTGATCCCTCGGCGATGATTCTCTGACCTTCGTCCGAAAGGACGAGTCGCAGAAACTCTTCAAGCCAGGGTTCAAAAGGCGGACGTCCAAGCAGCCAAAGATTTCGGCCGATTGGATACTCGTTGGCGATCAAACTAGCTGCTGTTAGTTCGATCGCCGGCCTGCCGGCAGCAGCGGATATTCGCAGAATCCGCACGCGGTCATTTGCACGAACCGCTGCAGCGAAACCGATGGCTCGAGGATTTTCCGCCACCGCGGCCACCACTTGAGCCGACTGTGCGCGGGGCTGAAAGTCGGTTCCAAACGGTGCCCCGCCGAGAACCCGCGCGCGAAAGAACAATCCGAGTGCCCGATCTGGCGCAAGGCCTACCGGCTCCAGCCCCTCCGGGTTGGAACCAGCCGAAAAGATTGTCGCCAATTCCGACATCGAAATTTCTCGGCGGGGGCTGGAGGGATGCACGAGAATCGCCAGTGGTCCGCTGAGCGCACGTGGATCGAGCGAGGCATGCGCGACCTTGATTTGTACGGGCTCTACGCCGGAAACCTGCCTGAACCGCGCGACCTGCCCCGGGGATAACTCGGCTCCAATCGGCCCAAACGCCGCTCGCCCACTCGCTACGGCCTCCACCGCCGCACGGGTGGCCGGGAGCTCAAGATCAAATCGAAAGCCGGGATACTGACGACCGAACGCCGTGGTCCACCCCGTCATCATCTCACGCATGTCGTTGTAGCCCACGACACGGATCCGGCCGTCGTCGGTAAGGTGAGTGGCTACACGTGGGGCCACCAACGGTGATGCCAGCCGGGATAAAGCTCCCGTGCGGGTTTCCTCGTTGAGCGGCATGAAGCCGCTCAAAGATCCCGTGATCGCAGACTGCGCGGTAGGTTGTAGGATGTGTTGCACGAACTGCTCGGCAGCCGCGCTGGCTTTGCCAGGTAGGCACGCGTATACCCAGCGGGCGAGTGGGTAAGCATGAGCCGCGATCTCCTCGCTGGTACCGGCGAAGAAGGGCCCTCCGGTCGATGATCCGAGAGCGACCGTCTTCGTTCCGGACATGACGTAATCAAACCCGCTCCAGCCGATCGCACTCGGATCACGCTCAACTGCCTTGACGATGGCCTCCAATGCGGCAGGCCCGCCCGCCTGATCATCATGCACAACAATATCCGTGCGCCACGTGCGACCAGCTAAAACACGTGTAGCCAGATAGTTGACGATTCCGGGCGGATTTCCGGAGTCACGAACCAGAGACTGTCCGTGGACCACGATCGGACGCTCGGCCAACGGTCCACGCATGCCGAGATCGCCCCATGTACGTACACGGCCATCGACTGCCAATATTTCACGCAGTTGGGAAACGGAAAGCGAGTTCAGCGGATTCGACGCATGGACAAAAATCGCAATGGCGTGGGTACCGCCGCGGGTCGAGCGGCTGCCGGTCGCGATTGGAATGAATCTCAAGTCACCCCGTCCCGCCTGCTTCGCCGCAGCCAACTCCGACTCGTACGGCTCGCGGGCGACGAGAGCCATGTCGGCCCGACCGGTGATGACTGCGTCGAGCGCATCCGTCGGATAAGCGCCCCGAAGAATCTCGGGCGTCGGTGTATCCACGGTCTGAGCTTGCGCCAATGCCGCCGCCCAGGTCGCAGCGAGGTCATTCGTCGTGACTGAACTCGCCAGCCGCAGCCCTGATGCCGATTCATCCGAAATCGCTGGCGTGGTCAGGCTGATCCAGCCGAGCGCGCCGTAAATCAGCCATAGCAAACGCCTTGACCTTGGGTATCGATTTCTCGGCATTTGCGCGCTTGCTTCGATCAGGGCTCGGAAATCACCAGCAAGCGAAATGTTCCGGATTTGGCATCGGGCAGATGCTTCCTGCCTGGTACGCGCGGCGGCCAGAGGAGGTCAGCCGTCGAAGAGAATATCCGACCGGTGCGGGTGTCTTGTGCAAGCGTTTTCGCGTAAGGATCGATCGAATAGGTCGAGTTGATGCGGTATCGATCTGGAGTCAGCTGATCGACGATCGTCCACACCCCGTCCCGTCCGCCGACGATCACGCGTCGGCGTTCAGCGTCATAGATGATCCCGTCCGGATCCTGACCCACGACAAGAGTCGCCACCGTGCGGCCAGATTTTGCATCTACCACCTTCATCACATTGTTTTCGCAGCTGCTGAAAATTCTGTCATGCGCTGTATCGATCCCGAGGGCGGCAGGACTCTCGCAGTCGACCAACATATGTTTTCCGATGACCTCTCCCTTGAGCGTATCGATTACTGCGATCGCATGCTCGTCACCGAGATTGACATAGGCCCTGCCGTTGCCATCGCTCCGCGCTCCCTCGGGTGCATCACCAAGAGCGATTGTCTTCACGACCTCCGCCCTTTTCGGATCGATGACCGAGACGTCGTGGCTGTCACCATTGAAAACAAAAATCATCCCAGATGGCTTGTCAAAGAATATGCTGTCCGGCTTCTTGCCGCCGAGGAGTATCTTTTCCGTGGCGCCCGTCTCCGGATCGAAGACCACGATCCTGTCGCCGCCCGCGTCGCTGGCGAAACCCTTGTTCGATGCAACCGCGACACCAGCTGCCTTGGTTAATCCTGCGACGGCACCGATCGCACCGAGAGTGTTGAGATCAAGGATATGCACCGTCGAGGCATGGGTAACGAATAGCCGGTTGGATGCCTCGTCAACCAGCAGGTAATCGCCGCGGCCCGGACCAGGCAGCGATATACTGTGGGTTTTGAACTGGGCAATCGCCGGACCGGTTTCCTTCGCGAAGGTGGCCTCAGCCGTCATGAGAAATGCAATGGCCGTGACGGTCACAGCAGATATTTTCTTCACAAAGCACTCCAAAGTTTCTGGTCGGGCAGCCAGTGCTGCTGTCTGTAATGCAGCCGCGGCAACCGTGAGGGCATGGTCAATCACTTTGCCTCGACGAACAGCGCTGCATAGCTCGGGATACGCCGCGCAAGCGCATCGCGCAGCGTCAGCGCTCTGTTGAACAGCCGACGCTCATGACGATTGGCACGCTCGGCGACCTTGAAGGCGTAAACCACAAGGCCGATGTTTTCACCGGCCTTATTGCGCATCGGCATGAGGACGACAAACTTCGGCGTGCTGTCGTTGACCCGATTCCAGCGGGGATCAACGATGGTGATGCCCTTGCGGATGACGTCGATATCGTCGGGATCGTCTGCATTGCCGATGCGCTCGGGAAAGGAACCCGCGAACATCGTATAAACACCGGTGAGGCCCGGCGGAACACCGTGCAAGGTGATGCTCAGCAGATCCGGGTTGGCCCTCATCGACTCATCGCTGAGAACCTGTCCGTAGATTCTGTAGCCGGGTGGTGTCCAGTTTTTCTCGGCGGCAGCCGCGCTCGTTGCCCAGAGCGATGCAGCGAGGCTCACCGATATGACGAAATGCCTGATCATGTCGAACACCTTTCGATCCAGAGGGATCGTTGGCATCACATTGCCGAAATAAGCTTTCGCCAAGCTGTCACTGCGGAGGCCAGGTAGCGACCAAGTGGCCGGCGCCGCTGGAACTTACCCCGTCCAAGTCACCGAATCACGTCGACGCGCCAGCCATCATCGACAACGAACATCGACAACGAATCGGCTATTGACTGTCTGCGACGCGGGGGCGCCGTTGGTGGCGACGCCGGTGGGCCTAACCTCTTATCGGTCACGGCGTCAAAGTCGGCTATTACCGGCGCGCGGAAATTAACTTAATCAAGCGCGGACGAAAGCATTTCCGGAAACCGTAGTTGCATCAGTTGACCGCCGGAACCGCGGATCCCTATGCGCATGAGTTCTGCTGTTTTCACCGTCGTACCGGCTGGGCTTTCGTCGTCTTTTCGGGGATATAACGGGGCTGGATAGCGATTTCCGTAACAAGGCATGAAGAAGACTGCACACGACTAAAACCTTAACCTGTCCACGGAACCGGTGCAGCTCCACCTCGCCTGAGTTGATGGCAATGCGAATGTCGTGCCGGTCATCACGCTGCTTGCCCGCATTGTGCTCGCGCAGCAATCTTTTGACTTCGATGCCGGCGCGACTCTTGCGAGATGTCTTCTGCGTGAAGCCTTAGATATCCGTCAGCAGGATGGTCAGGCTGTCCGTAACGGGCTTGGACGTGAGCCCCTCGTAGGGCAGAAGAATGGTGGCCAGAGTCGGAATCGAACCAACGACACGCGGATTTTCAATCCGCTGCTCTACCAACTGAGCTATCTGGCCACGGTGCAGGAACCTGCCCCCGCAAAGAGACCGGTATTACAACCGCCCCGCCCCGCGGCGTCAAGCACGCTCTCGCGCAACTTCTTGATTTTGCTGGATGCTGTCAGACTCGACAGGTGAGAAATCCCTGCCATCGCCTGCTCCCGGGTGTGGTCGGCGCACTGCTCGCGACGACCGCTTCGTCTACCGCACCGTGCGGGGCACCACGCTGGGCAAGCAGGCGCTCATTGACGAGCTGCAGAGCGATCTTCAGCGGGTCATTTCGGCTCGACGTAGCCCTCGGGCTTGCTGGCGCCGGTGCCGAAGAGAAATTTCTCCATCTCGCTCTCGAGGAACTTGCGCGCCTTCGGCTCGATGGCGACCAGCCGATATTCATTGATGAGCATGGTCTGGTGGGCAACCCAGCGCTGCCAGCCTTCCTTCGAGACATTCCGCCAGATACGCGTGCCGAGTTCACCGGGGTAGACGGGGCGTTCGAGGCCGGGGGCCTCGCGCTTCAGCACGACGCACTGGACGGTGCGCGCGGCAGGCGCGGCTGCTGGAGTCTGGGTCATGTCAAAAATTTCCTGTATTGAGCCCGTCGAGCAATTCCTTGACGGGGGCGGGCAGGCCGATGCGGGCCGCGCCGTCGGGTTGGCGCGCGTTATACCAGAGCGACTCCTGCGACTCCATCACCGCCGCCGGCGTACAGCCCCGCAGACGCAACGGATGGATCTCGAGATCGAAGTGCGTGAAGGCATGGGCGATCGGCCCGAGCCGCTCGGGCGACGCTCCGGAGTCCGTGCGGAAATGGTTGCGGGCATACGCGAGACCGGCGGACTCACTCGCGAACTCGGGCGGGCACCAAAGTCCGCCCCAGATCCCGCGCTCGGGACGGCGCTCGAGAAACACGGCGCCTGCGGCATCCTCGGCAATCAACAGCCAGCAACGCTCGGCACGACGCAGCGCACGCGGCTTACGCGGTTTGGGGGTCGGCAATTCGTGCTGGCGCGCGCTGCGGCGGGCGACGCAATCGGCCACGAGCGGACAGAGCGCACAGGCAGGTCGGCGGCGGGTGCAGAGCGTCGCCCCGAGATCCATGATCGCCTGCGTATAGGTGGCAGCATCGGTGGCCGGCGTACAGGCGTCGGCGAGTTCCCAGAGACGGCGTTCGATCGTGCGTTCCGCCGGGTTGCCCTCGATGCCGAAGGCGCGCGTCAGGACCCGCTTGACGTTGCCGTCGAGGATCGGATGCCGCTGATCGAGCGCCAATGCGAGAATCGCCCCGGCGGTGGAGCGGCCGATGCCCGGCAGGCTGGCGACGGCGTCGAAGGTCTGCGGAAACACTCCGCCGAACTCATCCCGCACCCGGCGCGCGGCCTTGTGCAGATTGCGCGCCCGCGCGTAGTAGCCAAGCCCGGTCCACAGGTGCAGCACCTCGTCCACCGGCGCGTCGGCGAGCGCGACCACGTCGGCGAAGCGCTGCATGAAGCGCTCGAAGTAGGGGATGACCGTCGCTACCTGGGTCTGCTGCAGCATGATTTCGGAAACCCAGACGCGGTACGGGGTACGCTGGCGCTGCCAGGGCAGATCGTGTCGGCCGCTCGACGCGTGCCAGGCAACCAGTGCAGGGCCGACCTCGGCGGTCGCGGGACTCGCGCTTGCAGGGTTCATGGGCTTGATTTTAGATGGGCTTGATCGCGGAAGGATCCGAACATGGGTGAGCAAAGCAACTTCTTCCACGCCGTGCCGCAGGGCCGGCACGGCATGCTGGTCGAACCGGACCGGGACGAACTCGCCCGGCAGGAGTTCGTGCGCGGCTTCAAGTCATACATTCAGAGCGGCATCGTGCCGGGCATCCACGCCACCTACCACCACGAGGTGAAGCCGGCGTTCGAGCAGCGCGAAGGGCGCCCGCCGCGCGACCGTCACGAGATTCGCAAACTGATGACGGTGCATCCGCTGTTCCGCAGCTACGCCTCGCTGCAACGGGTCAGCCAGGAGTTGCTCTGGGACACCGTGCTCGACTCGGTCGAGCGCGAACTGCCGCAACTCGTGGCGCGCGCTGCCGCACGGCATGGCGGCAAACCGCTGGGTTCACTGAGCCTGGATCCGCAGCTGGCACTGCCAAAATATGCGGTCGGCGTGGACATCCACTGCATGCCCGGCGGCTACGGGCGCGATGCCGGCCCGGGTGACGTGGCTGCCGGCGCGCTCTATGACCGCGGCGTTTATCTTTACGCGCTGGGCATGATGGGACCGATGAACGACGACATCGGCGGCTCGGCGGCGAAGTTCGTTCGCGAACGCTACCCGGACTTCAAACCGCGTCGGATCCTCGACCTCGGCTGCACCGTCGGTCACAGCACCCTGCCTTTCGTCGACGCTTTCCCCGCGGCCGAGGTCCACGCGATCGACGTCGGCGCCGCATTGCTGCGCTACGCACACGCCCGTGCCGAATCGCTCGGCAAGCGCGTGCATTTCGCGCAGCAGGATGCCACCCGCACCCATTATCCGGACGGGCACTTCGACCTGATCACGTCATCCATCCTTTTCCACGAGACTTCGGCGAAGGCGCTGCCCGCGATCCTCCGCGAGTGCCACCGGCTGCTCGCGCCGGGCGGCATCGCCGTACACGGCGACCTGCCGCCCTTCTGGGCGATGGACGAATTCAACCAGTTCATGCTCGATTGCGAGACCTACTACAACAACGAGCCCTACTGGGGCGCGATGCGCGAGGTCGACCAGGTCGAGGAGAGCGTGAAGGCCGGCTTCGCCCGCGAGCAGGTCGAGTTCTGCATGGCGCGCTCGGCGTATCGCGCCGGCTTCGGGCTCGAGCGCGATTTCCAGGCCGGCGAGTTTGCGCCGGGCAATGCCTGGCAAGTCCTGGTGACGCGCAAGTGAGGGCGGGATCATGACGCGGGAACCAGACACGCCTTCGACCGATGACGGGCAGTCCATCGGCGTGAAGCGCAGCATCAAGGGTCATCGGCCGCAGTTCTTTGATGATCGTGAAATCGATCGGCTGCACGGCATGGTCATGGCGATGGCGACCGAGATGGCGGTGCTCTACCAACGCATCGACACCATGGAGCGGGTCGCGGCTACCAAGGGGGTCATGCTGCGCGACGAACTCATCGCCTTCCGGCCTGACGCCAGCGTCGAAGCGGAGCGCGAGGCCTGGCGGCAGAAGTTCCTCGACCGCATCTTCTATCTCTATCGCGAGGAACTGGACGACCGGCTGGGCCGCGAGAGCGCACAGCAGTATCAGGCCTTCCTCGACGACATCGGTCGCTGAGATCGTCGAAGCAGACATGCGCCGCCCTCGCCTGCAGCCGCTCGCGCGGCTTTGCCTCGTTGCGCTGCTTGCGATCGCCCCTGCCAACATCGAAGCCGCGGTCGGCGAAGTCCTCCGCGAACGCATCGAGGCCATCGACGCCGGCAACGAGATCAGCGTCGCCGGCACCCGTCTGCAGGCGCAGCGTTCGCTCGCCAAGCTGTACGCCCTGAACGGCTATCAGCCCTACTGGGACGCGACGCGACTGCAGTCGCTCCTCGAAGTGATCGACGACGTCGAGGACGACGGCCTGCGGCCGGCGGACTATCACCTCGACGCGCTGCGCAGACTGGTTGCCGCACGCGCGAATTCCGATTTCGAGCGCGCGCAACTCGATCTGCTCGCCTCGGACTCCTTCGCGCTCATCCTGTTTCATCTCTACTTCGGCAAGGTCGATCCCGTCTCGCTCGATCCGAACTGGAACTTCGATGCCCGCGAAATCCGCGACACCGACGTGGTGCGTTTCGTTCACGACGCCATCCGCGGCAACCGCATCCGCAACGGCGTGGCCAATGCGCGCCCCGATCACTGGATGTACGCCGCGGGGCGTGACGCGCTCGCGCAGCATCGATCGATTGCGGCGCTGGGTGGCTGGCCGACGATCCCGGACGGCGTGACGCTCGCCCTCGGCTCGCGCGATCCGCGTGTACCCCTGCTGCGGCGCCGGCTCGCGATCTCGGGGGACCTCGCTGCGGCGGGCGGCGAGTCGAAACTGCCGGCAGGCGAGGACGCGGAACTCTTCGATCGCCAGCTCGAGAGCGCGCTGCGCCACGCCCAGCGTCGTCACCGCCTCGCCGTCGACGGCCTGCTCGGCCCCTCGACGCTGCGTGCGCTCAACGTGCCGGTGGAGCGCCGCATCGCGCAACTGCGCGTGAACCTCGAGCGCGGCCGGCAGGTGCTGCATGAAATCCGCGACGGCGATCTGGTGGTGGTCGACATCGCCGGCTTCGAGGTGCACTACGTGCGCGACCGCAAGCGCATCTGGCAGTCGCGCGCCGTAGTCGGTCAGCCCTACCGCGAAACGCCGGTGTTCAAATCGGCGATCGACAATATCGTGCTCAACCCGTCGTGGACCGTGCCGCCCGGGATTCTCGAAAAGGACATCCTGCCGGCGCTGCGGCGCGGCGATCGCAGCGTGCTTGCCCGCAAGAACCTGAAAGTGCTCGATCGCAATGGCCAGCCGCTCGATCCGGCGACGCTCGACTTCGCGCGCTATACGGTGCGCAACTTCCCCTACACGCTGCGCCAGGACCCGGGACCTGCCAATGCGCTCGGCGTGGTGAAGATCAACTTCCCCAACCGGCATCTCGTCTACCTGCACGACACACCGACGAAGTCGCTGTTCGGCGAAACCGAACGCGCCTTCAGTTCCGGCTGCATCCGCACCGAGCGCCCGCTCGAGCTCGTGCAGCTGCTGCTTGCCGAGCCGGCGCGCTGGAGCCGCGCGGCGCTCGATGAGGCCATCGCCAGCGGCGAAACCCGCACGCTGCGGCTGCCGCGACCCGTGCCGGTACTGCTGATTTACTGGACCGCGGACCGCGACGATGACGGCAGCATCGTCTTCAAGCCCGACCCCTATGGCCGGGACGCGCGTGAACTCGCCGCGCTCGATCGGGGCTTCCCTGTGGACACTGCACGCCGCGCCAACCGACCAATGCCCTGAGTTTGCTAGTCTAGGCGTGTCGTTTCAGGGGGGCTCCAGTCCATGGAAGAAATCGGTCTCGCGCACGGGCTCATCAAGTACCTGCACATCCTGCTGTTCGTGTACTGGCTGGGCGGTGACGCCGGGGTGTTTTACTCCAGCAAGTTCGTCACCAACACGCAGCTGTCGCGCGATGCGCGCCTCGCTGCCTTCAAAATATTCATCAACCTCGACATGCTGCCGCGCTACTGCCTCGCGCTGATGCTGACCGTCGGCGGCGTGCTCGCGGAGTTCGTCGGCTACGAGCATCCGCTGTGGCAGACGATCGCCATCGTGGCGCTCGGCCCGGTGTGGGTCTGGGTGGTGCACACCATCCACGCACGCGAGGGCAGCGAATTCGGCAAGACGCTGGCGACCTGGGATCGCCGCTTCCGCGTGTTCATGATCTTCGCGATCATCGCCTCGGTGGCCTACCACTGGGCCACCGGTCCGCTGCGGCCCTATCCCTGGCTCGCCGCGAAGTTGCTGATCTTCGCCTTCCTGATCTTCTGCGGTTTCATGATCCGCAAGAAGCTGCCGCCCTTCATCGACGGGTTCCGCGTGCTCGCGAGCGCCACCGGGCCGACGCCCGAGAGCGATCGCAAGATGATCGACGGCATGGCGGCCTGCCGCCCGTATGTGTTGCTGATCTGGGCGGGCGTAGCGATCTCGGCGCTGATCGGTGTGCTGAAGCCCGGTCAGGGGCCGCTCGGCTGACGCGTGCCTCGCGCAGCGTTCAGCGGCGCGTTCGTTGCCACGGTACTGGGGCTCGCCGGCCTTGCGCCGGCGGCCACGGCATTCGCCGACACCACGCTGACCGGCTTCGCGTCGCTGCCCGCGGAAACCTACGCCCCCGGCACACCCCCCGCCGGTGGACGGGCCGACGACGGCAGCAAGTTGCCCGCGGCACGCTTCGCGAACCAGCCGGTGCAGGGCCTCAGCTCGATCGCACCGGTGGTCGGCAAGGCATCGAAGGGCAAGCTGCCGACGGAGTGGTGGGCGCTGTCCGACAACGGCTTCGGCACGCGCGCCAACAGCGACGACTATCTGCTCGTGCTCTACCGTTTCCGGGTCGAACCGTTACGCACCGAGGCGAAGCCCGAACGGCGCTCGCGCCGTGCCGCAGGCCGCAAGGCGACGCCGCGGGTGCAACTGCTGCAGCGCATCGAACTGCGTGACCCGGGTCAGCATTTTCCCTGGCCACTGACCCGCAGCGACGATCCGCGCCGGCGTCTCACCGGTGCGGATGCCGATCCCGAATCGCTCGTGATGATGGCGGACGGCAGCTTCTGGGTCGGCGATGAGACCGGCCCGTGGCTGCTGCATTTCGCCGCCAACGGCGCCCTGCTCGAGGCGCCGGTCGAGTTCGTGCCGGGCGGCACGGTGCTGCGCTCGGCCTCGCATCCGGATGTCGCGCTCGGCGGCAAGACCGCGCGCATCGCGATCTCGAAGGGCTTCGAGGGTCTGGCGCCGGGGCCGCGCGAAGGCACGCTGATCGCCGCGCTGGAGGCGCCGATCGCCGGCGATGCCGGCAACGAGGTACGCCTGCTGGAATACGATCTCGTGCAGCGCGCCTGGAGCGGCCGCGAGTGGACCTACCCGCTGGAGAACACCGGCCACTCGGTAGCCGAGGTGGTGCGCGACACTTACGGTGCGGCCGACAGCTACCTCGTCATCGAGCGCGATGCGCTGCAGGGCGCGGGCGCGAAGTTCAAGCGCCTCTACCGAGTGCAGCTCTCGAAGCTCCCCGACAAGCGGCTCGCCGTCGACCTGCTCGACATCCGCGATCCGCTGCGGCTCGGCGGCAGCACGAGCCGGTTTCGCTTTCCGTTCCTGACCCCAGAGTCTGTGTGGCCACTGGCTCGCGGCGAGTGGCTGGTGGTCAACGACAACAATTTCCCGGCGGCCGGCGGACGCAGCACCGTGTCACCCGATCCGACCGAGTGGATCTTCCTCAAAAACTGAGCTTGCTCAAACCAAGGCTGCTTAGGGGATGAGTACGGTCGAGCCGGTCGTCCGGCGGGCCTCGAGATCCCGATGCGCCTCGGCGGCTTCGGCGAGCGGCCGCCGCTGGCCGATGTGCAGGCGGAACTTGCGGCTGGAGAGCGCGGCGAACATCGCCTTCGCGGCGGCGTCGAGATCCTTGCGGCTCGCAATGTAGGCGAACAACGACGGCCGGGTGAGAAACAGCGAACCGCGCTTGGAGAGTTCGAGCGGCGAGATCGCCGGCGCCGGCCCCGAGGCGTTGCCGTAGGTGACCATCATGCCGAGCGGCGCGAGGCAGTCGAGCGAATCCATGAAGGTGTCCTTGCCGACCGAGTCGTACACCACCCGCACGCCTGCGCCGCGGGTGATTTCCTTGACCGACTCGACCAGCTTGTCGCGACCCATGACGAGCACGTGACGGCAGCCATTGCGGCGGGCGAGCGCCGCCTTGGCCTCGCTGCCGACGACACCGATGACCCGCGCACCCAGCGCCTTCGCCCACTGACAAAGAATGAGGCCCACGCCACCCACGGCGGCATGTACGAGGATCCAGTCACCGCGCTGCACGCGGCAGGTTCGCCGCAGCAGGTATTCGGCGGTCAAGCCCTTGAGCATCAGCGCTGCGGCCTGCTCATCGCTCACCGCACGCGGCAGCTTGACGAGGCGGGCGGCCGGGACGTTGCGCAATTCGCTGTAACTGCCGGGCGCGGTATGCACGTAGGCGACCCGGTCGCCCTTGCGGAAACCCTTGACCTTGCGGCCGACGGCGGTGACCACCCCGGCTGCTTCGCGACCGAGGCCACCCGGCAGCGGCATCGGGTAGAGGCCGGAGCGATCGTAGACGTCGATGTAGTTGAGGCCGATGGCGGTATGACGCAGTTGCACCTCGCCCTCACCGGGCGCAGCCACTTCGATTTCTTCCCAACGCATTTCTTCGGGCCCGCCAGCCCGGTGGATGCGGATCGCCTTGGACATCGCGACGGACTCGATGCGTGTCGGGCTCAGAGCGCCGACTCGTCGGTCTCGCCGGTGCGGATGCGGATCACGCGATCGATATCGGTGATGAAGATCTTGCCGTCGCCGACCTTGCCGGTCTTGGCCGCCTTGACGA
>CAZIRD010000031.1:0-14400 GCA_964541625.1 uncultured Acidibacter sp.
GCATCACCGTCAATGCGCTCGCGCCGGCGGCGCGCACGCGCATGACCGAGCAGGCGTTCGCCGACAAGATGCGCGCGCCCGAGGCCGGCTTTGATCGGCAGGATCCCGCCAACGTTGCGCCGCTCGTCGTCTGGCTCGGCAGTGCCGAGTCGGCGTCGGTCACGGGCATGGTGTTCGATATAGAGGGTGGCCGGATCACCATTGCCAACGGCTGGAACGACGGTCCGACGATCGACAAGGGCGCGCGTTGGGAGCCCGCGGAACTCGGCGCCGTGATCGCGGATCTGGTCGCCGCGCGGCCGCCGCAGAAGAAAGTCTGGGGGACCTGAGCCATGCGGGGACACTGACCATGCAGTTTGCCTTTACCGAAGATCAAAACCTAATTCGCGAGACGGCGCGCGAGTTCCTCGCCGAACGCGCCGGCTCGGCGCAATTGCGCCGCGATCTGGCTTTGCCCGACGCTTACGACCCTGCGCTCTGGCAGGCGATCACCCGCGAACTCGGCTGGGCAGGCATCGCGCTGCCGGAGAGCCTCGGCGGCAGCGGGCTTGGCATGGTTGAGCTCGCGATCCTGCTCGAGGAACAGGGCCGCTGTCTCTACGGCGGTCCGTTCCTTGCGTCGGCGGGTCTCGCGAGCGCATTGCTGCTCGAAGCCGAGGCGAGTGGCGAGCGCGACGCGATCCTCGCTGCGCTCGCCAGCGGTGAATTCACCGCCGCAGCGGCGGTCACCGGTAGCAGCGGGCTCCCGGGGGTTGCCGCGGTGCAGGCCGAACTGCGCGATGGCGCAGGTACAGCTGTGCTTGCCGGACAAAGCGGCTTCGTGCTCAACGGCCACGTGGCCGATGTGCTGGTGGTCGTGGCGCACGATCGCCGTGCCGGCCGCGATGGTCTCGCGCTCGTCGCCATCGACACGCGTACGACGGGCGTCGACGTCCGTCGCCTCGATGCCATGGATTCGACGCGGCCTTACGCTGCGGTCGAGTTTCACGCGGCACCCGTCCGCGCCGTCCTCGCAGAGGGCGGCACGACGGTGGTCGAGCGTGGCCTGCAAGTGGCGCAGATCGCGCTTGCTGCCGAGCAGCTCGGCGCGATGCAGGCGGCGCTCGAGCTCGCTGCCGGCTATGCGGCGCAGCGCGTGCAGTTCGGTCGGGTGATTGGCAGTTTCCAGGCAATCAAACACCGGCTCGCCGACATGATGGTCGTCTGCGAGGCGGCGCGATCTGCGGTCTACTATGCGGCCTGTGTGGTCGATGAGTACCGCGCCGATCCCGCGAGCGGCGCGCACGAACTCGCCGAGGCGGCGGCGCTCGTCAAGGTGCATTGCTCGGCCGGCTTTCACGACGTCGCCGGTAATGCGATCCAGTTGCACGGCGGCATCGGCTTCACCTGGGAATACGACGCGCACCTCTTTTTCAAGCGGGCGCGCGCAACATCCAATCTGCTCGGCTCGCCGCAACACCACCGCGAGCGCATCGCACATCTGATCGGCCTCGATGCCGCGACGGAGACGCCATGAAGATTCGCTTCACAGCCGAGGAAGAGGCCTTCCGCAGCGAGTGTGCGGCATGGCTGGACGAACAGATGGCCGGACCGTTTGCCGACATCCGCGGCATCGTCAGCCAGACCTTCCGCGCCGAGAAGCGTCTCGACTGGGAGCGGGCGCTCGGGCGGGCGCGCTGGAGCGTGATCGGCTGGCCGGAAAAGTACGGCGGTCGCGCGGCGACGCTGGCGCAACAGGTGATCTTCGCCGAGGAGTACGCGCGCAGCGGCGCACCCGGACGTGTCGGCCATCTGGGTACCGAACTTGCGGGTCCGACGATCCTGCACTTCGGCAACGACATGCAGCGCGACCGCTTCCTGCTGCCCATCGCACGTGGCGAGGAGTTCTGGTGCCAGGGCTACAGCGAGCCGAACGCGGGGTCCGATCTTTCGAACGTCCGTACCCGCGCGCGGCTTGAGCACGGTCCGAACGGACCGGAATGGGTGATCGAGGGCCAAAAGATCTGGACGTCGCTCGCGCAGTTCGCCGACTGGTGTTTCGTGGTGTGCCGCACCGAGGAAGGTACCAAGGGTCCCGCGGGCATCTCCTATCTGCTGGTGCCCATGAAACAGAAGGGCGTCACCGTCAAGCCCATCCGGCAGATGACCGGAGATGCCGAGTTCAACGAAGTATTCTTTGATGGAGCACGCACCCGCGCCGAGTATTGCGTCGGCAAACCGGGCGAGGGCTGGAAAGTGGCGATGGGCACGCTGGCCTTCGAGCGCGGAGTCTCGACGCTCGCCCAGCAGATGACCTTCCGCAACGAGCTCGAGCGGGTGATCGCGGCGGCGCGCGACAACGGCGCGGCACGTGATCCTCTGATCCGGCAGCGGATCGCCGAGGCCTGGGTGGGTCTGCGGATCATGCGCTACAGCGCGCTGCGCATGCTGTCACGGACCACGAGCGGCACGCTTGGGCCCGAGGCGATGACCTACAAATTGCATTGGGCCACCTGGCGCAAGAAACTCGGCGAACTCGCCATGGACGTGGTCGGACCCGGTGGCGAACTCTGTACCGGCGAAGGTTATGAGCTCGCCGACTTGCCGTACCTCTACCTCTTCTCGCGCGCCGACACGATCTACGGCGGTACCAACCAGATCCAGCGCAACATCATCGCCGAGCGTGCGCTCGGCTTGCCCAAGGAGCCACGCGGTGACCGTTGAGTCCTCCTCGGCCGTCGCCGACACCGCCCGGGCGACTGTCCCGGCCTATCCGCCCGGGCGCAATCTGCTCGCCGGTCAGGCCGTGCTGATCACGGCTGCTGCGGGCACCGGCATCGGCTTCGCGGCCGCCAAGCGCTGCGTGGAAGAGGGCGCGAGCGTCTTCGTCAGCGACATCCACCCGCGACGCCTCGGCGAGACCGTCGAGCGACTGCGGGAAATTGCGCCCGGCCGTGTCCACGCGCTCACCTGCGACGTCACCCGTCAGGAGGAGGTCGAGGCGCTCGTGGCGGCGGCGGTGGCGGCGCTTGGCCGAATCGATGTGCTCATCAACAATGCGGGACTCGGTGGTACTTCCACCGTGATCGACATGCCCGACGCCGAATGGTCGCGGGTCATCGATGTCTCGCTGACCAGCGTGATGCGCATGACGCGGGCGGTACTGCCGCACATGCAGTCGCGTGGTCGCGGCGCGATCGTCAACAATGCCTCGGTACTCGGCTGGCGGGCGCAGGCGGGACAGTCGCACTACGCGGCCGCCAAGGCGGGTGTCATGGCCTTCACACGCTGCGCGGCGATCGAGGCGGCACCGTTCGGTGTGCGCATCAACGCCGTGGCGCCGTCGATTGCGATGCACGCCTTTCTTGCCAAGACGACCACGCCGGAACTCCTCGCGGAACTTGCGCGGCGCGAGGCCTTCGGTCGTCCGGCCGAAGTCTGGGAGGTCGCCAACGTGATGATCTTCCTCGCCTCTGATCTGTCGAGTTACATGACCGGCGAAATCCTTTCGGTTTCCAGCCAGCACCCATGACCCATATCTTCACCAGCATCGAGCAGTTGCAGGCCGCGGTCGGTCAGTCACTCGGTCCGACCGACTGGATCAGCATCGAGCAATCCCGGGTCGACGCGTTCGCGGATGCCACCGGCGATCACCAGTGGATCCATGTCGATGTCGAGCGTGCGCGCCAAGGACCCTTCGGCGGCACCATCGCGCACGGTTATCTCACGCTGTCCTTGTGCAGTCTTTTTCTGCCGCAGTTGATGCGCGTCGATATTGCGGGCATGGGCATCAACTACGGGCTCGATCGCGTGCGCTTTCCGGCACCGGTGCGGGTCGGCAGTCGGATCCGTGGTCGCGGCGAGATCGTCTCGGTTACACCCGTTGCGGGCGGCATCCAGGTCGTGGTGCGCGTGAGCATCGAGGTCGAGGGCAGCGAGCGCCCGGCCTGTGTCGCTGATACCATCAGCCGCTTCATTGTTGCTGGCGGGGAGGCCAGACACTAATGGCCAAAGCCGGCGAAGCGACTCAGCGCATCGAGCTCGACGAAGTCGACCAGAAAATCATCGCCTTGCTGCGCAAGGATGGCCGAGCCACCAACCAGGAGGTCGCGCGTCGCCTCGGCATGGCGGCCGCTACCGTCAGCGCGCGCATCCGCCGCCTCGAGAACGCCAAGGCGATGAAAGTCGTCGCCGTGACCGACTTCGCCGCGATCGGTTACAAGGTGCTGCTGGCGGTGGGGGTGCAGGTGCAAGGTCGCCCTGCCGAGCTGGTCGCGCAGGAACTCGCGAAGCTGCCGGAGGTGTTCAGCGTCCATGTGGTGACCGGCGCGCGTGACATCGAGACCCTGGTGGCGCTGCACGACTTCGACGAATTGCATTCGCTGCTGCTGCGCGACATCGCCAAGATCAAGGGTATCCGCAGTATCGAGTGCGGTATCGCCGCCGAGGTCGTCAAATACAACTTTGAAGTGGCGCCGATATCATGATCGAGCACACCGTCGACGAACTCGATCGCAAGATCATCGACAAGTTGACGAGCGATGCGCGGGCCAGCAACCGTCTGCTCGCGCAGTCGCTGGGCGTGACCGAGGGCACGGTGCGTGGTCGCATCAAGCGGCTGGAGGCGGCCAACCTGATTCGCTTCACCGCGGTCACCAACGTCGCCTCGATCGGTGCTCCGAAGGTGGTGCTGATCGGCATCCAGGCGCATCTGAACGAGGTCAAGAACCTCTGTACCAAGATCGCCGCGATGCGTGAGATCGGTTGCGTCATTGCCATGGCCGGTCGCTACGACATTCTCTGCATTGGCCTCTTCAGTTCCCTGGAAGAGGTGGTGTCGATCGCCAACAACCGCATTCTTGCGCTGCCCGGCGTGCGTCATGTCGAGACCTCGATCGCCGTGTCGACGCTGAAGTACGATCATCGCGTGGCGAAGATCATCGACCGCAAGCGCGAGGCCTGAGCGCGATGACGGCGCGCGATGTCGGCGAATTCGACTTCGTCATCGTCGGTGCGGGCTCGGCGGGCTGCGTGCTTGCCAATCGCCTGTCGGCGGACGGCAGGTTCCGGGTCGCACTGCTTGAAGCCGGCGGCGAGGATCGCAACTTCCTCATCCGCATGCCCATCGGCTACGGCAAGATCGCTTTCGAGCCCGGCTGCAGCTGGCATTATTTCTCTGCGGCCGAGCCCGGGCTGGGCGGGCGTCGGGTGCTGCTGCCGCGTGGCAAGGGACTCGGCGGTTCCTCCAACATCAACGGGCTCATCTACATCCGCGGCCAGGCGGCTGACTATGCCGATTGGGCGGCAAGGGGCGCCACCGGCTGGGACTGGCCGGACGTCTTGCCCTGGTTTCTGCATTCTGAGAGGAATGTCGAACGCGAGGGCGACGCGCACTCCACCCGCGGTCTGCTGCGGGTACAGCGCGCCAGCGAACGCGATTCGACCAACGATGCGATTCTGGCCGCCTTCGCCGCGACTGGCACGCCGGCCGTCGATGACTTCAACGACGGCAGCCAGTGGGGCTGCGGCTACTACGACTCGATCATCCACCGCGGTGAACGATGGTCCGCATCCCGCGCATTCCTGCAGCCCGCGAGATCGCGCGCGAATCTCGCCGTCTTCACCGGTATGCTGGCCCGACGGATTCTGTTCGAGGGCCGGCGAGCGATCGGCGTCGAGTGCGTGTCCGACGGTGGCCTACAGGTCTTCCGTGCCCGATGCGAGGTGCTGCTGTGTTCCGGCGCCTACCACAGCCCGCAACTGCTGCAGAGTTCCGGCGTTGGCGATCCTGCGCTGCTGCGCGAGCACGGCATCGGGGTGGTCGCGCCGCTCGAGGCGGTGGGCAACAACCTCCAAGACCATTATGTGGTGCCGATGGGCTTCAGGGTTCGCGATGGTGTGTTCAGCTATAACCGCGAACTCGCCGGCTGGGGACTGCTCAGGAACCTGTTCCGTTACCTGACGCGGCGCGACGGTCCCTTGACCATCCCCGCCGCGCAGAGCGGCGCATTCGTGCGCAGCGATCCGGCGGTTTCTCGACCGGATCTGCAGTATCACTGCCTACCCGTGACCGGCGATCTCGAGGTGGCGGCGCAGGGGGGCAAAGGCCAGTTGAGCCCGCATCCCGGCATCACGATCGCCCCATGTGTGGTACGTCCTGCGTCCCGCGGTCGAGTGCGTCTGACGTCGACCGATCCCGCCGCACCACCGCAGATCGTTCACAATTACCTCGTCAACGAATCCGATCGCGAGTTGACGGTGCGTGGCATGCGGATCGCGCGTGAGGTGGCCGCGGCGGCACCGCTGCGTGGCCTGGTCACTGCCGAGGCGGATCCCGGCCCGGCCGCGCAGTCCGACGACGAACTGCTCGACTTCGCGCGCCGCTTCGGTTCGACCGGCTATCACCCGGTCGGTACCTGCCGCATGGGCAGCGACGACGGCGCCGTGGTGGATCCGCAGTTGACAGTACGGGGCGTGGAGGGGCTGCGCGTCGCCGATGCTTCGGTGATGCCGACGCTGATCTCCGGCAACACGCACGCCGCCTGCGTGATGATCGGCGAGCGCGCGGCGGACTTCGCCTTGAAAACCGCCCGCTGAGCGACCAAAAAAAAGCCCGGTCGAGGTGACCGGGCCTGCAGGAAGCCGTCGGCGCGGGCGTCGCGCCCGCGCCGACCTTGATGCTTACTTGCCGTCGAACACCATTGCGAAGTCCACGCCATAGGTGCGCGGCTCGCCGTACTGCGCAAGATTGAGACCCAGCGAGGCACCGTAGTTGAACGAGAACTCGCGGTAGTCCGCGTCGGTGAGGTTGCGTCCCCAGAGGCTTACGCGCAGCTTCGAGCCGGCCATGTCGATGTCGCTGAGGCTGAGGCGGGCATTGACCAGTGTGCGCGCGTTGTTCGGCAACTGCGCGAAGATCACCGGACCCGAGGCGTAGGAGTCCGAAGACATGGCCTGCGCGAAGGTTTCCGACTGGTAGTTCGCATTGACGTTCATCGACAGCCGCCCGACGTCGGTTTTGGCGATGATCCAGTCGATGTTGGCGGTCAGCTGGTTATCCGGCGCGAGGCCGCGCTTGGCGAAGTCGACCGTGTTGGCGATCGACGTCGTCGCGTTGCGCGCGAGCGGGAACTCGTCGAAGGTCCCGCGCACGGCTGCCCACGAGAGCGCTGCCGTGACGCTGTCGATCGGCCGCATGGTGATTTCGATCTCGCCACCGTAACGCTTGGCGCGACCCGCATTCTGGATGCGGCTCACCACGCTGCCGTTCGGCCGCACGAACAGCGACGATACGTGCATGTCCTTGTAGTCGTAGCGGAACACGCCGGCGTTGATGCGCAGGCGCGGATTGATGTCCGCCTTGATGCCTGCCTCGAGGTTCTTCATCCTCTCCGGCTGCAGCAGATCACCGGTGTTGTTCACCGAGTCGTAGAAGTCGCCGTTGAAGGTGCCGCTCTTGTAGCCGGTCGAGTAGGTCAGGTAGCTGTAGACATCGTCGCTGATGTCATAACCCAAGGTGAGCTTGCCGCTGGTGTTGCTGAAGTCCTTGCTGAACGACTTGCCGTAGATGCCCGCGACCTCGGCCTGCGTCTGCGAGAGATCGTCGGTCACGTAGGCACGCGACAGCGGCTGTCCGGCGAAAAAGAAACCGAAGAAGCCGGCCGGGTTGGCGCTGCTGCGCCATAGGTAGGTGACTTCCTTGGTTTCCTTGGTATGGCGCAGGCCCGCCGTTACCGCGAACGGGCTATCCTCGCTGGCCCGCCAGGTGGCCTGGCCGTATACGGCCGTGGACTTGGTGGCGTTGTCGTGCGAGGTCGTGTCCGATGCCGAGATCGGGAAAAGGGCCCAGCGGTTATTGCGGAACTCGCCTTCGTCCTTGAAGTAGAAGAGGCCCGCGGCGTAGTCGAGGTTGCCCGACTTGCCCACCATCGAGAACTCCTGCTGCACCGAACTGAACCGTGTGTCGGCGAAATTGGTGAAGGACGGCGCTCGGCCAAGCGCGTTGATGGCATCGACGATGCCCTGACCGACGGCGAACTCCACTGCGGCAGGGATCGCCGGCGAGACTGCATTAAAGAAGAGACCACCGATGGTGGAGAGCACCACGTCGTGTACCACGCCGGTGGTCAAGCCGTTGCCGAGCGGACGGATTGTGCCGTCAACACCGTCGAGGTCGCCGCGGTTGAGGTTGTGGACCTTGCGGTAGCCGGTGATCGACTTGAACTCGACGTCGCCGAGTGCACCCAGTTCGCCCGGCCGCCACGAGAGCGTGAGGCCGTGCGCATCGACGTCGTTAATCGACTGCAGCGGGATGTCCCCCGACATGCTGACCGGCCTGCCCACGCCGGCCGAGAAGACTTTGTTTTCCCAGACAGTGTAATCGTTGATCCATTGGCTGAGCTGGCGCACCTGGGGCGTTGCCGCCGCGGGGCCAAGAAAAGCCAGATTGGCCTGCAGCCCGGCGAGCGTCTGCGAGCGGCTGCGGCTGGTGAGGGCGACATTGGTCGGGTAGCCCGGCGTGCCGGCGACCGCTGCTGCGGTCGGCGTCAGGCCGAAGGGTTTGAGCGCCTGCGCGAACTCGTCGAGCTCCGAGTGCGTGAAACTGTAGCTCGCCGTGAAACTTTCGCTAGGCGTGAGCTCGAGCGCCACGCGCCACCCTTCACGGTTGAGGTTCTCGGCACCCTTGAGCGCCGAGTTGGTGTTGCCATAGAGCGGATCGCGCTCGCGCTTGAAATAGGTGAAGGAGCTGGCGAGCGCGCCGCTGCTCGGCAGGTCGACGGACAGGCGATAGTCGCGCAGTGCGTAATTACCGGCGCCGACGCGCGCATCGATGCGGAAATCGCCGCTCGGCTTGCGCGAGACGAAGTTGACTGCGCCGCCCGTGGTGTTGCGGCCGTAGAGCGTACCCTGCGGCCCGCGCAGTACTTCGATGCGCTCGAGATCGACCACATCGAGGCCGACACCGAAGCCTTTCGGCACATAGATGCCATCGACATAGAGTGCGGAGGCCGGGTCGTTCGAGACACTGTTGGCGTTGCCCGAGGGCACCCCACGGATGTTCATCGACAGATTGCCGCGCGAGGATGGCGGTTCGAAGCCCTGCAGGTTGGGCACGATGCCGAACAGGTTCTTGTTGTTGGCGATCCCGAGATCCTGGATCGTATTGGCGGTAATGGCCGTGATGGCGATCGGCGTGGTCTGCAGATTTTCGGCACGCTTCTGCGCCGTGACGACGATCTCCTCGAGGCTGCCTTGGTCTGCGTCCTGCGCGCCGGCGAATCCCGCGGCGGACGCCGCGATCAGTCCGGCGACGATCGAAGAAATAGGATGCTTCGACTTCATGTTCCCCTGTCCTCCAGTAAACACGTGTTCTTTGTGACACTGGTCTGGCCCCCCGCCGTTCCGGCGGACGACCCCCGTTGGTAGCTTATGCTTTCAACATGCGTAATCTATGTCAATAAAAATTACGCAAAGCGACGATTCAGGCGCCCTGAGGCTGTTAATATCGCAGCGGAGTGGTAGTTTCGCCACGAATCGGCCGGGTGCCGGTCGGGCGGTGGAGACGGCGTGGGCGAGCGGCTAGTCGGTAGTGCGCAGGTCAGGCCCGGCGGGTACGCGTGGTACGTCGCCGGCATGCTGTTCCTCGTCTACCTCTTCAACTACATCGACCGGTCGGTCCTCAACGTGCTCTCGCAGCTCGTCAAGGAGGATCTCGGGGCCTCCGACACGGTGATGGGCTTTCTGGTCGGGCCGGCCTTTGCGGTGTTCTACGCCCTCGCCGGAATCCCGATCGCCCGCTACGCAGACCGGGCAAGCCGCATTCGTATCATCGTCGCGGGTTGCATCGTCTGGAGCGGTTTCACCGTGGCCACCGCCTACGCGCAAAGCTGGCAGCAACTCGCCCTGTTCCGTATCGGTGTCGGCATTGGCGAGGCGGCTTTTCTCGCGCCTGCCTACTCGATCCTCGCCGACTACTTCCCGGTGCGCTACCGGGCCCGGGCGCTTTCTTTGCTGGGTCTTGCCGTTTACTTCGGGCAGGTCACGGGGATGGTGACCGGGGCGATGCTCGGTGCCTCGCTCGGCTGGCGCGAGGTATTCATTTATGCCGGTGTGCCGGGCTTCGCGGTGGCCCTCATTGCCTACCTCACGGTGCGCGAGCCCGTGCGCGGCGCCATGGAGGACACGGCCGCGGTCAGGAAGGACGAGCGGATTCCGCTCGGTGCCGCCTTGCGCACGCTCTGGGCCTACCGCAGCTTCCGCAATCTTTGTCTGGGCACCGCGCTCGGCGTGTTCGGCGGGCAGGCGTTTGCCGGCTGGTCGGCGCCTTTCCTGATGCGCTCCCACGGGGTCGACCTCACCGCGATTGGCACCGTGTTCGCGCCGCCGTATCTGCTGTCGGCGCTGGCGGGCACGCTGATCGCAGGCCTCGTCGCCGACCGGCTGGTACGTCGCGATCTCAATGCGCCGGTGCGCGCTTCGAGCTACGCGCTCGCCTTCGCCACCTTCTGCCTGTGCGTGGCCTGCTGGGTGCCCTCGTTCACGGCGGTGGTGCTGTTGACCATCCCCATGGGGCTGGTGGGCGGCGGCTGGGTACTGCCGATGCAGTCGACCACGCAGAATGCCCTGCCGCCCGATCTGCGCGCCACCGGTACCGCGGTGTTCTGGTTCGTCGTCAACCTGTTCGGCATCGCTGCCGGACCCTGGTTTGCCGGCATCCTCTCCGACCTTTTTGCAGCGCGCTTCGGCAATGAATCGCTGCGTTACGGGCTGCTGGTGTCGATCTGCGTGAGTTTCATCGGTGCGGTGATCATTCATCGCGCCGCCCGCAGCCTGCACGCCGAGGCGGCGGCGATGGGCATCCGGCATCGGGAGGGTTGATGGACACAGTCGCCAGAAGCTTCAATTTCGCCGATCTGCTCGCGCTCGTTGCCGCTGAGGTACCGACCCGCACCGCGCTGGTATGCGGCGCGCGGCGGCTTGCCTACGCCGAACTCGCCAGCGAGGTTGAACAGCTGGCAGCGGTACTCGATCGGCGGGGGCTGCGCGCGGGCGATACGGTCGCGCTGCATCTTGGCAACCGCCCCGAATATCTGGTCGGTTTCTTTGCTGCCTGCCGGCTGGGAGCGCTGCCGTTCAACGTCAATTACCGCTACCTCGAAACCGAACTCGAGTACCTCTACGCCAATGCGGCCACCGCCGCGGCGCTGGTCGAGACGGAGTTCCTGACGCGCGTCGTGTCCCTGCAGTCGCGACCACGCATCGTGATCGAGGTCGGCGCCGGCGAGGACTACGCGAACATCCTCCGCGAGGGCGGACAACTGCGCCCTGCCGCGCGGGCACCACGCAGCGACGATCAGCTGATCATCTACACCGGCGGCACCACGGGGATGCCGAAGGGCGTGGTCTGGACCCACCATGACATGCTGCTGGCCTCGCTCGGCGGTGGCGGCTTCTTCTCCCGCAAGGGACCGATCCGCACGCCCGAGGAGATCGTCGATCGGGTACGCGAGTCGCCGCCGCTGGTCACGTTTCCGGTGGCGCCGCTGATGCATGGGGCTGCGCTTTGGGCAGCACTGTCCTCGCTGCTCGCGGGGCACACGCTGGTCTTGCAGGAGGGGCGGGGTTTCGATGCCTGCAAGGTGCTCGATCTCTGCGTGCGGGAGCGGGTGAATATCCTCGTGATCGTCGGCGACGGCATGGGCCGTCCGCTCGCCGACGCCCTGGCCGCGAACCCGGGACGCTGGTCGCTGGAGTCACTCGTGCACGTCGGATCGGGCGGCGCGGTGTTCTCGCAGGCCGTGCAGGCGTCGCTGCGCAGTTCGCTGCCGCGTCTCGTCACGGCAAGCTCGCTGGGTTCGACCGAGTCCGGCACGCTCGGCGCGGGCGCAGCCGATGGCGAGGGTCTGATGCGCTTTCCGCCGCGCGGCGATATCCATGTGGTCTGTGACGGGCAGCGTCTGGCGTCGCCCGGGGAAACCGGCGTGCTCGCGCGCAGCGGCCCGCTGCCGGTGGGTTACTTCGGCGACCCCGAGCGTACCGCGCGGACGTTCATCCGCATCGCCGGGCTGCGCATGTCGCTGACCGGGGACTTCGCCCGCCTCGAGACCGATGGCTCGGTGACGGTGCTTGGCCGCGGATCCACCTGCATCAACACGGGCGGCGAAAAAGTTTTCCCCGAGGAAGTTGAACAGGCGCTCAAGGCCCACCCCGCGGTGCTCGATGCACTGGTGGTGGGACTGCCCGATCCGCGTTGGGGAGAGCGGGTGGTGGCGGTGGCATCAGTCCGCGCGGGCCACGCCGTGACCGCCGACGAATTGCGCGAACACTGCCGCGCCTTGATCGCCGGCTACAAGCTGCCGCGCGCGGTCGCCTTCAGCAGCGAGATCCGCCGCAGCAACACCGGCAAGCCGGATTACGCCTGGGCCAAGGACACGGCACTCGCCGCCGGACTCTAGACGCGTCGCGTTCCGCTCGTCTTGAAGCTAAAAAACGCTTCGGCCTCGGGCGGCTCAGGACACGCGCGCGAGCGGCCAGCCGGCAGTGCCGGGCACCACGTGCACGCCTTCGATGGGTCCGAGGATGCGACGGGTTTCGCTGCGCGGATGGTAGAACTGCTTGTACCAGATGCGCGCCTTGTGGAAGGGGCCATCGGCCGGCAGCTGCATGATGGTCAGTGCCGGGCGCTTGTTGCCCCAGACCTCGAAGTCCTGCAGGAAGGCGAGCCGGCTCGATTCATTGAAGCCGCGCGCAGCCTCGCGATCGGCGTCCGTCGGCACGGCATTTTCCACCTTGACCAGCAATCCGTGCCAGACCTCGATGACGCCGTCGTCGACGGGTGTGTGGGTGATCAGCAGCACGGTCTCGAAGAGACCCGTGAGGTGTGACACGAGAATGCCCGGACCGTGATAGACGGTGTCGGTGTAGAGCTTGTCGTTCGGCCCCGCGACCAGTGTGCGATGGCCGCCCGCCTGCCGCTGAATGGCCTTGTGGCCGCGAAACTCGTTCTCAAAGTATTCGACGGTCGAGCCGTGGATCGGTCCGAGGTGGGACAGATCGGCGATGTTGTCGATCACTTCCTGCGGATGGCTCGCCATCACGCCGAGTTTGTCTATCGTCCAGGGTACCCAGTGCGGCTGGCCGTATTCCGCGAGCGGCGGCAGATCGAAGTCGGGCTCGCCACCTTCCGGGTCGTGCCAGACGAACACCACGCCGGCATGCTCGCGAACCGGCCAGCTGCGCACCTGCGCCGCCTTCGGGATCGCGCCGTCGTAGTAGGGGATGTGGTTGCAGCGACCGTCGGGTCCGAAGCGCCAGGCGTGGTAAGGGCAGCGGATGCTGTCGCCTTCGACGTGTCCGTCGCGCGCCGTGTACGAAGTTCGGTTCTTCGCCAGATGCGTGCCCATGTGCGGGCAGTAGGCGTCGAGCAGCACGACCTTGCCGCTCTGCTTGCCGCGATAGAGTGCGAAGTCGCGCCCGAAATACCGCACGCCCTGCGGCTGGTCGGTGACCTCGCTCGAGAGGCCGACCATGAACCAGCCGCGCGGAAACGTGTGCGGCCCGATGTTGTACTCGGCCGTGGTCGCCATGGCGTCAGACGAAAAAGTCTTGCGGCTGCTCGCCCATGTACATGCCGCCGAGTGTCGAGCCGATCAGGTTCGGGTCGTTGGCGACATGCGCACGTGCGGCGTTGGCGTCGAGCCAGTAGCGGATGATCGGGCTGTCGGTGTAGATCGCCCGGCCGCCGAGCAGTGGCATCAGCTCATCGATCAGGTCGGCGCAGCGCCGGCCGATCTGCGAGGACTGGTAGCGGTAGCGGACGCGCTGCTCCATGGTGAGCTCGCCGCCGGCGCGCATCGTGGCCATCATCTCGTCGAAGTTGCGATAGAGCAGCGTCTTCATCTCGTCGATCGCCGACTGCGTGCGTGCCGCCGCAAGGATCGCGCTCATGTCCTGCTTGGTCGCCTTGCCGGTGTTGGTGGAGACGCGCTTCTTGCCGATGTCGGTGAAGGCGTTGAGCGCACCCTGCGTCGCGCCGATCGCGGCGGTGGACACCGAGCGCACGAAGACCTGCGCCCACGGCAGCTTGTAGAGCGGGCCGGTGTTGACCGCCTGGCCCGGGTTCTTGCACATGAAGCCGTCGATGGCCTTGTGGGTGCGGTAGTCGGGCACGAAGGCGTTCTCGACCACGATGTCCTGGCTGCCGGTGGCCTGCAGGCCGAAGGTGTGCCAATTGTCGAGGATCTTGTAGTCCTTGCGCGGCACCAGGAAGGTGCGCATTTCCGGCGGGCCGTCCTTGTTGAAGATCAGCGAGCCGAGCAGCACCCAGTCGCAGTACTCGCAGCCGCTGGAGAAGCCCCACCGGCCCGAGAGGCGGAAGCCGCCCTCGACGACCTCGACCTTGCCGACCGGCTGGTAGGACGA
>CAZIRD010000031.1:14500-24616 GCA_964541625.1 uncultured Acidibacter sp.
ACGAGTTCTTCTCGGGAAGGGATCTGGTCTTCGAGGACGTGGGCGGCGGCAGTGGCCATGGTGTTCCCCTCTGGTATGTGGATCCGGCGGGCATCAACCCTGAATCGATGCTAACGCGGGGGTCCGGGGTGTGCAAGCAAGATTCGCAAAAAACCAGCTGATTTTTTACGCATTTAAACGCTCTTGCCCCCGGAAAGCGCGATCCCCGTCGTTTTGCGGGGCGGCTCTCTACGAACACGGGTTTGCCGAGCGGGGGCAAAAGGCACTATCTTTCGGGCCTGTTCGCAGCGATCGGGGGGGGCTCATGACGAACGACCATGCAATCGCCGCAGGCGGGCCGCCGCGTGCGCACTCGCTGCAATTGCCGAGCGGTTATGAACTTCACTACCACGACACCGGGCACGACACCGGGCGCGACACCGGGCCGGGTGCTCCGGGATCTGTCGTGGTGCTGCTGCAGGGCAGTGGCCCCGGCGCGAATGGCTGGAGCAACTTCCGCCACAACATCGGTCCGCTGCAGGCTGCGGGACACCGGGTCATCGTTCCCGACCTGATCGGGTTCGGCTATTCCTCAAAGCCGACCGGCCTCGACTACACGCTCGAGCTCTTCGTCTCGACCACCCTCGAACTGCTCGACGCGCTCGGCGTCCGCGAGTGCACGCTGGTCGGCAATTCTTTGGGCGGCGCGGTCTCCATCGGCATCTGCCTCGCCCGTCCGGGTCTCGTGCGCAGGCTCGTGGTCATGGGTTGCGGCGGCATCGAGAGCACCGAAACCTATTTCAAGATGCCGGGTATCCAGAAGATGGTTTCCGGCTTCGTCGGCGGCGAGATCAACCCGCAGTGGCTGCGCGGCATCCTGCAGATGTTGGCCCACGATCCGCAGCACGTCACCGACGAGCTCGTCGCCGAGCGCTTTGCGATCCTCAAGCTCATGCCCAAGGACGTACTCGGCCGCATGCGCATCCCCGATCTGACGCCGCGACTGCCCGAGCTGACGATGCCCGTGCTCGGCTTCTGGGGCAGCGAGGACCAGTTTTGCCCGGTGTCGAGCGCGCTCAAGATCGTTGCCGCCTGTCCGCAGAGCGAGATGATCCTGTACTCGCAGGTCGGGCACTGGGTGATGATCGAACGCGCCGAGGAGTTCAATCGCCATGTCATCCGTTTCCTCGCCGCCTGAGTCCGTGGCGCCGCCGACAGACCCCGCTGCCCGCGCGGCGATCATCGCCGACCTCGCCGCGGCGCTGCATGCCGCGTGGCGCGAGCGGCGTACGCTGCCGCCGCTGCGGTCCACCTGGCCCTGGCTCACCATCGACGATGCCTACGCGATTTCGCTCGGCTTCATGGCGCGGCGAACCGCGGCCGGCGAACGTATCGTCGGCAAGAAGATCGGCGTCACCAGCAAGGCTGTGCAGGACATGCTCGGTGTGCACCAACCCGACTTCGGCTTCCTCACCGACGCCATGCAGGTCGAGGACGGTGGTTGCATCGTCATCGGCGAGCGCATGATCCAGCCGCGCGCCGAAGCCGAGATCGCGCTGATCCTCGGTGCGCCGCTCAAAGGTCCAGGCGTCAGCGAGGCCGACGTACTCGCCGCCACGGCGGGTGTCGCGGCCTGCTTCGAGATCGTCGATTCGCGCATCGATCGCTGGGATATCCGTATCGTCGACACGGTGGCCGACAACGCGTCCTGCGGCCTGTTCGTGCTCGGCAGCAAGCGGCTGCCGCCGCAGGGTCTCGATCTTGCCGCCATGGAAGTGCGGGTGCGCAAGAACGGCCAGCCGCTGTCGCGGGGCTTTGGCTCCGCGGTGCAGGGCTCGCCGCTCAACGCCGTGGCCTGGCTCGCCAATACCCTCGGCCGCTACGGGGTCACTCTCGATGCCGGCGACGTGATCCTCTCGGGCTCGCTCGTGCCGCTCGAGCCGGCGCGGCCGGGCGACGTATTCGAACTCGATCTTGACCATCTCGGCAGCGCATCGGTGCGCTTCTCGTGATCGCCTTGGTCATTTTCCAGGAGGCCTGAGCGTGCAACCCACATCCCTGCCCAGCGTGCAAACCGAGGTCCTGGTCGTCGGCAGCGGTGCGAGCGGCCTCACTGCGGCGCTGACTGCGGCCGATCAAGGCGCGAAGGTGCTGATCATTGAGAAGGGCCATCTGTTCGGGGGTACCTCCGCGACCTCGGGCGGCACCATTTGGATTCCGAACAACCATCTGATCGGTCCGGCTGGCGGCAGTGATTCCGCCGAGGATGCCGAACGCTACATCAGCGAACTCGCCGCGGGCTTTTCTTCGGCCGAGCGCATCCGTGCCTTCGTCGAGCATGCGCCGCGCATGTTCCGCTACCTCGATGAGCAGACCGACGTGAAGTTCGAGAGCCTGACGAAATACTGCGACTACCATCCGGAACTGCCGGGCGGGCGGCCGGGATATCGCAGCTGTCAGGCGCTGCCGATCGCCTGCGATGTGCTCGGCGGCGAGTTCGAGTCGCTGCAGCCGCCGCATGTCGGGACCACCGCCTTCGGCCGCATCAACTGGACCGCTCGCGAGGCCCATCCGCTCATCACGCAGTCGAAGGGCGCCAAGCAGATCTTCCTGAAGATCGCCGCCAAGTACTACCTCGATGTACGCCAGCGCTGGAAGACCTCTCGCGACCGTCGCCTGACCGGCGGCGGTGCGCTGGTGGCTCGGCTGCGCTGGTCGCTGCGCAAGCGCAAAGTGCCGCTGCAGCTGTCGACTGAACTCGTCGCGCTGCTCGTCGAGGATGGTCGAGTGGTCGGCGCCGAGGTGCTCAACAACGGTGTGCCGCAGCGCATTCACGCGAGCCGTGGCGTGATCCTCGCGTCGGGTGGTTTCGAGCGCAACGCCGAGTTGCGCGCCCGTCATCTGCCTGCGCCGACTTCCACCGCCTGGTCGGCCGGCAATCCGTTCAACACCGGCACGGCGACGATTGCGGCGATGCAAATCGGCGCGAAGACGGCGAACCTCGACTCGGCATGGTGGGCGCCCGGCTACAAGCTTGCCGATGAGGATCGCGCGCGGCCGATGTTCGTCGAGCGCTCGCTGCCCGGCTCGATCATGGTCGACGGCGCGGGCCGCAGGTTCTGCAACGAGGCCGCGTCCTATCATGTGACGGGCGGGCTGATGGCGCGCGGCTATCGGACCGCAGACGGCGGCACGGTGCCGAGCTGGTTCATCTTCGACGCGCGCTATCGCGGCAAGTACGCGCTCGGGCCGATCTTCCCGGGGCCAGCGAGTTTCGATCGCAGCATCCGGCCGAGCATGAAGGCGATCCTGCGCTCCGCCACGACCGTGGCAGAACTCGCCGACAAGATCGGTGTGCCGGTGGCGAATCTCGCGGCAACGGTGACGCGTTTCAATGAAAACGCGGCCACCGGCAAGGATCCCGACTTCGGCCGCGGCGAGAGTCTGTACGACCGCTACTACGGCGATCCGGCGGTGACTCCCAACTGCTGCCTCGCGCCGCTCGCCAAGGCGCCGTTCTACGCGATCCCGATCCAGCCCTGCGACATCGGCACCAACGGCGGCATCCTTACTGACGAGCACGCCCGCGCAATGCACGAGTCGGGTGTGCCCATTCCCGGTCTTTATGCGACCGGCAACTGCTCGGCCTCGCCGATGGGCAAGAGTTACCCCGCTGCCGGCGCAACGCTCGGACCGGGAATGACCTTCGGTTATCTGGCCGCGCTGCACGCGACGGGTCGAGGACCGGGCTAGGGCAGGCGATGCCCACCTCCCTCCGCGCCTCCGCCAACGGGCCGCAACTGGAGGCGGACATCACCTCGCCACGGCTCTACGGCGACAGCCTCGCGCTCGATGCCGAGTTCGCGCGCTTGCGCGCGACCACTCCGGTCGCCTGGGTGGACCGCGAACCCTATCGACCGTTCTGGGCGATCGTGCGTCACGAGGACATCCTCGCCATCGAGCGTCAGCACGAACTCTTCATCAACGAGCCGCGTCTCTGCCTGATTCCGCGCGATATCGAGGAGAGCGCGACCTCGGCTGCCGCAGGCGGCGTGCGCGAGACGGTGAAAGTGCTGATGACGCTGGCGAGTCTCTCGCAGCGTCCGCTCGGCGATCTCGTCGAGTGGCTGCAGGCGCGCGAGGAGAATCGGCGGCGCGGACGCCGCGAGCGGGTGCGTACGCTGATCGACATGGACGAACCGGAGCACCGCAAGTTCCGCGAACTGACGCAGTCCTGGTTCATGGGCGTCGGGGTAAGGCGACTCGAGGGTCAGGTCGAGGCGATGGTGCAGCGCTCGATCGCGCGCATGCGCGAGGCTGGCGGCGAACTCGACTTTGCCCGCGACGTCGCCGTCTGGTTTCCGCTGTCGGTGATCATGTCGATCCTCGACCTGCCCGAAGCCGACGCGCCGTTCATTCTGCGCTGCACACAGCAGTTGCTCAGCGCCAGCGATCCGGAGCTGCGCAAGTCCGAGGCGTACGGGGTCGATGTGGTGGGTGATCTGTTCGCTTACTTCCGCGGCATCGTCCGCGAACGCCGTCGGCGTCCGGGCGATGACCTCGTCAGCCTGATTGCCAACGCCCGTATCGACGGTCGGCCGCTGGGCCCGGTCGAAACACTGTCCTATCTGCTTCTCGTGGTCACCGCCGGCCACGAGACGACGAGTGCGGCGCTTGCGGTCGGTATGCAGGCGCTCATCGAAAACCCGGCGGAGCGGGCGAGGTTCGAGCCTTCGACGGAGATGACCCGCTCGCTGGCCGACGAGGTCGTTCGCTGGAGCACGCCGGTGCGGCATTTCTGCCGTACGGCGACCCGCGACACCGAGATTCGTGGCGTGCGCATTGCACAGGGCGAATCGGTGACGCTGTTCTTCAACTCGGCCAACCGTGACGCGGCGGCATTCGATGACCCGTTCGCGTTTCGTATCGACCGCAAGCCGAATCCGCACCTCGGCTTCGGGCACGGAGTACACCATTGTCTGGGCAGAATGCTGGCGCTCACCGAGATCCGCGCTTTCTTTTCCGCGCTGCTTCCCCAGCTGGGCGCAGTGGAACTTGCCGGTCCGGTACGCGGCATCGAGAGCAACTTCACCGGCGGACTCAAGAGTCTGCCGATTTGCGTGCGCTGGCGATGAGAGCCGCGCCCGCTTTCTTTGCTCTGCTGGTTTTTTTGCTGGCGTATGCTGGCCAGCCTGCCTTGGCGGCAGAGGACGCTGCGGGCAAGCCCGTCGACCCGCGGCTGCTGGCGACCGCCCAGCTCGAGGAGGCGCAGGCCTACCACGTCGGTACGCTTGGCTACCTCTACGGCTTCCCGATGGTCGATCTGCTGCAGAACATGTACCTCGAGACGCAACGCGTCGACGGTTCGCGGTCGGTGCAGGTGCCGATCAACCACTTCTACCGCTCCGCCCAGCTCGTGACGCCGGCGACTTCCGCCGGGCTGCGGGCGCCCAACAGCGACACGCTCTACCTGCGCGGTTGGTTCGATCTCAAAGATGAACCCATGGTGATCCGCGCGCCGGAAACGTTCGGGCGCTACTACACCCTGGCGATCACCGACTTTCGTTCCGAGGTGCAGCATGTGGGTCGTCGCAACACTGGCACCCGGCAGCGTGACTTCGTGCTCGTGGGTCCCGCCTTCAAGGGTGAACTGCCGGCGGATCTGACCGTTGTGCGCGTGCCGACGCATCAGGCGTGGATCCTCGGCCGCGTGCTGGTGCGCGGGGCGAGCGACCTTGCCGCAGCCTCGGCCGTACTCGACGGTTTCGAGGCCGTGCCGCTGTCGTTGTGGCGGCAAGGTGTGCGCCGCACTCCGGCGGCCGACTCATTGTCGAAGGCCGACGCCTGGCGTCCCGCCGAGACGCTCGAATTCTTTGCTGCGCTCAACTGGTGGCTGCGCGACAATCCGCGCGCGCCGGAGGAAGAGGCGCTGCTCGCGCAATTCGACGCGGCGGGGTTCGGTCCTGGGCTGGTGTTCGATGCCGGCAAACTCAGCGAGGCCACGCGCCGCGGGCTGCAGCGCGCCGTCGACGACGCCCGCGCCATGCTGCGCGCCGCTTCGCGCCGACCGCTGACCGACGTGCGCAATGGCTGGATGTTCCCGCTCGCGCTCGGCCGCTATGGCTACGATTATCTGATGCGGGCAACGGTGGCGTTCGGCGGCTACGCCAACCTGCCCGAGGAAACCGTCTACGCGGCGCTGACGGGTGACGCGCAGGGGCGGCCGCTGACCGGTGAGCGCGACTACGTGCTGCGTTTTCCGGCCGGTGGGCGACCGCCGGTCGGCGCGTTCTGGTCGCTGAGCGCGTATCGCAACGCGGACTTTTCATTCATGGAAAACCCGGCGGGACGCTACAGCGTCGGCGATCATTTTCCGGACTTCAGGACGGCGGCCGACGGCTCCTTCGTGATCCGCATCTCGAAACGTCCGCCGCAGGATCCCACCGAGAACTGGCTGCCGGTGGGTGACGGACCCTTCTATCTCATCATGCGGCTCTATGAACCGGGGCCGGCGGTGCTCGACGGCCGTTACGCGCCGCCGCCGATCGAGTAGCGCGATCCGTACCGCACTCAGCAGGTGGTTGAGCCGCCGTTGAGTGGAATCATCTGCCCGGTCATCCAGCTCGCCTCGTTCGAGACGAGATAGGCGACTGCCGCGCCGACGTCCTCCGGTGTGCCCGCGCGGCCTACTGCCGTCACCTTGCGGGCGATGTCGTCGTAACCGTAATTGTTCATGGCACCGAGCGAGAGCACATTGACGGTAATGCCGTCGGCACCGACTTCCTTGCAGAGATTGCGCATGAAGCCGACGGTCGCGGCCTTGGCGGCGGCGTAGTCGGTGAGCCCCATGCCTTGTCCCAGCCGCCAGGATTCGGAGGAGATCGTGACGATACGGCCGAACTTGCGCGCGTGCATCGCCGGCAGCACCACGCGACAAAGATCGACCACCGCACGAAAGTTCAGGTCGAGCTGCCGCTCGAAGTCGGCGCGCCCGAGGTGCTCGAAGGTGCGCAGGGAGGTCGACATGCCGAGCGGCACGCCGGCATTGTTGACCAGCGTATCGAGCTCGCCGTAACGCTCGCGGGCGAGCGCCGCCAGCGACTCCGGCACGCCGGCGGCGGTGATGTCGCCGGGCGCCGGCACCACCTCGAGGCCTTCTTCGCGCAGACGCGCGGCGGCTGCGGCAGCCCGATCAGCATGAAAATCATTGAGCAGCACCTGGGCGCCCTGTACCGCAAGCGCCCGCACGATGCCAAGACCCATGCCTTGGCCCGCACCGGTGACAAGCGCGACGCGACCGCCGAGATCAAAGAGTTGCTTCATGTCATATCCTCGAGCAGTGGCGTGTCCGCGTCGCTGGTGTCGAGGGTTGTGCCGCCGTTGCGGATCGCGACCGACATCTGCGGTTCGGAGTAACTGTGGCAGGCGTTGCGCATCATCTCGTGGTGCGCAACAGACTGGCCTGCGGTCGCTTCGACGTTCCAGCTGCGCGCCCGGCTGACGAAGTAGCCCTTGTGCAGCACCAGTGCCGCTTCCAGCAGGTCACCCGAGAAGGACGCATTTGCCCAGGCCGAAAACCCCTTGAGCAGCGGACGGTCCGCGAGTTCGACGGGCTCGAGGATCTTGCCGCGCCACGTACGCCAGCGCAGCAGCAGTTCGCCGTCGCGGTGCAGTGTGGTCCATACCGGATCGGGGTGCTCATCGGGCACGACCACGTCATAACGCCGCTCGCCGCCGCGGCGGGCGTGCGCCATTGCGAGCGTGCACAAATCATGCAGATGCGTGCAGTTGCGACGGGGGTTCTGAGCGGCCAGCACGTCCCGCCATGAGGCATCGAGCGGCATGCCGACGAAGCCGCGCAGCGGCACGTCGGCGGTCGGGCAGGTGCTCAGCGGGATGCGCAGGAAGACGGGTTCGAGAGCCGTGATAAGCGTGCCGTCATGGCGCAGCAGCAGACGGAACGAGTGATAGGCGTCCTCGACGCCGGCGCGCACGAAGCCGTCACCGGCGACGAACTTCAGACGTCGGCGCAGCGCGCCCGAGCCGAAGCCCGGGTTGCGCTCGCCGAGACCCCGCGGCGAAACCTTGGGATCGCTGATCGCGCTCACGGATTCGTCGCGGCAGCCTGGGTCATGCGCGCGGCGAAGAACCAGTAGGCGAGCGCCGGGATGGCCGCGCAGCCCGCGGCGAGCAGAAAGAGCGGCGTGAAGCCGCCGGACTCGGCGAGGCGACCCGCGAGTTCCGGACCCACGAAGGCGCTGACCGCGAAGGCGGCAGGTACCAGTACGACCAGCTTGTTGCTGCGATCGAGTTTGGCGATCGCGGCCGTCTGATAGACACAGCAGATCGTGAACGCGCCTTCCCAGATCCAGGCGCCGAGCGCGTAGACCATGAACGAAGTCGGCGCGGCGAGCAGGGTCACGCCGAGCACGATCGCAAGGAAGCCGAGCACATGCGGCCAGCGGTTGCCGAGTCGATCACCGAGCAGTGCAACGAGTGCCGCGCTCAGGCCGCCAACGACTTTCAGCACCGCGAACACGAGACCCATCTCGCTCGCCGACACGTTGATGCTGCGGCCAATGCGCTCGATGAATACCCATAGTGCGACCTGGCCGCAGGCGAAGAGCACGAAGATGCCAAGGGCCAGCCAGCCGGCGGAACCGACGCCCGACGCAGCGCCGGCCGTTGGCCCTGCTGCGCCCGCGACAGCCGGCGCCGGGCCGCGCGGAATGAAGAACGCCGATAGCCCCATTGCGACCACGGCCGCGGCGAGCAGCGACATACCACCCTCGATAGCACGGCTTGCGATCAGCAGTGGCAGGAAGAAGAGCAGGGCGGCGACGATAATCAGCTCGGTAAGCAGTCGCACGCCGAAGGCACGCTCCTTGTTGAACACCTCGCCGACCATGCGCATGCCGAGCGAGTGCATCAGGCCGGCCGCAAAGCCGAAGACCGCGAGCGGCACATACGGTGCGCCACTCGCGCCCGCGCTCCACATCAGCGCGAGGGCGGTGCCGGCGACGGCGATCGCGGTGGCGAGACGCCACGGCACGCGATCGACCCAGAGCGGCCCTAGCAGCGTGCTCAACAGGTAACCGCCGGTGCAGGCACTGCCGAGCGAGCCGAGTTCCGCGGGCCCGAGCGCCAGACGGTCGGCGAAGGCGCCGAGCAGGATCGGCAAAGTATTGAAGGGCAGCCCGCCGACGGAGGAGGCCACGCTCGCCGCGAGCAGGAAGACGAGACCGCCGCGCACAATACGCTCGCTACTCGTCAGGGCAGATGTCGTTTCGTGGGTCATGATGGGTTCGAGCTCCAGGTGATGCCGCGCGCCGCATGCAGTCCGGCGCGACGACCCGAGAAAACGCCGTCGGCAATCGACAGCCCCGACACGTAAAGACCGGAACTGACGCCGACCGCCGTGCGTCCGGCGGCGTACAGACCCTCGATGCCGCGTCCCGCAGCGCTCCGTACCTGGCCCGTGTCTTCATCGACTGCGAGGCCGCCAAGCGTGAGCGTGGGGCAGGGAAAGAGCTTGGCTGCGAGGCCGACGTCGATGGCCATGAAGGGTGCCTGGTCGAGCGCGGCGCAGTCGGCTGCCGGCTTGCCGAACTCATCGTCGGCGGTGCCGGCGGCGGCGGCCCGGTAATGGGCGACCGTCCGCTCGAGGGTGGCGGGGTCCATGCCGAGTTTGCGGGCGAGGGCGCCGAGGCTCCGTGCCTTGCGACGCCCGAGCAGCATGTTGAGACGCGCAAGGTCGCGCTGGAAGGGCAGCGTCTTGCCCGGCGCGATCTCCTCGCGGGCCTGCTCGATCAGCCGACCATCGAGAATCAGCCAGCCCCTGCCATCGTGCTTCTCGGCGATTTCGTAGCCGAGCCTCGCGCCATAGGACATTTCATTGACGATGCGCTCACCGCGCCCATTCACCACGATGCCCCGCGCCCAGGCCTTCGGCGGGTTGATGAAGCGCCAGGCTGTTACCGTGTCCATGCGCTCGGTCACGCCGCCCGCCGAGAGACCGAGGTGGATGCCGCTGCCATCGTCACCCTGCGTGCCGAGCGGGTAACCGCCGAGGTAGCGGGGCGCGTGATGGGCCAGCATGCGGCGGTTGAAGACGAAGCCGCCGGCGGCGAGGCAGAC
>CAZIRD010000031.1:24716-26646 GCA_964541625.1 uncultured Acidibacter sp.
CTCGTTCCGCCGCCCGCGTAGAGCACGCCACCGCTCGCGGCACTCGCGCCGCCACCGCCGTATCGATCGACGAGCGTCACGCGCAAACCCTGCTCGAGTGCTTCGGCGGCGGCACTCGAGCCCGCAGCACCGGAGCCGACCACGAGAAAATCGGTGTCGAGGTCCCAGCCGAAGCCCTCGACGTCGTCGATGACCTGCGCGCGCTCGACTTGCGAGAACCAGGGTGTCGATGCCGTCATGCCGCACCTGTGGTGTGGGTTGCTGATCCGCGCAGCGCAAAACGCTGCACCTTGCCTGATGCCGTGGTGGGCAGGGCATCGACGAAATGCACGCGCCTCGGGACTTTGTAGTTGGCCATATTGTCACGACACCAGCGGATGAATTCTTCGGCCTCGAGCCGCATGCCTGGGCGCAGCACCACGTGCGCAGCCGCGACTTCGCCGAGCCGCTCGTCGGCGATGCCGACGACCGCTACCTGTGCGACGGCCGGATGGGCGCTGATCAGCGATTCGATCTCCGCCGGGTAACAATTGAAGCCGCCGACGATGAACATGTCTTTCTTGCGATCGGTGATCCGCAGATAGCCACGCTCGTCCATGGTGCCGATGTCGCCGGTGTGCAGCCAACCCGCGGCATCGATGGCGGCAGCGGTGGCCTGCGGGTCATCGAGATAGCCCTGCATCACGTTGTACCCGCGAACCCACAACTCGCCCTCGCTGCCGCGCGGTACTTCATGGCCGCTGTCATCGACCACCTGAACCTCGACGCCGGGCAGCGGCGCACCGCAGCTGTGCGCGATCGTCTGCGGATCATCGCCCGGGCGACACATGCTGACCGTGCCCGTCGACTCGGTAAGCCCGTAGCCCGTGACGATGGTTCGAAAGCCGAGTTCATCGCGCATGCGTTCGATCAGCGATACCGGCACGCTGGCAGCGCCGGTCACCGCGAGCCGCAGCGTCGCCGTGCTGCCGCGATCCAGCGAGGGGTGCGCAAGCATCGATTGAAACAGCGTCGGCGGACCCGGCAGTACGGTGATCCGGTCCGCGGCGATGCGCCGGATGACTTCGGCGGCATCGAACACCGCCATCGGCAGGATCGTGGCGCCGGTGATCAGGCAGGCGAGCCAGCCCGCCTTGTAACCAAAGGCATGGAAGAACGGATTGACGATGAGATAGCGATCCTGCGGGCCGAGCCCGACGATGCTGCTCCAGGCGCTGAATACGCGTACGTTCTGGCCGTGACTCGACATCACGCCCTTGGGTTGTCCGGTCGTGCCGGAGGTGAACATCACATCGGCGAGATCCTGCGGCCCGAGCGCTGCGCGCCGTCGTCCAACCTCGGCCAGGTCGGCCGCTGTGGCGCGAGCGATGAACGCCTGCCAGTCGGCGCCTTCGAGTTCGACCATCGCGAGCAGCGACGGCAGCGACTCCTCGCGCAGCAGATGCGGGAAATCGAGCCCGAGAAAACGGCCCGAGTGACAGAGCAGACGTGCGCCGCTGCGCCGCAGGATGTAGCCGGCCTCGCGACCTTTCAGGCGGGTGTTGAGCGGGACGATCGCCGCACCGGCCGACTGCGCGCCGAGTGCCGCGATGATCCACGCGGCGCCATTCGGTCCCCAGATCGCGACGCGATCACCCGGGGCGACGCCGGCGGCAACGAAGCCCGCCGCCGCGGCCTCCACCTGCGCGGCGAGGGCGCCAAAACTCAGGCGCAGATCGCCGTCCTCGATGGCCACGGCCTCGCCATAGTGGGTCGCAGCCCGGGCGAGCACGCCCGGCAGGGTTTGCAGTCCCTCCGGTTGCATGTTTCGTCGCTGACCCCCGTCGAAAATTCGCGACCGATGGATGAATTGGTACTAGAATCATCGGAAGCGTAAATAACATAGCATTTTTTTACGCATTCGCCATGCAAGGCAGGCAACTGGACGGGG
>CAZIRD010000032.1:0-22096 GCA_964541625.1 uncultured Acidibacter sp.
CTGGCTGGTGCTTGCAGCCCTGCCGCTGCTCATCGCCTTGCCGCTCGTTACCGCCTTCGTACGCCTGCCCGGCGAGTTGCCCAAGACTGCCGCCAACGAGGCTGCACAGGCCAAACCGACCGGCGAGCCCGTCGCGACCTCATCGACCACAGACACCGCACTGACACCACGCGCCATCACACGCTCACGCCGCTTCTGGACCATGATCCTCAGCTACGGCCTCGTGTCGCTCAGCCTCGGCGGCTTCAATGCCAATCTGGTGCCGATCCTCGCCAGCGAGGGTCTGCCGATGGCCGACGCGGCACGCGTCGCCGGGACGCTTGGCCTCTCCCTTATCGTGGGTCGATTGGTCGCAGGCGCCCTCATCGACCGTTTCCCCTCGCCGCGCGTGGCGGCGGGCGCGTTCTCGCTGCCAATGCTCGGCGCCATACTGCTGATGGGCGATTCGCCATCCACCGCGATGCTGATCGCCTGCGTCGCGCTGATGGGTTTCGCGGCAGGTGCGGAGTACGACATCCTCGCCTTCATGACTGCCCGATTCTTTGGTCTGCAGCACTACGGCAAGATCTACGCCGCGATGCTCATGCCGATCAGCGTGGCAACCTCGGGGGGCGCGGTGCTCTTCGGCCGCATCCGCGACACCACCGGCAGCTTCGAAGCCGCCTGGCCGGTAGCACTGGTGCTCTGTGGCCTCGGGGCAGCACTGCAGCTCACCCTAGGCCGCGATCGGCCGTCGCCGGGCGGCTGAAAACCCGAACCCCTCAGCCCGTCAACACCGCGCCGCGCGCGGCAAAGACCTCGTGTACGCCGGTGATGACCGTGGCGGACACGCCGGCCGGGAAACGCGCGATGAAGGCTTCGCCGCAGCGTTGTTTTTCGGCGAGGCGATCCTTCGAGTCGAAGTGTACGAAGAGCGATTCCGCCTCATCCAGCAGCGCCAGCAAGGCCTCGATGCCGATCGAGCGGGCAAAGAAAGCCGCCAGCGGCGAGTGCTTGAGATCGTAGCTCACCGCCGAAGCGCGGCCGGTTTCGAGCAGCCGCAGCACGGTGCCGGCGATGGAGGCGGGATCCGGCGAGGCGCCATCGACCCTGGGCAGGAAGCCCTCGAGCGTCGGCCCGAGCGGCCCTTCGTCCGTCGGCAGTGCGCCCATCAGCATGGAAAGCGGCATATCGGGACCGATACGCATGGACACCGCCTCAAGGAAGGCGATCGTGACCAGCTTGGCGCCTAGATAGGATGCGGCCACCTGCAGGTTGCGGCGGACGTGCGCCGTTCGCTTGAGGTGCTCAGCAAGCGGTGGTTCGTCGGCAAAGCGCTGGAACACCGTCTCGGCGTTGAGCCATTGCAGGAAGCCACGCATACGCTGCAAGGACAGCCGGTAGTCGCGCACGGTGTAGGCCGCGCTCGACAGCAGCACATGGTTCGTCTCGGGCAGCAGGTTCCAGGTGTTGTCGAGGAACAAGGCCGGATCCACGGCCGCAAAGCCCTCGACATCGCGGTTCGCGAGCCGTACCGCACGGCACACGGCAGCCACGAGGATGTGCTCGTCCATACCGAGCTGCAGGGTCTCGTTCGCACGGCTGAGCCGCTGATGCAGACGCTCGCTCCAGTCGGGCAGCCCGGCAGCCGGTGACGCACGGAACGGGATGGTCGCCTCCACGCAGGCCACGACCTGAGCAATCGCCGAAGGCGGAAATACGCCCTCGAGCACCTTGGCTGCCACCAGTGCGCTGAGGAATTCGTTCTGGCCCGACTGCGGCGAGAGTCGCTCGCCCGGCTCGATGCCGAATACCATCGACACCAGCGCGAACATCCGGTCGTCGCCTATCTCCGCTTGCTCGCGGACCACCAGGCCCTCGCGCATGTCCGACCGCAGCGCCTTTTCCTCGCGGACGAAGGGCGTGATGTAGCGGGCCAGATTGAAGTTGATGCTGTGGTCGACCTGGATGTAGACGACGTCATGGAAGAGTGCGGCAACGATCTCCAGCGGATCCTCGCTGCCACCGACGTCAAAAATATGCTCGATCGTGTGGTAAAGCCGCCATGGCCCAGTCAAAGGCTGAACCACCAGCTCGCTGATGCGTGCGAGATCCTGTTCGTTGGCCTGCAAGCCGAGTCGCTGATTGACAACACGCAGCCTTTGCAGGCACTGGCCATAGGCCGCATGCAGTTCCATTTTCTTCTCCGACACCCTTTTCCCCGAGGCGCGAAGGATATCGGAATCCAACCGGAAATGGATCAAGATACCGTTGTTCGCGCGCAACAGAACGATCTGGTACGCCGCGACAGCGTTCGGCCCCAAGAATTACCGATCCCTCTCAATTCATGCGTCGTTGGCTCGTCTGGTGCGCCGTTTGCCTGCTCTTGCCGCAGGCTCTCTGATGGTGCTGTGTTTCTGTTTTTGCTGGAATCAAGTTGAACGGCGACTTAGCGCGAGGCCCCGACCGGTGGCGTGTATTCATAGCTGGCGCCCACGCCGAGCGGCCACTCGAAGCCCCAGAAAACCAGCAGGAAAGCCGTCCAGCAGACGATGAAGGTCACCGAGTACGGCAGCATCAGCGCGACCAGGGTGCCGATGCCGGTGCCCTGCACGTAGCGGCGGCAGAAAACGACGATCAGCGGAAAGTACGGCAGCAGCGGCGTAATGATGTTGGTCGAGCTGTCGCCCACGCGGTAAGCGGCCTGCGTGAGATCGGGCGACACGCCGAGCTGCATCAGCATCGGCACCATGATCGAGCCGATCAACGCCCACTTCGCCGAGGCCGAGCCCACCAGAAGATTGACGAGACTGGTGAGTACGATGATACCCGCCAGCGTGACGCCGAGCGGCAGCGCCGCCTCGCGGAGTGCATTGGCGCCCTTCAGTGCGAGCAGCGCGCCAAGGTTCGACTGCCCGAATGCATAGATGAATTGCGCGCAGAAAAACGCCATGACGATGTAGTAGCCCATACCCGACATCGCCTTGGTCATGCCGGCCACCACGTCCCGGTGCGTCTTGACGCTGCCGGCGACGACGCCGTAGGCGATACCGGGCAAAAGAAAACCGATGAAGATGATCGGCACGATCGACTGCATCAGCGGTGCGGCCGAGGCGAGCAGCAAGCGCTCACCCGCAGCGTTGGGCGCCGCAGCCCACGGCGTGTCCTCGCGGACCACGGTCAGCGCAAAGAGCGCAAGGGCGATGACCGTCGTCCACAGCGCCGCGCGCAGTCCGCGCCGCTCTTCGTCCCTGAGCGGATCCTGGGTGGGCAGATTTGCCGGATCGCCGTCCACCCGCGTGTTGTGCAGACGGGGCTCGATCACGAGGTCGGTCAGCGCCCAGCCGAGAAGGACGATAAGCGCGGAGGACGCGGTGGTGAAGTAGAAATTGTTGAGCGGATTGACGACGACCGTCGGGTCGACGAGCTGTGCTGCGGTCTGCGTCAGCCCAGCCAGCAGCGGATCGAGGCTCGAGGGCACACCCATGGTCGCGCTGAAGCCGCCCGACACCCCGGCAAAGGCCGCCGCAATGCCGGCCAGCGGGTGCCGGCCTGCAGCATGGAAAATAACCGCTCCCAGCGGGATGACGAGCACGTATCCCGCATCCACCGCCACATGGCTGAGAATGCCGACGGCGATCAGCGCAGGTGTGAGCAAACGCTTCGGCGTCACCGCCATGGCGGCGCGCAGCGTGGCGTTGATGAACCCCGTGTGTTCGGCCACACCCAGACCGAGCATCGCCACCAGCACCACGCCGAGCGGCGGAAAGCTCGTGAAGGTCGAGACCATCGAAGCCATGAACGCGGTGAGGGATTCGCCCGCCAGCATGTCGCGGATCTGGATCGGCATGCCGCTGCGGGGGTCGATCTCGGCGAAGCTCACCCGCGACAGCAGGCCGCTGACTACCCAGGCGAGCAGCATGAGCAGCAGGAACAAGATCGCCGGATCCGGCAAGCGATTGCCCAGCCGCTCGACGACATCGAGGCTGCGCGTCAGCCAGCCGCGAGTTGCCGCACCATCTGCCGAAGATTTTGGAGTGTTCATGCGCCGATGCTAGCAGCACCGCATCGCAGGGTGGAGATGCCCTCGCGAGACCGCAGACGCACCCCGGGAAGTGGGCGGCTAGTTACGCGCTTCGAAGCCGTCGATTGCCAGCAAGGTGTAATCGCCCGCGCTCTGTCGAATCGGGATGAGCGCCTGATACGCCGGGTCGTCGTAAAACTTGCGCAGCCCTGCAAAGGACGGGAACTGGATGATCACCACCGTCAGGTTGCCGAACTGCCCCTCGAGCAGTTCGATGTCCTTGCGATCAGCCGAGACCAGAAACTTCGCTCCCGCGGCGCGCAGCAACGGCATGGCTCCCTCGGCGTAGGGCTTGAGCCTGGAGCGGTCCTGGATACGGGCGATCGAGATCAAATACGCTGGTCGGCCCTGCGCGGCGCTCGCCTCGTCGGGCCTGCCCTTCAGCTTGACGACATCAAAGATTCCCGCTCCCTGGCGAATCTCTGCGCTCTGTCGATACTCGGGGCTCCACCAGAATTCATTGGGGCCGTCGGCAGTCGGGAATTTTGCGAGCACGATGGACTCGGGCTGGAACTTACCCTCCAGCACCAGCAGATTACGGCCTACGCGCCCGGTGGCAAGGTACGTGCCACCGAACTTCTGGTAGATCGGCGGCAGCGTGCGCGCGTAGCGACCGATGACCTCGGCATTGCTGGTAGTGCCCATGACGAACAAGTAGGCGGGGCGTGTCGCCTCCTCGGCCGCGGCAGGCGTAGCGAACATGACGGCGACAGCAATCATTCCGAGAATTCGGATACTCATATCAACAACTTCCTTTTCGCGACGCCTCGGTCGGATCGCGTGGCACCAGACGATACAGGGCCGCGTCCACATCGGCAGGAACATACACCACCCCATCGTCGGTCACCGCAATCCCGTTATGTACCCAGGCGCGCGGCATCGGATCCGTGCCCTCAAGTCCGAACCCGATGGCGTCGGTAATCTGGTGGACCTCGCCATTGGCGGGATCAACGCAGAGCAGCCGGTGCTGCGCGCTGTCGGCGACGAGTATTCCGCCGCCAGGGCTCACGGCCACACCTTCGGGACGCCCGAGACCCCGTGCAACCTGCGAAGCCTGTCCTGTCAGCGGATCAAGAACCGTCAGTTCGCCTGACGCGTTATCCGTCACCCACAGCCCTCCAGCCCGATCCAATGCAAGACCAACCGGCGCTCCAAAGACCGGACCGATCACACTGCGGCGACCGTCCGCTGCAATCCGCGTGATACGCCCGCTCCCGCTTTCCGCGACGATGATGGTTCCGTCCGCCAGCCTCACGGCATCACGTGGCGCAGCCAGGCTCTTCTCGTGACGCAGCACCTGCCGGGTGTCGGCATCGATGATGGTCAGATCGCCCGTGAACCAGCTCGTGTACATCACGCGGGCCGAACGCCCCTCGCGGAAGGCGCGCACCGCCGTGGGGAAGGGTCCGCCCTTGCCGGGAACAGTGAGATTGTGGACCGCGCCGGTGATGCCATCGATCTCCCGCAGGACGAACATGTCGGCGATGAAGATGCGTGGAACAGTGCCGTCCAGTACCGAGATACCCCCCGGAGCAGTCAACTTGCCCTGCACCAGCGGACTCACACTCCCCGACGATGGATCGATCACAAAGATTCCATTGCGGGTGATGCTCGAGACATGAAGCCGGTCGTTGGAATCGATCGCCAGATTGTCGAGCCCGGGCTCCAGGGTCGCCACCAACGTCCGCGCGCGGCCAAGCGGATCGACCCGCCAGACGGTTCCCGCCTCGAGGTCAACCGTGTACAGCATGCCCTTCGAATCCAGCTTTACCGCAGTCGGCCAGCGAAACCCGTCGGCGATGACTTTCGTCTCCAGAGAATGCAGATCCAGTCGCACGATCGCGCCAAGATCGGCCCGGGGTCCATACAGCAGACCGTCGTGGGTGATGACGAAACCATTGAAGGCCCCGTCCGCCCCGAGAATTTTCTCGTGCTTTCCAGCCCCGCTCAGATCCAGACGCCACAGGGCGTTTGCGAACGGGCCAAGCTGCGTCGCATACAAGGTCCCGTCGGGGCTGAACGCAACCGTGTTCACACCCGGCAAACCGTCGGCGACGAGCCTCACGCGACCGTCGGGCGCCCGTGCATACACTCGCCCCGTGAATACGCCGCTCCACACCATCGTGCCGGCGAGCAACGTGCCCGGCGGTGCGAATGCGACATCATCGGCCATGCCGAGGGGCGCTCCCACGACCAGTCGGTGCGAACCATCTGCCGGATCAATACGGTGGACCGACATGCCGACAATGTCGCCGGCGTAGAGCGCCTTGTCCGGACCGAACGACAGTCCGTGAACGCCATGGAATGGACCGGGCGCAAGGACAGCCTCGATCCGGTATCGATCCGCCGCCTGAGAAATGCTGCAGCAGAGTAGCGCCAGCATGCAGGCGGCAGTAACGCCTAGGCGGCTGTACGCAGCGTCAATCAACCTGAGCGGGATTGAATGTACTGCTGGAATTCGTCACGGCGCGTTTGCCACGGCTCCCCATCCCCAAAGAAATCGGCCGCGTGGTTCACGACCTCGGCGACGAGATCCTGCGGCAAACCCTTGAGTTCCAAACCCTTGACGCCACGCCCCCGCCACAGCATCGAGCCGGTGCGTTGTCCCATGTGCAACCACGGACTCCACGAGGCGACATTGACCCAGGTATGCAGTGCTCTTGCGCAGGCGACGCGGCGGTCGAGCAACTCCGACTTCGGCGCCTCGATGGTCGTCGCGATCGTTGCATGGCCATTCTCGCCCGGCGAAGCTTTCGGCCACTCCTTCGGCTGCAGAGGGTGCGGATAAGTGAAGGCGACCTCGTAGCCGTGGATGATGGCCGTGGCGCTCTCCTGCCAATTTGTCGGGGAATACATCGTCCGTTTGCCGAGTTCCATCGCCGCCCGCGAATGATCCAGAGTCTCCGGGCCCGACGCGATGACCGGCACCACGACCTCCTCCGAGGTCAGAGGATTGGTGATTCTTTCGACCCTTCCCCGAGTCTTGTAGTCGGCGAAGGTCATGACGTCGAAACGGCGCGATCGCAGGCCGCCATCAGGAAGGCTGGACCAATGCGTCTTGGTGATTCCGCGATATCGCAGCAGCGGAGTGGTCGCCGCCCCGGGGAGCATCGTGAAGACCACACCTGAATAGGCCTCATAGACGATACCGGCCGTCAGCGAGCCAATCAGGCGGATGAAGACTTCATAGGCCTCATCCGGCCGGGATGGATCAAACCTGACGGCTCCGCGATCGGCGACTTCCGATGATGCGGCATCGGCGGTGATCAGCGCCGCACTCGCACCGATCGCCGCCAGCAGGTCTCGTCTCGTACCCATAGTCGTGGTCAGAACCGGTACTTCGCCCGGATGCCGAATTGCCGTCGATCCGGCAGCGTCGGCTGCAGGATCGTGGGCAGAACCAGCGTGGCCGGGGCCGGCGAGAGGCGGAAAACCGTTCCGGGCAGATCGACATTGAAGACCGCCGACTTCACCGTGTTGTCATCGAAAGCGTTGTTCACATAGGCGACGACGGACCACGCCTTCGCGTCCACGCCGAGCGTCGCGTCAGCCGTCACATATCCCTTCAGCCAGGACAGGTTGGTGTCATCGATGAAGCGCTTGCTGGTGCTCTGCACCCCAAGTTCACCGAACCACGACAACGACTCATTGAGCGGACGGCGATAGAGGGCACTCAACTGCAACGAGTGGGTCGGCGCCAGCTCAAGCGTCCGACCCGACAGATCGATCCTGCACTGGCGCGATGCGATCGTGGCGCCTGCAACAGGACGATCGGTCGGGTTGACGACCCGCTGGATCGTGCCATCGGGAAGCTTGTAGTTCACGACGGGCGTACAGGCCTGGTTGCGCGCTACTGCGGCGCCGCTCGTCGCGTCGAGCTGGTAGTCCTTGTATTCCGAATCCAGCCACGAATAGCCGGCGCTCAGCGACAAGTGTTCCGTCACCGCAATGCTGCCTTCGAGATCGATGCCGCGCACTGCAGCCGAGGACGCGTTCAGGATACGCACGGCGGTGAGTCCCGTGGGCAGGATGATCTGCGTCGAAACCTGCTTGTCCTGATAGTCCTGGTAAAAAAGCGCTGCGTTGACGATTGCGCGACCGCCGAGCAGCGTGCTCTTCAGGCCCGCTTCATAGACCCACATCTTCTCGGCGGCATACTGGAAGTTGTCGCGGCTCAAAGGCGCATTGCCGCCGTTCAAGGTGGAGATTCCGCCCGGCTTCACGCCCTGCGCCGCCGCGAGGTAGGTCAGCACGCCCTCACTGAATCGATAGTTGATGCTGACTCGTGGCGTCGTGTAATTACTCTTCGTGGATTCCGTCGTGGTTGGCCCCGAATTTTCACCGAGGCAATTACTGGTTTTCGCCGGCGCCACCGGCGTGCAAGGACCCGAGTTGATGACCCCGTACGGATCGATGCTGCGGATGAAACCGCTCGGACCGCTGACGTTCTCCTTCTCCGAGGTCGTCCTCAGTTCTGCTGACACCGACAGCTTCGACGTTAGGTCGAAGTCTGCCGCTGCATAGCCCGAATAGTGCCGCGTCTGGCGGCGCCATAATTCATCGGGATACGTCGAGTACGGCGTGGTCGTTCCCCACGCCGCAATGAACCGACCGCAGTTGTCGGCGGGATTGCCCAGCGTCGAAGGGATCGCGCCGAGTGCTACCGGCAAGGCGACATAACAGGTCACCGACCGGTTGATCAATCTCGCATCCTCATCCCAGAACAGCCCGCCAAGGGCCCATTTGAAGCGCGCGTCAGGATCGTTCGACTGCACTCGGATCTCATGCGATTGCAGGTTGGTCTCGTTGTCGAAATCGATCTCCGCCGCAGCGACGGCCTGAAAGTCATCGCCCTTGCCGAGGCTATCCTGGAACTGCCGGGTGTCGCCGCTGCCGAAGTGCGAGAGCGTGGTCAGACGCAGCGCTGCGAAGTCGGTATCGGTCCTGAAGGTCACCCGCGAGATCTGGCGCGTGACGCCCTCATAGTCCCTTCCGGTCCGCGGGTTGGGGCTGAGGCGAAGCGTCATGCCCGCGCTGTCCGCGTCCGGCACCGCACCGACGAATTGCGGAAAGGTCAGCAAGCCGGCACTGACGACGAAGCCGCGGCCTGCCGTCCCGCCAGCCGCGACCGGAACATCCGTTCGCGCGGCCGCGGGCACTGGCAGTTGCGTATTGGCGCCGAGCGTCACCCTCGGCGTCGGGTCGAAACCATCGTCCGTGTATTCGGCTCGCAACGTCGCCTTGAAGTTGTCGGTGGCCTGCCAGATCAGAGTTCCTGCAACGCCCTTGCCTTCCTTGCCGCCGATGCTCTTGCCGGTCACCTGATTCCGGTAAGCCCCATCGGATCCCCACGCGGCCGCATTGATCGAGCCGAGCAGCTGCTCGCCGGCGAGGGGACCGCTCAGTCCGAGACGAGCCTCGTATTTGCCGTAGTTTCCCGCCTCGAGTCCGGCACTACCCTCGAACTCTCGACCCGGCTTTTTGGTGATGTAGTTGATCGCGCCGGCGAAGGCAGACCGGCCATACAGCGCGGAGTGCGGGCCGCGGACGACCTCGATGCGCTCGATGTCGAACAGTCGCGGGTTGATGAGCAGCGAACCACCGGCGGTGAGGATGGATTCGGACGAAATATCGACGTCATCCTGCAGCACGGCGACATTTGGCCGCCCGCGCGTCGGCGACAGACCACGGATGGCCACGCGCTGATCCTGCGGCGAAAAGCCCTCTGTCAGTTGGATGCCCGGCGTGTTGCGGATGACATCCGACAGGCTGGACACCCCCCTGCGATCAAGCGTTTCGGCTGTGAAGGCGGTAACCGAGACCGGCACGTCCTGGAGTCGCTCGGTACGCTTGCGTGCCGTGACGACGATCTCCTCGAGTTGCTGTGCAAGCGCTCCGGAGGCGATCAGGGTTGCGCCCAGCATCGACACCAGCAGTGCCTCGACGATTCGACGATTTGATCGGTGCATGCTCACTGACTCCAGTCAACCAACGGGTTTCGGCAGCTGTCTTTGCAGCCAACGAAAAACTTAGTGGGTTGCGGGGGCGAAGACACGGCCTTTTTCGTAAAGGTGCAGGAACCTTTCGCGAAGCGGGCTTCGGTTTTCGTGAAGTTGACGCCGTCAGGGTATAAGGCGCCTTCTGAAGGAGCCGAGCGGGACCAACCCTCAGCGCGGTGGGTCGGCCTTCATGCGCTCGCTGGCACGGTAAAAGTCGAGCACCGGCTGCTTGTAGGAGAGGCTTACCGGAATTTCGACGCCGTTCACCAGCATCATTCGCAGTTTCCGGCCTGCCGGTTCAACGCTGGCGATCGCATCGCGTGCCACCCAGTAGGACCGGTGCACCCGGATACCCGACTCCAGGGGCATCTCCGCGATCGCATCCGACAGACGATAGTGGATGAGGCTATCGCCCTTGGAGGTCATGACCTTCAGGTAATGATCCTCGGCCTTGATCAGGATGATCGTCCCCCGGCGCTGGGCGGGAACGCGCTTCATGAATTCCGGCGTGGCGGGCTCGCTAGCTACCGGAACCGGCTGTCCCGGCGCAACTGGCGCAATCGGCGTGGGGACTGGCGCAATTGGCGTGACAACTTCCGGCATCGGCGCGCGTGCCAGCGGTCCTGCGAAACGATACCGGCCGTGTCCAAGGTAGTGGTCGAGCAGACAGTTGATGCCGACCCAGATGACGACGAGGTTGGCGGCCTGCCAGACCACCGACAGCGCGAAGCTCCAGCTCATATCCACGATCGGCGCAATCGCGAACGGCGGCGGCTGCAGGAACAGCGGGGTGTACAGCAGGCCGTAGAACACATATAGGGCGCGCATCGGAAAGAGCGCGAGCAGGGCGCCAAGCACAAGCACTACGAGCAGCGGCAACTGCAAGGTGCGGGTTAACCGGGCGACGGTCCGTGTCGCGATGTGCAACATGATCCAGAACGACGGCACCGCCGTGATCCAGAACAGGACTGCGAAATGGCTGGGCAGGAGATTGGCCGGCATGCCCTTGAACAGAAAGAGCACTAAGCCAATTGCGCAAGGAATGAAAACAAAAAAGACCAGATCGTCCCGTCTTGCTTCGATCATGGCGCACCCCCTTTCGTCGGTACTTTAGCTTGAAATGGCCGAGTGACAAGCCGCCGGCCGACAAATGATGCCCGCGACCGGCCACCGGCGGGTTTCGCGAAACCGTCTCCACGAACCACGCTGCCGCCGACGCGATTCCAGTCGCGAAAAACTGCCGCCAAGTCACGAAAAGTCCGAATTCGCGCCGGTATCGGTCGATAGGATCGATCACTGACTTCGCCGACGTTTTCGGCATGCCGACGAGACCTGCGGGAAACAAATATGGATCGTCGAACCTTCATCGCGGCAGGCAGCGTGGGTGCACTCCTCAACGGCCGTCTCGCCGGGGCACAGGATGCGCCGGCTGATCGTGCCCGGGGCAGCGCGTTCATCGCTGGCGCGGCCACGGACCCGCGCAGCCAGACCGGCATCACGCGTCACATGGTGACGATTGGTCGACGGCAGGTGCACTACCGCCGCGCCGGATCAGGCCCGCCGGTCCTGCTGCTGCACTCCTCACCCTCCTCGTCTCGGGTCTTCAATGTTCATCTCGAGCGACTGAAGGATCGCTTCACGCTGTTTGCACTCGACACGCCGGGCAACGGTCTCTCAGATGTGCTCGAAGACACCTCGCCTGACGTCGGGCTCTACAGCCGCAACATCATCCAGGTCATGGATGCGCTCGGACTCGAGCGCTGCGCGCTGCTCGGAGGCTACACCGGCGGCATCATCACGCTCGATGCGTCCGCACGCTATCCGCAGCGGATTCCGGTCGCCGTCGTGCATGGCTACCTGCAGCTGACCGAAGCCGAACGTCAGGACTTCCTGCAGAACTACCTGGTGCCGGTCATCCCCGACCCCTTCGGCGCATATCTCGTCGCGACGTGGGCACACTCACGCGACGGCGGACTCTTCTTCCCCTGGTTCAGACAGGACGCCGAGCACCGCCGCGTCGCCGGTGTCCCGTCGCCTGCGGCTATCACCCGCTCCGTCATCGATACGCTACGCGCCGGCGACGCTATCCGCGTGCCCTACCGCAGCGCGCTCGCGGCGAGGACGGCGGACGCACTCGTGAAGGTCCGCAACACGCTCACGATCACGATGTCGCCGCAGGACGAGATGTGGCCGCACCGCTTGCGCATGCCGGCCCTGCCCTCATCCGTCACGTTCGCACCGGGTGCCTCGACCAATGAATGCGTGGAAATCTGGGATCGCGCCCTGCTTGCCAACAAGGTGACCAGCACGGTGCCGGCATCGCGACCAGCCGCCGCGATCCCGGGGGCGATCTGGTCCGATGTCGTGCGCCTCGGCGAACTGAATGTCTTCGTGCGGCGCAACAATGAAGAGCGCGGGCGCCCCCTGATCTTCCTCCACGATACCGACGAGTCGAGCCGGTCAGGTGAACGCTGGATGCGGCCGTTCATCGGTCGCCGGACGCTGCTTGCCCCGGACATGCCGGGTCGCGGCGAGACCGAACTGCCGCGTGGCATGGATGTCGGCATCGCCGCGCAGGCGACGATGCTCGCCGCACTGATGAAACAGGAGCGCTTCGAGTCAGCCGATTTCGTCGCCTTCGGGTTCGGCGCCACGCTGGCTGTCGAACTCGCCACGCAGTTCAAGTCGCTCGTGAATCGGCTCGCCCTGATCGATGCGCGATTTCCCGGATCAGCGAACCTCAAGGATTACGCCGCCCACTATGCGCCGGACATCCCGCTCGATCCCTATGGCTCGCACCTGACGACGGTGTGGAACCAGGTACGCGACCGGCAGCTATTCACCCCTTGGTTCAAGAAGGACGAGGCGACCGTCATCCAGGGTCAAACCCTGGATCTGACGCCCGACATCCTCGATATGCGCACGGTGGAGGTGCTCAAGTGTCTCGAGCACCGCTCGCGCCTCTTCGCCGACGTGTTCGCCTATCCGCTGCTCGAACGACTTCCCGGCATCGGCATCCCGACCCTGCTGATTCGCCCTGGCCGTGAGCTCGCGTCGTTCGCAAGGAGCCGGCTCGGAGAAAGCAGCGTCGCCGAAATGCCCGGGCTCACGCCGGCGTCGGCGGCGGCGCGACTCGAATCGTTTTTTGCGGGACGCAGTTGATTGACAGGATCAAGCGAGCGGCGTCCATGACCCCTGCCCCGGACGCGTCGCCCGCAGTCCCGAGGCCGCGTCGCGGTGCGCGGGTTCGCGACCTGCTGGTCAAGATTCACCGCTGGGTGGCACTGGCGACGATGGTGTGGCTGCTCCTCGTAGCCATCACCGGCTTCTTTCTCGGTCGTCTCGAGTGGCGATGGCTGCATCAGACCGTCATCACCGGCCTGCACACGCCGGTCGATGTGCTTGGCAAGCAACACATCCGCCATCCCCGCGACTGGGTCAACCGCTTCGCTATCGATCCGGACGATAACCGCCGGATTCTCTCGGGGGGCGTGGGCGGGCTATGGTTATCGGCTGACGGCACGACGAGCTGGCGACCCGTCAGCTTCGCAGGCGAGTCGGGCACACCGCAGATCTTCGAGATCGCGGTCGACCCGGTCCTCGGCTGGCGTCGGATACTGCTCGCCACCGACGACGGTATCTGGCGATTGCTGCCGGCAGGCATGACCGCGGAGCGTTTCGCGCTCGACGGCCAGCGCATCACCTCGCTGCAGTTGCACGCCGCCTCGCAAACCGTCATCGGCGTGATCGAGAAAACCCGACTCTTCAGCATGCCGATCGCAACGCCCGATGCGGTCCGGCTGACGGATCTCGCCGATACCGCGGTCGTCAATGCGCCAAAGACCACGACACTCGCCAAGTACGGATTCGACCTGCATGCCACTGCCGGCTTGCCGAGTGTGCCACTGTCGAAGCTCGTCAATGATTTCGCGGGCCTCGCGCTACTGGCGCTTTGCCTGACGGGCCTGCTGTACTGGTACCTGCCGCGACGTCCTCGCCGCCCCGGCCGCCGTGGCGTTCCCGTCAAGCTCATGCATTGGCTGTTCCGTGTGCATGTCTTCGTGACGGGGTTGCTCGTGTGCATTCCGCTGCTCTACTTGAGCAGCACGGGTATCGCCATGGGCCACAAGTTCGGCTTCAACTCCTGGGCGAAGCACATCCATCTGGACTCCTCTAGCCTCACCGGCAACTACGACCTGCAGACCCTCGATGGCGAAGTAGCGACCGTTTTCGCACCGACCGACGATCCGGACCGACTCGTCGGTCTGACACGACTTGGCGGCATCGGCTCCGACGACGGCGGTCGGACATGGCGGTACGACCACGCCTTTCCGCTCAAGCTCAACAACTACTGGGCGACCGCGAAATACCGCCTCATCGCTGGTTACGAGTTCGTTTCCGACGAGGGCAACCGGCACTTCTTCCGCGCAAGCGGCTCGACGTCGTGGACAAAGATTCCGACCAAGACTTTCGGACTCATTCTGGATGCGCGCCGTGCCGGTGACTCGACCTACCTCTACACCTGGTACGGCGTGTTCAAAGGCACCCCCGAAACCGGCTTCGAGCAGGTGTCACTGACGCCTGCTCCGCTTGAAGGCCTCGACATCGCGTTCCTGATCCGCGTGATACACGGACTGCTGATCAACCACGACGTGCTGGTGTGGTTCAACGACGCCTCTGCCGTGGCCGTGTTCCTGCTTGCGCTGACCGGCCTGATCATCTGGCTGACGCGCAGGCGCAAGTGGGTCTGAAATGAGCCCTTCCGCAACGACGCTCTGGACGCTAGAGCGGCTTGACCCCAACGAGGTGAGCCAGCGGCGAGGTGTAAGGCACCTCCGGAGCGACCGTCACCTCGAGCCCCGCCTCGCGCAGCATCGCGGGGAAGTTCGACTCCAGATATTCGAGCGCCCACGGCTCGCAGTTATGCCGGTGGTTCTGCCATGCATTCGCCCTGGACAGCAAGGTCTTGGACTCCTCGCGGATGGGAAACGGCCGCGGCGGCAGCAGCGCCTCGGCCGCGTCGTGCATTCCCTCGGTCAGCGTGTCGACGTGGTTGTAGACGCCGCCCGGCCGCAGCACCCGCGCGACCTCGCTGACCGCCTTCACCGCCGCTTCGTGACGCACTTCGTGGAAGAGGATATAGCTCGACACGATGTCGAAATGTCCATCGGGAAACTTGTTGTCCTCGATCAGGCGCTGTGCAAAGTTGACGTCGATGTTCTGAGCGACCGCACGATGATGGGCGTATCGAACCATCGGCCCGCCGGCATCAATGCCCCACACTTCGGCCTGCGGGAAACGCGCCTTGAGTGCGGTGGTCGTGAGTCCCGCGCCACAACCGAGATCGAGGATCCTGAAGACTTTGCCGTCAGCCGGCTTCGGGCAGTTCTGCGCGACCGCCATGAAGTTCTCTTCGTAGCGGAACTGGTAGTAGAAGCCCCGCGCCAGCGCCCAGTGATACGCCCATCCGGCGAACGGATCGCCGACGTAGCCGCCGGGCTGACCATGGATTTCCTGGCGCGTGTAGTCGGGCAGCTTGAGATCCGGGTTCAGTTCCAGTCTTCCCGGACCGGCATGGTCCGTCGCTTCCATCAGCGCAAGGTACTTGTCGGCGTCCGCGTGGAATGCGCGCATCGCCCTATCCCACATCAGCATCTGCAGGCTGCGGAACAAGCGGACCTTCATGGCGAAGGACGGCGAGCGCAGCATCGTGTCGAACGCTTCCTCGTAGCCGTAGTCGTGCCGGCTTCCATCGAGACCTGCCTGCCTCACGAAGTCGCTTGCCTGACGATTCGACACCGCACCGTAGCGCTCGGCAGAGTTCCACCGGCGCAAGCCGATAACGAAGTCCATTGCGCTGTTGTCGTCGAACCGCGGAAAGCGTACTGCGCCTGCGGCCTTCTGCGACGGTGTAACGGTGTAGGGGTCGAAGCGGATATCGACGCTGCCGTCTCGGGGCACGGCCGCATTGGATCGAGTGTTCATCAGGATTTTTTCCGTGCGTCGCGTTGTGGGACTCTGAGTGAAGGATCGGGGGTCGATGTCTCAGGTGTAACTACCGGGATCGACCGCGGGTACGCGCTCGTTCGGCATCGCCGTCGGCAGCGGACCGACATCCTGCGTCAGCACGCTGAACGTCCTGCGGATGAAGGCGTCGCGCTGCGCCTCCCACTCGCGCTGTTCCTCGGCAGTCGGCTCATAGGCTTCGAGCGCGGCGGGATCATAGACCCCCTTGGCGCTGAGAAATTTTTCGAGCACGAGCATGCGCCGCCGCATGGTCCAGAACTCCGCACCGAGATTCAGGAATGCCGTCGCCAGCTGGTCGACGTGATGGACGCCGAGATAGGCTGCCCTGGCCGAATCGTTCCTGATGAACTCCGCGGTGGCGAAATCTTTGTTTGTCATGGATTCCATGTTTTCGATCTCCAAACGCGAAGCAGAGCAGATTTTTTCAAACCGTACACGATGCCACCAGGGCATACAAGAAGGAAAAGCCGACATGACCTTGAAACGGATGCGTAAATAGATCATTTTTTGGTACTCAAAGAAATGATCTCACTCAAGTCCGATCAATACGAGGATTCGGAGAACTCCGGCATCGACAATCTTCGCCCTCGCATCGAACTCATCGACCGACGCCGATTCCTCCAGCTGACGGGAATCGCGGGCGTTAGCCTGATCCTCGGGTTCAACTTGCAGCCTAGCCACGCAACCAAAGCAGACTCGGGCCACTTCACGCCGAATGCGTTCCTGCGAATCAGTCGCGCAGGCATCGTGATCTTGGCGACACAACCGGAGATGGGCGAGGGGATCACGACCTCGCTGCCGATCCGACACGAAGGCTTCGTACTGTGATCCCATGAGCGATCATCGCACTCCGCCCTCGGCCACCCAGGCCTGGTTCGTCGTCGTAGTCCTGACGCTGGGCTATGTCGTCTCGTTCATCGACCGGCAGATTCTCTCGCTGCTCATCGAGCCGATCCGTCGCGATCTCGGTCTCTCGGACTTCCAGATGGCATGGATCGGACCGCCGGCCTTCGCCATGTCGTTCCTCGTCTTCGGGCTCGTCTTTGGTCACTTCGCCGATCGCGTCAATCGGCTCGCTCTGCTTGCTCTCGGTATCGCCACGTGGTGCGTAATGACGGCCGCCTGCGCGTTCGCGGATTCGGCACTTGAACTGTTCATCACGCGCATGGGCGTCGGCGTCGGCGAGGCGGCATTGGTGCCCTGTGCACTCTCTCTGATCAGCGATCTCTTTCCGCGCGAGCGCGTAGGTCGGGCCGTTGGGGTGTTCTCGATGGGGACGGGGCTTGGCTCGAGCGCGGCGTTCATTGTCGGCGGTTCGCTGGTTGTCTGGCTCGCCGTCGACGGCCGCGACCCGTTCGCCAACTTCGGCATCGTCACACCGTGGCGGGAAATCTTCCTGTTCGTCGGTGTTCCAGGCCTGCTGCTGCTGCCACTTTTGCTAGTGGTTCGCGAGCCGCCGCGACAACAACGGCTACAAGGCACCTCGGCGGCGAGTGTCGCGGACACCGTCGCCTTCCTGATCTCGCATCGCCGCGTTTACGTCCCGCTGATCCTCTCGAAGTCCGTGTTGTTTCTGATCGCAGGCGCCCAGTTCTGGATCGTGCCGATGTTCGAGCGGACCTGGGGCTGGAGCGCCGGCCGCGCCGGCGCATTGTGGGGCACTGCACTGCTCATCGCGGGGTTGATCGGCGTCAACATCGGCGGCTGGCTGAGCGATCATTTTTACCGTCGCGGCCGCAGGGAAGGCGCGTTGCGTACGGTGTCGCTGGCGCTGCTCGTCGCCCTGCCCTTGCATGGCCTCGCGCCGCTGATGCCCTCGGGCGAGCTTGCGCTCGTGTTGCTGGTACCGGCGCTGATCGCCATCGGTGCCGGTAGTGCAGCAGTCTCGGCAGCAGTCATCCTCGTGACACCGAACGAATTCCGCGGTCGCATCACCGCGTTTTCCCTGCTGATCGCCAGCGGCCTCGGCCAGTTCATCGGCCCCACGAGCGTTGCGGCATTGACAGACTTCCTGTTTGCGCAACCGGGCGCCTTGCGATACAGCATCGCCGTCGCCACCGCGATGTTCAGCGTGCTGGCGGCACTCGCGCTCGCGAGGGGTGTCGCGAACTACCGCGATGCAATGGAACAACTCGAGGTCGGCGGCTCGAAATGAGCACTTGCGAAAAATCGCTGCACCGGCGCGCAGAACTCATCCGCAGCGATACGCGGCGCAGCGTGTCCGCCGGTCTCGAGCACGCAGAGCTGGGCATGCGGAACAGTCGCCGCGATCTCCTTCGACAGGCAGAGCGGCGTGACGTGATCGTCCCGCGGACAGATGACGAGAGTCTCATGCCGAATGTCGGCGAGGCGCGGACGCAGATCAAAATCCATGATCGCCCGCATGCGACGCCGCAGAATCTCGGTATCGACCTCAGTCGTCTCGTTGCGGGCAACAATTTCCGGAAGATGCGCGGAATACCAACCCGGCGGGTACAGCATCAGATCTACGAACTGTCGATAGGCGGCGATCCCGAGCGTCTCGAGCACGCGCTCGCGCATGCGGAAACAGTCACGCATGTACGGGTCGGGTCCGGCCCACGTACTGCTGGCGACGACCCGACCGACACGCTGCGGATGGTGGGCAGCCAGCCACAGCGCAATCACGCCGCCCGTCGAGTGCCCGATGATGTCCGTGGTTTTCACTGCGAGATCGTCGAGCACCGCGAGCACATCCTCCGCCATCTGCGCGATCGAGTATTCGATGAGACAGCGGGAACTCGCACCGCAACCGCGCTGATCGATCGACACCAGCCTGAATTGCCCGACGAGCGCGGGCCAGATGCCACCCCAGAACGAGAACTGTCCGCCCAAACCCGGCAACAGCAGCAGCGGCGGACCGTGTCCCTCGCTGACATGTGCGATCCAGCCGTCGCCGACCCGAGTCCGTGCGCGGATCATTTCCCGGATCCGGCGCCCGAACTGAATTCCACGCCGAGGCTCCGTGACCACTCCGCTGCCGCGGCGGGGCGATCGAAGGGCTGTGGCGCGGGCTCGCCGATGCGGCGCGGCCGCCCGATGCGCGGAAAGAGCTGCTCGTGCCCGGGCGGAAACTGCATCCACAGCAGGCGCAGCGCTGTCTCCCCGTCATTGACGACCGAATGCCGCACATCATGACCGACAAGACAGCTCACTTCAGCGGTGAACGGCACATCGCGGTCATCGAGAACGATCCGACCGGTACCGCTCAGACAGATCAGCACCTCGAACACATCCTTGTGCAGGTGCGGTGCGATCAGGCCGTGCGGGGCGATGGTCTGATAGCCCTGCACAAAAACATCGCAGCCTGTGCGCTCGGGCGTGAGTATCAGTTCGATATGGCCATTTGCAGGACGCGGCTGCCAGTACGATGGCGCATCCCGCGGATCGACCGCAACGAATCGGCCCACCATGTCCGGGTTTCGACTCATAATGTTTCCACTCCCTGAGCGAGAATTGCATGCGACATAAACCCTGTCTCACGGCCGAAGACGTCCGACACATCGCGGCGGCATGCCGCAGCGAAGCTACCGCACTGCAGCTCGCCGTGACCGTCGCGATCACGGATGATTCCGGACATCTTCTGCACCTCCAGCGCCTCGAGGCCAAGACCCATACCGTCGACGTCGCCATCGGCAAGGCCCGTGCAGCGGCCCTGATGCGCAACAGCACTGCTTGGCTCGAGCAGCGGGTCAAGGAAAACCCGGCGATGGCAGCACTCGGCTTCATGGCAATTCAGGGCGGTCTGCCGCTGATGGTGGGCAGCGACTGCGTGGGCGCTATAGGCGTTTCCGGTGCCAAGTCCGACCAGGATGAACAAATCGCGAGCGCTGGCCGCGCTGCACTGTCCAAGGAATAAACCCATGCGCGAAAAACCCTGTCTGTCAGCGAACGACGTCGGCGAGATCGCTGCAGTCTGCCGCGCAGCGGCAACCGCAATCGGCGTACCCGTGACCATCGTCGTCAGCGACGACGGCGGATACATGCTGCACCTCGAGCGACTCGATGCACGGGTATCGACTCTGGAATCCGCGCTGGGCAAGGCCCGTACCGCAGCGCTCACCCGCAACCCGACCTCCTCGCTGGCCGAGCGCGTGCCGGCGATGCCAGGGCTACTCACCATGAGCCTCACACCCCTCGGCGGCGGAGTGCCGCTGATGATCGGCGGCGAGTGTGTCGGCGCCATTGGTGTCTCGGGTGCAACGCCGCAGCAGGACGAGGAGATCGCCACTGCGGGAGCCCGACTCGCCAGCACGTTCAAACCGCAATAGCAGCGGGGACACGGATGCAGGCAACGGTGCCTGCATCCGTCATCGCCTGCCTACTTCTTGCCCCGGGCATCGATCGCCCGCTTGAAAAACTTCCAGCTGGTGTCGTTCGGCCGCGTGTCATCGAGCGGCGGCGGGGTGAGGAAGTCGCGGTAGTTCGTCTCCACTTCGGTGCGCACCGCCTGCGGGAGATCCTCGTAGCGCATGAACTTCTGGCCGACGGTGTGCACGTAGAAATAACCCTGCCGTCCGCCCATCTCCATCCATGGCAGCCACTGCGAGATCCGCGCCCAGCTGAAGTGCGTCGGCAGAAAGGCGTCGGCCGGCAGGCGCTCGAGGTCCGCCGTGCTGACCATCCAATTGATCATCTCGGTGGCCCGATACATGCCACCCACGTACTTCTGATAGTCGCCGCCGAGGGGACTTTCGTAGAACTGGTTGGCTTCGTAGCTCAGGGTGTAGAGATCTTTGGTCTGCTGCACGCTGTTCGGCAGGATCCCGTCGAAGAAGACTGCCGAGGTGTAGTTGCCGTTGACCGGATCGTTGGCTGCGTGGTTCACCTCCACGGTCTGTCCGGTGTAGGGGTTCTTCCAGGTCTTGAGCACCTCCCCGGTCACCGGGTCGCGGTAGAACAGGATCTCCTTGGAAGTCAGCCGGAAGCCAACGTCCTTGACGGTACTCGGCAGCGGGCCGCACTGCTGCACGGCATAGACATCGACGTCGAAGAGCTTCTCGTCGCGGATACCCTCGATGTGCCCGTAGGCCCGACCCTGCGCATGCAGAAAGGCAATACCCCGCCCCTTGTCGCCGCAGAAGATGCGCTGGAACACCTGCATCGTCTGCTTCCTGACCTCAGGGCTGGCGGGGGCCGCCATCGAGATACCTGAGAACAGCATGAGGCCCAAGGCCGCCGTCGGGATGAACATACGAGTTCTGGACATGAAAGATCTGGACATGAAACCTCCGCGATGATCACAGGAATGACCGCGCCACCGCGCGCACAAAATGGGTCGATAGCAAGGTCGTTGATCACGGAGGCTAATGCCCGGCAACGCGGCCTTGTTCCCCATTTCGTGTAGCGACGGGGATTTTTCGTGGGCTTGGGTGCGCCCCGCCCGCCGCTTGCGTGAAACGTGCTCGACGAAACCTCCGCAGAGTCGTCAACAAGGCATTTTCGCCGTCAGACCCGCCATTTGGCGGTGAGTAGCCAGGTGCCGAGACCGTGGTAATGCCTGCTCGCGGATGTCCGGGTATTCGGCATCACCCAGCATGGGTATTGGACCGCAGAACGATCAGTGCACAGCTCAAGGAAGTGGATTAGTTCGACGCGACAGAGCAGGCAGCGCGGTGATTGCACCAACCACGCTAAGCATCGAAGCGCAGCGCTTGATGAGCGAGCGGTTTTCCAGGGATTTCATGTCGCTACGGCGCCCGGCGATATCGGCGTTCATTTCCACGTGCGCTGCAGCGACGTCCCCCCGGACTAGGGCGATATCCGATTTTGTGGCGAACTCTGCGGTCATCTTGGTCTCAAGGACCTCGACGACTTCACGGGCCTGATCCTTGGGGATACTGACGCTGGGTAGCCGAGCTCGACGTCAACCGCCCAGCCAGGCGCGGACCTCGGGCAAGACGCCCAGCAAGACCACGATCAAAGCCCCGAGCTTGATGAGCAGGCGATTCTCGAGGGCTTTCATTTCGCTGCGCACTGCGGCGAACTC
>CAZIRD010000032.1:22196-26133 GCA_964541625.1 uncultured Acidibacter sp.
GCCGCTGGCGCCATGCCCTACCCCGCCCGTTGCCGCCCCGCCCGGTCCGGGCGATTATTCGCCGGCTCTTTGGCCCGACGCGGGGTACCCCATGGCTTCCCACAAAGAACTCAAGGCTCGGCAACGGCGCGAGCGCGACAGCCACTCACCGAGCGTCGTGCTGCGGGTGCACCGGGCACTCAGTTGGCTGGGGCGCGCCGAAGCCGAAAAAGCCGACGACGATGCGCGGTTTGTGTTCTTGTGGATCGCCTTCAACGCTGCCTACGCGACCGAAAATCATGATGCTGAAATGACGGAAGCGAGCAGTTTTCGCGCATTCCTGCGAACGCTCGTGAAGCTCGACAAAACCGGTCGTCTCGGCCATCTCGTCTGGCGCGAGTTCCCAAGCAGCATCCGGCTGCTGCTCAAAAACGAGTTCGTGTTCAAGGATTTTTGGCAGTACCAGAACGGACTGCTGACCGCCCAGGAGTGGGAAAGCCAGTTCAAAAAATCGCGTCGTGCGGCCGAACTCGCGCTTGCGGGGGGCGATACCCTGAAAGTGCTGCTGATCGTGCTCAAGCGCCTCTACGTGCTGCGTAACCAACTGCTGCACGGCGGCGCCACCTGGAACAGCGCGGTGAACCGGGCACAGGTTCGCGACTGCGCCAACCTGCTCGGCAAGCTGGTGCCCGACATCCTCGAGATCATGATGGATCACCCCCAGCACGACTGGGGCGCGGCGACCTACCCGGTCGTGAACGTGACCGAGTCCTCGAAGCGCCGGGCGTGAAGCACACCCGCCGTCGCCTCAGGTCCGAGGCGATTCCTGTTTCTTGACCCCGCCCCCCACCACCGGATGCCACCCCTGCCCCGTGAAAAGCTGATCCGCGATGGCATCCCTGCCCTCGCCGCCGCGGAGGGGCGGACACTCGCGTTGCGGACGGCTGGCTCTGACGAGTTGGCGCGCCTCCTCGGTTTGAAACTGGTCGAAGAAACGCATGAGGTCCTTGAGGCACTGTCGGCAGGGCGACCGGCCGAGGTGCTCGATGAACTCGCGGATCTGCAGACGGTGATCGAGACGATCGGCGCCCGGCATGGGCTGACGCGAAAAGACATCGACCGCCGAGTCGCCGAAAAGCTCGCCCGGCGTGGCGGCTTCACCCAAGGGCTGGTGCTGCAGGACCCGACAGCCGCTTCGGCATCCGGCCGGCTGCACAGGGGTGGCAACTCGACCCTGCTTGAGGCGCTCCGGCACGAGTTCGAACGCTGTCACACCGCGCGGCTCGCCGTGGCGTTCGTCATGCGGAGCGGTCTCGAACTCATCGAGGGCGCAGCGCTCGCCGCCTTGCTGCGCGGCGCGCGCCTCAAGCTGCTGACCACGGACTATCTCGGCGTCACCGAGCCGGCTGCGCTCGAGCGTCTCTGCGGCTGGCACGGTCGGCTCGAGGTCAAGGTCTACAGCGAAGGCCGGCGCAGCTTCCACCCGAAGGCCTATCTTTTTGAGCGCGCGGATGGCAGCGGCCGCGCGTTCATCGGCTCGGCGAACCTCAGTCGCATGGGTCTCACCGAGGGCGTCGAGTGGACCTGGACGGTTCTTGACGTCGATGCCGGGCAGCCGATGCACGAGCTGACCACGCGCTTCGAGGAACTCTTCGCGGCCGAGGCCTCACTGCCGCTGTCGCCCGCATGGATCCGCGACTACGCAACGCGACGCAGTGTGCAGGGTCGAACGATCGGCGTGGTGGTGGAAGCGGAAGTCAGCGACGCTGACCCGGACCGCCCGGAGGTGCAACCCCGGGCCGTGCAGCGCCTCGCCCTGCTGGAACTCGAACGACTGCGGCAGGACGGGGAAACTCGCGCGCTCGTGGTGGCGGCAACGGGCCTCGGCAAGACCTATCTTGCGGCCTTCGATGCCCGCGGGGCTGACCGCGTGCTGTTCATTGCGCATCGCGAGGAGCTGCTGCGACAAGCCGAGGCTGCCTTCGTCAAGGTCTACCCGACGCGCACCCGCGGCTGGCTCGCCGATGGCCGCGACGAACTGGATCGCGAACTCGTGTTCGCCTCCATCCAGACCCTCTCGCGACCGGAGCAGCTCGCGCGGCCCGAGCTCGCGCGCTTCGATTACATTGTGATCGACGAATTCCACCATGCCGCAGCCGACAGCTACCGGCGTGTGCTGGAGCGGGTCAGTCCGCGTTTTCTGCTCGGCCTCACCGCGACGCCCTTCCGCGCGGATCAGCGCGACCTGCTGTCGCTCTGCGACGGCAACCTCGCGTATCAGATCGGCCTTCTCGAGGCGATCACCTTTGGCTGGTTGGTGCCGTTCCGCTATCACGGCGTCGCCGACGTCGTGACCTACACCGACGATCTCTTGACCACGCGCAAGAGCTACGACACCAGCAAGCTGACCCTGCGCTTCAATACCGCGGAGCGCGCGGCGCTGGTGCTCAAACACTATCGCGCACACGCCGGGCGGGCGGCGCTTGGCTTCTGCGTCTCGATCGAACACGCCGATTTCATGGCCGCGCAGTTTCAGGCAGCGGGCGTGCCGGCGGCGGCCGTGCACTCGGGCGCGGGCTCGGCGGATCGGGTCGATGCGGTGCAACGCCTTGCCCACGGCGCGCACGCGGTGCTTTTCACCGTGGATCTTTTCAACGAAGGCGTTGACATCCCGGTGGTCGATCTCGTGATGTTCCTGCGCCCGACGGAGTCGATGACGATTTATCTGCAGCAGCTCGGCCGGGGTCTGCGGTTGAGCACGGGCAAGACCCACCTCACGGTGCTCGATTTCATTGGCAATTACCGCATGGCGCACATGAAGCTGCCGCTGCTTGCCGGACAGGACCTGTCGCAGGAGCAGGATCCGGGCCGCGCGCTGAAAGCGCTGACCCGCTGGATCCGCGACGGCGTCCGCCCCGACGGCCTGCCCGACGGGGTGGACGTGACGCTGGATAAGGTCGCGCTCGACACCCTGCGCACGTCGCTCAATCGCGCGAGCCCGCTGCGGCAGCTGGTGCTCGACGACTTCGCCGATATCGCAGACCGTCTCGGCCGCACGCCCACGCTCACGGAGTGGCAGCGCAGCGGACGCTATTCTTTGAGTACGGCTTGCAAGGCCTTGGGCGTGGATCGTTGGCATCGGGTGCTCGAGATCGCGGGGCGTCTCGAGGAGTCGGCGCGTCGACTGGAGGCAACGACCGGCGAATTCCTGCGTGAGATCGAAACCGCGCACATGACCAAGTCGTTCAAGATGGTGGTATTGCGCGCCCTCTGCGACGGACAGCGCTTCCGCCGCAGCGTCACCGGTCGGGAGCTCATCGCCGGGTTCCGCGAATTCTTCAGCCACGAACGGTTCCGCGATGATGTCGTCGGCACCGAGGTCGAGGCTGTCGGCACGGTCAGCGACGCGGTCTGGCTGAAGTATCTCGACAAGAACCCGATTGATGCCTGGACCAAGCGCAAGACCGATGGCGGGTCGGCGTTCTTTGCCTGGGACGGCGAGACGCAGCAGTTCCGCTACACCGGTCCGTCGCCCGCCGCTGTCGACGAAGCGGCCTTCGCTTTGGCCGTCCATGATCGTCTGACCGCCCGGCTCGACGCGTATGCGCAGCGGCCGAGTCCGGGGCGGATGGTGTTCCCGGTGATCCCTGCAGGCGAAGGCAGCGTCTGCGTCATGTTCGGACCGCGTCGCGAGGGCCTGCCGGTGGACTGGCATCTCGTCGACATCAACGGCCGGCATCTCTACGGCAAGTTCGTGAAGGTCGCGCTGAACGTGCTCAAAGAGCGGCCGACTGACGATCGCAGCGAACCGAACCTGCTCACCGCCGAACTGACCCGGCTCTTCGGCGGGACGATACCCGCCAGGGCCCGGGTGCGCTTCACGCGCCAGACCGGCGCAGCGGTGTGGCGGATGAGTAACGCCGCGGAGACCATGACCTGAACTCAACGAGGTGATCAG
>CAZIRD010000033.1:0-24183 GCA_964541625.1 uncultured Acidibacter sp.
CGCTTCGGTCAGTAAGCGGTCGTTCGGAGTCTGCGACGACTCTCAAAACCGCCCCGCGATGCGTTGCATCGCGGGGCGGATACGCAGGAAACCGCGGTAGGCAAGTTCCAGTAGCGGCGTCACGCCAGGCAGACGGGCAAGCCTCGCCAGCCAGCGCCAGTACGGCAGGCGCGACCAGAGTTCGACGAAGGCGCGTGCGCCGCTCTCGACCCGTCCGTCGGGCAGACGCACATGAAAACGCGCGAGCAGTTGCTCGCGGGTCAAGCCTGCGGGCAGTTGCGCCGGATCGCCTGTCGTGGCATCCGCGAGGTCGACGAAATCCACCCGCTCGATCGGCGCCAGATCTCGATAGACACCTATCTCACGGCGGCATAGCGGACAGGCGCCGTCGTACAGCACCGTCAGGCACTGCGCGGGGCTCGGCGGCGTGGGCTGCGGAGGAGTTTCGGCGGTCATGTCTGGCGGGGCGGTCGCGAAGAGAGTGTTTGCTTGTGACCGCGGAGGCTGCTGATTAAGCTGCCCGCAGTCAACCTTCTGCGGAACATTCATGGAAGTTCATCATCCCACGCCTCCGGAGGATCACGAGTCCGGCGGACACCGCGGCTGGCGTCGCTATGCGGTCGAATTCGTGATGATTGCCGTTGCCGTTTTCGTCGGTTCGATTGGCGAGTACTACCTCGAGCATCGGATCATGGCTGAGCGGCGTGACGACGCACTGGAGCTGGTGCGGCGCAATCTGGCAACGGATCGACGCAACATCGACAAGGTGATCGCGTTCAGCGATCAGGGATTACAGTTCATGGAAGGCCTGCGGGCGCGCGCGTACGCCTTGCATCGTGGCAGCATCAGTCGCGCAGAGTATCTGCGCGGCATCGAGGAGGACCTGCGCAACTCCTACCAGTATCGGACGCTTTTCCTCGACGAGGCGGGCTTCAAGCTGATGGCAGCCTCGGGGCTCGTCAGCATCGTCTCTTCCGCTGATCTGAAGGTCGCCCTGTCGGGCTATTACGAGGTTCTCGGACAGCGCGTCGAAGACAACAATCGCCTGCTGGACTCCGAGGTCTCGCGTTTCTACGCTGATTTCCTTCCGTCGCGCGGTCTCGCCGGTCGTGACCAGCCCGACTCGTCGGTTGTGCCGCAGCAGTTTCTGCTCACGCTGCCACTCGTCGCCGACGGCCTGGCGTCGGACCGCTTCCTGCTCGACGCCAGCACTGTCATCACGCGTATCGTGGTTTATCGAAATGTGATGCGCGAAGTGCGTGCCGAGAATGAAAAACTGGACGCGCTGATCCGGCAGAACCATTGAGCCGCAACCTTCAGCCTCAGCCGTTCTCCAGCACGATATCGAAATGGTAGACATCGGCGCCGCGCTCGATGTTCGAGGCGCCGGCTTCGAGGCGAGCGAACAGCCGTGAGCGGAAGCGCGCGGGGTAGAGCGATAGATCCTTGTTGAACACCCGATCCGCCGCGAGAACTTCTGCCGTATTCGGGAAATAGAGCTGCGTGATGAGCCGGTCGACCGCGCCCACCACGTCGAAGTGGATATGCGCGGCGCGCAGGTATTCGCCAGCCGGGTAATTGGCCGGCTTGATGGTCAGGAAGCCGTAGCCGCCGTCATCCTGACCGGATAGAAGGGGCCCACATCTGTATACACCGAAGGCAGCAATGATTCGGCTATCGCGACCTTGCCGAGCGCGGCGACGCCGAGCGCCGAGGCGAGCAGGCGGCGTTTGCTGAACTGCTTGCGCATGTCAGGGACGCCGCACGCGATGCAGCGCGCAAAGCTTGTGGCCGTCGGGGTCGCGCACGTAGGCGAGGTGCAGCGCGCCGACGCTGTTTTCGCGCAGTCCCGGCGGGTCTTCGATGGACGTGCCGCCGTGGGCCACGGCGACGTCGTGGAAGGCCTTCACCTGCTCGGGCGTCTTGCACTTGAAGCCTAGCGTGAAGCCGTTGGCAAAGGTCGCCGGCTCATTGTTGATGGGCTGGGTGATGCAGAGCATGCCGCCGTCGTGAGCGTAAAAGAGGCGGGTGTGGCCATCGGCCGTGGTGTTACGGGTCGGACCGCCGGCGGCTCCGAGCACGCCGAGGACGGCATCATAGAAACGCTGCGAGCGATCGAGATCGTTGGAGCCGATCATGACGTGGCTGAACATGCTGTACCTCCCGGAAACTGAACGGACTTTGACAGGCAGCCGTCGGCCTTGCAACGATCGGCAATACCAAGCCCCCGGGAGGGTCTGAGCATGAAAACGTACATGGCCACCGCGATCGCCGTCGTCCTCGTCGGCGGTACCTTGTCGAACGCGCTGCGGGCTGCCGAGCCGGCTCTGCAGGCGAAGGCGATCTCTGCCGCCGCCGCTGCCGACTACGCAGCGAACCTCAAGGGACTCTTTGAGCATCTGCACGCGAACCCGGAACTGTCGTTCCAGGAAAAGGCCACGAGCGCCCGCATCGCACAGGAATTGGGCGCAATTCCCGGCGTCGAGGTGACGACCGGCGTCGGCCGCTACGGTGTGGTGGGTGTGGTCCGCAACGGCAAGGGACCGGTCGTGATGCTGCGGGCGGACATGGACGGCCTGCCGGTGGTCGAGCGCAACGGCCTGCCGTACGCGTCCAAGGCGCGCGCCGTCGGCCCGGACGGGCAGGAGACCGGCGTGATGCATGCCTGCGGTCACGACGTGCACATGGCGAGCCTCGTCGGTGCAGCCCGGCAGTTGGTGAAGATGAAGGCCGACTGGCGCGGGACGCTGGTCGTGATCTTCCAGCCGGCCGAGGAGGTGCTCGGCGGCGCGCCGGCGATGCTGATGGACGGTCTCTACACGCGCTTCCCGAAGCCCGATATCGTGCTCGGGCTGCACGTCGCGAGCCACATCGAGCCCGGCAAATTCCAGGTCTATGAGCGCATCGCCAATTCGAGCTCCGACGGCGTCGACATCATCGTGCGCGGCGTCGGCGGCCATGGCGCGGCGCCGCACACCACGGTTGACCCGGTGGTGGTGGCCTCGGATCTCGTGATGGCCCTGCAGACGCTGGTCAGTCGCTCGATCGATCCGCTCGAGCCGGGCGTGGTCACGGTCGGTGTGATCCAGGCGGGCACCAAGCGCAACATCATCTCCGAGGAGGCGCGGCTCGAACTCACGGTTCGCGCCGACAACCGCGAGACGCGCGACAAGTTGGTCGCGGGCATCCAGCGCATTGCCAACGGCGTTGCGCGAACCTACGGCGTTCCCGAGGATCGTATGCCGGTGGTGCTCATGCGCGAGACCACGCCGCCCAACCTCAATCACCTCGAGTCGGCGATCAAGCTGCGCAAGTCGCTGGCGCAGTCCTATGGCGAGGCACGCATGTCGAGCGTGCCGCGTCAGGGCATGGGCGCAGAGGACTTCGCGTACTACGGGTCGCCGGAGTGGGGCAGCATCCCCACGGTGTTTTTCAATGTCGGCGGCTCGGTGGCGGATGACTTGCGCAAGGCGCCGCCGCACCACTCGCCGTTGTTCGTGATCCGGCCGGAGCCGTCGGTCATCGGCGGCGTCGAGGGTTACACGACGGCCGCATTGACCTTCCTCGGACGACCGTGACGTGACGGCGGGCGGTTTGTTCTTGCGATCAAAGTGTTTTAAGTGTCAAATTGTTCCGCCGGCGTCTACGCCCGGGGACATCGACACGGTTTCCACGCATGAGCCAGCCTACTGCCCACGTCGACCTGTTCGCGCGTGATCGCCTGCCGCCACGCGAGCAATGGCCGCAGTTCCTGTTTGAGCTCGACAACCTGCGTTTCCCGCCGCGGCTCAATTGCGCGGCAGCGCTGCTCGATGATGCGCTTGCCGAAGGTCATGGTGAGAAGACGGCGCTGATCTGCGGCGGGCAGCGGGTCAGTTACGCGGCCTTGCATGCCGACGCCTGTCGCATCGCCCAGGTGCTTGTGCGCGACCTCGGGGTAGTGCCCGGCAATCGGGTGTTGCTGCGCGGGCCGAACAATCCGCTGCTGTTCGCCGCCTGGTTCGCGGTGATGAAGGTCGGGGCGATCGCGGTCACCACCATGCCGATGCTGCGCAGCCGCGAGCTTGAGGTGGTCGCCGAACGGGCGCAGATCGATCATGCGCTCTGTGATGCGCGATTTGCCGACGAGCTGCGTGCGGCGGCCAGCGCGGGCGGCCGGCTCGGTCGAATCCTGACCTACGGCGATGGCGTGCTCGAGGCCGCGATGAAGCGGCACCAGCCACAGTTCACGAATGTCGACACGGCGGCCGAGGACGTCTGCCTGCTGGCTTTCACCTCAGGGACTACCGGGCAGCCGAAGGCGACCATGCACTTCCATCGCGACGTGCTGGCGATGGCCGAAGTCGTGGCGCGAGGTCTGCTCGGAACCTGTGCGGACGACGTTTATGTTGGCAGCCCGCCGATCGGTTTCACTTTCGGTCTTGGCGCGCTGCTGGTGTTCCCGCTGCGCTTCCGCGCCACCGCCGTGCTCATCGAGCAGCCTTCGCCGCAGGCACTGATCGAGGCGATCGAAGCGCAGGGCGCGACCTGCGTGCTGACGGCGCCGACTCAGTACCGCGCGATGCTGCCGCTGCTGGCCGGGCGCAAGCTGCCGGCGCTGCGCCAATGTGTGTCGGCCGGTGAGCCGCTGCCGCTGTCGACTTCGGACCGCTGGTTCGAAGCGACCGGCATCCGCATCATCGACGGCATCGGTGCCACCGAGATGATCCACATCTTCATCTCCGCCGCGGGCGATGACATCCGGCCCGGCGCCACCGGCAAACCTTTGCCCGGCTACCGTGCTTGCGTGCTCGATGACGACGGCAAGCCGTTGCCGCCGGGATCATCGGGGCGTCTTGCCGTGATCGGCCCGACCGGCTGCCGCTACCTCGACGATCCGCGCCAGCAGGCCTATGTCATCAACGGCTGGAACGTGACAGGCGATCGCTATCGCGTCGATGCGGACGGCTACTTCTGGTTCGAGGCCCGCGCGGACGACATGATCATTTCTTCGGGATACAACATCGCCGGGCCGGAAGTGGAGTCCGCCCTGCTTGCGCATCCGGCGGTACGCGAGTGTGCGGTGGTTGGTGCACCGGACGAGGCCCGCGGCCATATCGTCAAGGCCTACGTCGTGGTTGCGGCAGGTCAGGAAACCGGCGAGGCGCTGGCGAAGACCCTGCAGGATTTCGTCAAGCAGACGATCGCGCCCTACAAATATCCGCGTGCGATCGAGTTCGTCGACAGCCTGCCGAAGACCAGCACTGGCAAGGTGCAGCGGCATGCGCTCCGTCAGCAGGCTCGGGACGCCCGGCCGGGAGCACCGTGATACATTAGCGCCGATGACTACGGCGATCGTTTTGATCAAGACGGCGACCGATCAGGTGTCGCCCCTCGCGCAGCGGATCAATGAGGTCCCCGGCGTCAGCGAAGTGTTTTCGGTGGCCGGGCAATACGACCTCGTGGCTGTCGTGCGCGTTGCCTCCAACGACCGGCTCGCCGAGGTGGTGAGCGACCACATCCGCCGGCTGCCCGGCATCGTCTATTCCGAAACGCTGATCGCCTTCCGCGTCTACAGCCGCGAGGAAGTCGAGGGCGTGTTCTCGCTCGGCGCCGAAGACTAGAAGGCGTTTTCGCCCGTGATGGCGCGCCCGAGGATCAGGGCGTGCACGTCGTGTGCGCCCTCATAGGTATTGACCGTCTCGAGATTCATGGCGTGGCGCATCACGTGGTATTCGCCGGTGATGCCGTTGCCGCCGTGCATGTCGCGCGCCACGCGTGCGATGTCCAGGGCTTTGCCGCAGTTGTTGCGCTTCATGAGGGAGATCGCTTCGGGCACCCACGCGCCCTCGTCGAGCAACCTGCCGAGCGCCAGCGCCCCTTCCAGACCAAGGGCGATTTCGGTCTGCATGTCGGCAAGTTTCTTCTGCACCAGCTGGCGCGCCGCGAGGCTGCGACCGAACAGGCGTCGGCTGCCGACGTACTCGCGTGCGGCGTGGAAGCAGGCCTCGGCCGCGCCCATCGCACCCCAGGCGATGCCATAGCGGGCCTTGTTGAGGCAGGAGAAGGGACCGCGCATGCCTTTGACGCCGGGCAGCATCATGTTCTCGGGTACGAACACCTCGCTGAAGGCGAGTTCGCCGGTGACCGACGCGCGCAGCGAGAGTTTGCCCTCGATCTTGGGTGAGGTGAAACCCTTGGCGCCGCGTTCGACGAGGAAGCCACGGATGGTGTCATCGAGGCGCGCCCAGACGAGCGCGAGGTCGCAGATCGGCGAGTTGGTGATCCACATCTTGGCGCCGTTCAGCAGATAGCCGCCGTCGACGCGCGTTGCGACGGTGCGCATCGAGGCGGGGTCGGAGCCGCCGTCAGGCTCGGTGAGCCCGAAGCAGCCGACGAGGTCGCCGCGGGCCATCGCCGGCAGCAGGCGACGACGCTGCTCCTCGGTGCCGAACGCGTAGATGGGGTACATGACGAGCGAGGACTGAACGCTCATGGCCGAGCGGTAGCCGCTGTCGACGGCCTCGACTTCGCGGGCGATCAGTCCGTAGGCGACGTGGCTGACGCCGGCGCAGCCGTATTCGGTGGGCAGCGTGGCGCCGAGCAGACCGAGTTCACCCATTTCATTGAGGATCTCGCGGTCAAAGCGCTCTTCGGCGAAGGCCGAGACCACCCGCGGCAGGAGTTTCTCGCGCGCGTACTCGCGGGCGGTCTGCTGCACCATGCGCTCTTCGTCCGTGAGGCGGGCCTCGAGGTCCAGGGGATCCTCCCAGCGGAAGGTCTTGGCGTTTGGATCGTGACTCATGCTTGGCTCCGGCGCTGCATCATGGCGAACTCGACGACCTGGCGGCCCACGGTCTGCAGGTGCTGCAGGATCGTGCCGTCAGTGCAGGTGTCTTCCCGAAAAATCTGCCCCGAAACGTTGACGGCGACACCGAGCGGCGTTGGCCAGCCGCGCAGTGCGTGCACGATGGTGCGCAACGCGGCGAGCGTGCTGCCTGCCGCCTGGCAACCGTAGGCGGTGGTGATCAGGCCGACGGCCCTGCCGTCGAGGTAGGGGCGTTCGTCCTTCGCCGTATCCTCGATGTAGTCGAGGGCATTCTTCAGTAGCCCCGGCACCGAACCATGCCAGCCGGGACTCGCGATCAGCAGGCCTTCGGCCTCGCGGATGGCGTGCACAAGGCGGACGGCGAGCGGAACTTCGGCTGAGGGCGCGGTGAGATAAAAGGGCAACTGCTTCAGGTCTTCGCAGTCGAATCGGGTGATGCTCGCGCCAGCTGCCTCGGCCGACCGGCAGGCGATGTCGAGCGCCTTGCTGGTAGAGGACCCGGGCGTCAACGTGCCACCGAGGGCAACGATGCGTACGGGCGAAGATGGCGGTGAGGGGCGGCTCATGCGGGCTCGGCGAGCGTGTCCGGTTCGGGCGATCGCCGCTGCGACCGCAGGCGCGTACCATACATTTTAGGATTGAAATAGCAAGCCGCGATCCGCGCAGAGGCAGGTACAGCATGTCGGCAAGTCAGATCATCGAGAAGCTCGGGGGGGCGCCCGGCAGCAAGCAGTCGCTGCGGCTGTGGCTGCGTCTGCTCAGTTGCGCGCTGGTCATCGAGAAGCGCATCCGCCAGCAGCTCATCGAAGAGTTCGACACCACGCTGCCGCGCTTCGACCTGCTTGCGGCCCTCGAGCGTCATGAAGATGGCCTGACGATGAGCGAGCTGTCGAACTCGCTGCTGGTGTCGAATGGCAATGTCACTTCGATCGTCGAGCGTCTGGTCGACGAAGGTCTTGTCGAGCGGCAGCAGAGTGCCGCCGATCGACGCGTGCTGCGGGTGGCGCTCACGGCCCGAGGGCGCCGGCAGTTTGCCGCCATGGCGTCGGTGCACGAGGGCTGGATCGAAGCGATGATGGCGGATCTCGATCGCCGCGACTTCGACGCGCTGCTCGCCGGCTTGCAGCGCCTGCGCGTATCCGTCGAGAACAATCCGATCGGCAAGTCGCGGCCAGCGACCTCGCGCACGCGAACGCAGCGCGCGCGCTAGGTTTTCCGCACGTCGAGGGGCTCTCCGAAGCCGAGATCCAGCTGAGGGGTGGGATCCGGTTTCGTCGCGGTGCGCGAGCGAGCGCGGCGCGACTCGCGCGGGCGGTTACGGCTGCCCAATTTCCGAAAGACGGCCTGTGCCCCGTCGCGAAAGCCCTCGCCGCGCCAGTAAGGGGTCATGCGGCGGCGAGCTTCGCGGGCCGCCGTTTCATGCTCGACGATCGGTGCCGGGTAGTCCGCCGGTGGCTCGGCCAGTTGCCAGGGCTCATGGATGAATTCGCCGGGCAGGTCGCGAAGTTCGGGGACGTAGCGACGGATGAACCTGCCGTCGGGGTCATGGTCATGCGATTGCTTGATCGGGTTGTAGATGCGCACGGCATTGATGCCGGTGACGCCGGACTGCATCTGGAACTGGCTGTAATGAATACCGGGTTCGTAATCGGTGAAAAGGCGCGCGAGGACGGGTGCGGTGCGTCGCCAGTCGAGCCAGAGGTGGTAACTCGCGAAGGCAACCAGCATGGCGCGCATGCGGAAGGTGATCCAGCCGTTTGCATGCAGCGAGCGCATGCAGGCATCCACCAGCGGATAGCCGGTCCGGCCCTGCGACCAGGCGACAAAGAAATCTTCATTGAAGGCCGACTCGCGCATACCCTCGAAGGCCGGGTGCATGCAGCGCAATTCGATCGCCGGCTGCTGCTCGAGTTTCTGCACGAAGTGGCAGCGCCAGGCGAGCCGGGAACGGAAGGCCTGCAGTTGCCGCGCCCAGTCGTCACTGCCCGGGTCGGGTGACTGCGCCAACTCGTCGATGCGCGCGGCGGTCGCCTGATCGACCTCACGCACCGAGAGACTGCCCCAGGCGAGATGGGCGCTGAGTCGCGAACAGTGTCGGGCGGAGACGCCCGGTCGCGAGATGGTGCGCATGTAGCGACTGGAGCGGCTGTCGAGGAAGGAGTCGAGCACCTTGAGCCCCTCGTTGCGACCGCCGGTCTGGACATGACAGGCGACGCCGGCAGCCGGCGGCTTGCCGGCCGCCGACAGGTGTGCGCCGATCGCCTCGTCGATCTGCAGGGTGACGGGTCGCGAGGTGCAGGTCGCGAAAGTCGGTGGTGGCGGCACGGGCAGCGGCGCTGTGCGCATCACGGCGTCGCGCTTCGCGGCCCAGCCGTCGCGATCGCGCAGGCGGCGGATCACGCCGTTCGTCGGCAACTCTACCCACGGCACACCTTGTGAGCGGCACCAGGCGGCGAGTTGGCGGTCGCGGAGGTAGCTCCAGGCATTGCCGGTCTCCTCGTGCGACCAGAGGGCACAGTCACCGAGTTCACGACGCAGGCTTTCGAGGACGATCGTGATTTCCCCCTCGCGGACGATCAGCTGGCCACCGAGGCGGCGCAAGGCGGCATCGAGATCGAGCAGGCAGTCGCGGATGAAGCGGGCATGCCGGAATGAGGCATCCGGCTGCTCCCAGGCCGCCGGTTCAATCACATAGAGGGGCAGCACCGGTCCGCGGGCGGCGGCGGCGACGAAGGGCGCGTGATCCGCGAGACGCAGGTCGCGCTTGAACCAGACGATCTGCACGGTCATCGGCGTCGCGACCGGCAGTGGGCGGCGTACATGGGCGGGTTTCCGGCGGAGGATGCCATCCGATATTCTGCCGGTGGTGAGCGCATCCGCAAATGTCCTGCCGGCACAATTGATCGACGGGCTGCGCACGCTGCTCGGTAACGAGCGCGTGCTGCAGGCGACCGAGGCGACCCGCGCCTACGATTGCGATGCACTGGTGCTGCACAAGCAACTGCCGCCGCTCGTGGTGCTGCCGCGCGAGGCGGCGGAAGTGGCTGCGGTATTGCGGCTTTGCAGTGCCCATGCAGTGCCGGTGGTGCCGCGCGGCGCGGGCACGGGTCTTTCCGGTGGCGCGACGCCGCATGCCGGTGGCGTACTAATGGTGCTGGCCGGTCTCGATCGCATTCTTTCCATCGACCCACAGGCGCGGCTCGCGGTGGTGCAGCCGGGGGTGCGCAACCTGGCGATTTCCGAAGCGGTGGCGGGCTTTGGACTGCATTACGCGCCGGATCCCTCGAGTCAGGTGGCGTGCACCATCGGTGGCAACGTCGCCGAAAATTCGGGTGGTGTGCACTGTCTGAAGTACGGGCTCACCCTGCACAACGTCCTGCGTCTGCGCGGCTTCAACATGGCGGGCGAGCCGGTCGAGTTCGGCAGTCTGGCGCCGGATGCACCCGGACTCGATCTACTCGCGCTGGTGCTCGGCTCCGAGGGCATGCTCGCCGTGGTCACCGAGGTCACGGTGCGTCTCGCACCCAAGCCCGCCGTTGCGCGCTGCATCCTCGCGGGTTTCGAGGATGTCGGTGTGGCGGGCGATGCGGTGGCTGCGCTGATTGCGGCGGGTGTTGTTCCTGCGGGCCTTGAGATGCTCGATCAGGCAGCCGTGCAACTGGTCGAACCGTTTGCCCGCGCCGGCTACGACACGGACGCCGCAGCGGTGCTGCTCTGTGAGGCCGACGGCGGCGCGGCGGAAGTCGATGAGGAAATCGCGCGCATGAGTGCGGTGCTGCGTGCCGCAGGCGCGAGCTCGCTGCGTGTGTCGGTTGACGAGGCCGAACGGCTGCGTTTCTGGTCGGGACGCAAGAACGCCTTTCCGGCCGCGGGTCGCGCGGCGCCTGCCTACTACTGCATGGATGGCACGATTCCGCGGCGACACCTTGGGCGCATGCTGAAGTCGATCCAGAATATGGAGCAGCGCTACGGTCTGCGATGCCCGAATGTCTTCCATGCCGGCGACGGCAATCTGCATCCGCTGATCCTGTTCGATGACGCCGACGACGACTCGGTACGTCGCGCGCTCGCTTTTGGCGAGGAGATCCTCGCGGAAAGCGTGCGGCTCGGCGGCACCGTCACCGGCGAGCATGGCGTCGGGCTAGAGAAGCTCGACAGCATGTGTCTGCAGTTCGAGCCCGCAACCCGCGAGGCATTCTTTGCCGTCAAGCGGGCCTTCGATCCGGCGGGCCTGCTCAATCCCGGCAAAGTCATCCCGAGCCTGCATCGCTGCGCCGAGTTCGGCCGCCAGCAGGTGCGGGGTGGGGCGCTGCCATTCTCGAACCTGCCGCGCTTTTAAAGCCTGGATATGCAGATGCAGGCAGGCTCGATCGATACCCTGGCACCGCGCGCGGCGATCGCCGCGCTGGCGGAGCGGATCCTCGACGCGGCGGCGGCACGGCGACCGCTCGTCATCCGCGGCGGCGGCAGCAAAGATTTCTTTGGCAATCCGGCCACCGGCGAGCGACTCGAGACGCACACGCTGCAGGCGCCGCCCAGGCATGAGCCGGCGGAACTCGTGGTGACCGTGGCGGCGGGGACGCCGCTCGCCGAGCTCGAGGCGCTGCTGGCCGGCGCCGGACAGATGCTGGCCTTTGAACCGCCGCATTTCGGTGCGGCGGCGACGGTCGGTGGGGCGGTGGCGGCGGGTCTTTGCGGTCCGCGGCGGATCGCCGCGGGCCATGCCGGCGGTGCGCTGCGTGATCAGGTGCTCGGCGCAAAGTTGCTCGATGGACGCGGCCAGTTGCTGGCTTTCGGTGGCACGGTGATCAAGAACGTGGCCGGTTATGACGTCGCGCGCGTGCTGGCGGGGTCGCTGGGCGTGCTCGGGGTGCTCGTCGAGGTGTCCTTGCGGGTCGTGCCGCGACCGGCGGCCGAGTGCAGCGTGATGCTGGAGTGCAATGCGGACGAGGCACTGCGTCGCTTTGGCGAACTCGGTCTGCAGCCTTGGCCAGTATCGGCGTCGGCCTGGTTTGACGGACGGCTCTGGCTGCGGCTCTCGGGGGCTATCGCTGCCGTACAACAAGCCCGCCGTGCGCTCGGCGGCGAATTGCTTGATGCCGAGGCCGCTGCGGATTTCTGGATGCGGTTGCGTGAGCACCGTCATGAGTTCTTTGAGCTGGCGTCGGACCAGTCGCTTTGGCGGCTGGCGCTGCCCGCAGGGTCGCCGGTATTTGCCGAGACGCCGTGCCTGCTCGAGTGGCATGGCATGCAGCGCTGGCTGAAGTGGCCGCCAGTTGATGACGGCGGTGGCGCGGCGACTACGGTCGGCGCGGCGGCACCGCTGCGCAGCTGGGCGGGGGGGCAGGGTGGCCACGCCACGCGATTCCGCGGGGAGGCCTTCGGCGACCCGGTCTTCGCGCCGCTCGCGCCCGCGGTGCTCGAAATCCACCGCCGTCTCAAGCGCGAGTTCGATCCGGCGGGCGTGTTCAACCGTGGCCGTTTACAGCCCGCGATCGACGAGCCCTGTTCCGGTCAGTCGTCATGAAGGTCGATCTGGCGGAGGAATTCGCGGCGAGCGGATTGGGTGAGGAGGCGCGCCGCATCATCAGTCGCTGTGTGCATTGCGGCTTCTGCACGGCGGCGTGTCCGACTTACCGCCTGAGCGGCAATGAGCTCGAGGGGCCGCGTGGTCGTATCTATCTCATCAAGCAGGCCCTCGAGGGTGAGCCTGTCGGTGAGATCACCCGCAACCATCTCGACTCCTGCCTCAGCTGCAGGGCCTGCGAGAGTGCCTGTCCCTCGGGTGTGGAGTACGGTCGGCTGATCGAGATCGGCCGCGAGGTCGTCGCGCAGCAAGCCCCGGCATCGCTGCCGCGTCGCGCAGCGCAGCGTCTGCTCATCGAGGTGGTCAGCCGATCCCGGCTGTTCGCGTTCTTTCTTTGGTGGGGGCGTCTGCTGCGGCCGATTCTCCCGGCAGGGCTGCGCGCACGGATTCCGCCCGGCGGGCCTGCTGCGGGACGCAGCCGGTCGGTCGCGGCAACCAGGATGGCGGCGCTGCGCCCGCCTCATGCGCGGCGCATGATCATGCTTGAGGGCTGTGTGCAACCCTCGTTGCTGCCGGGCGTTGAGGCGGCCGCGAGTCGTGTGCTCGCGTACTGCGGCATCGCGACGGTGTATGCGCCGCGGGCCGGCTGTTGCGGGGCGCTGCGCCTGCACGGCGGCGATGTATCGGGCGGTCTCGATGCCGTGCGTCGCAATGTCGATGCCTGGTGGCCGCTGGTCGAAGCGGGGGCCGAGGCGATCGTGATGACGGCTTCCGGTTGCGGCGTCACGGTACGCGATTACGGTCGCCTGCTGCGCGATGATCCGCGCTACGCCGAGCGTGCGGCGAGGCTGTCGGCAATCACCCGTGATCTTTGCGAAGTGCTGGATGAGGCGTCCTGGCCGGCGGGTTCCCCGTCTGCCGCCGCCGGCGAGCGGCTGGTGTTCCATCCACCCTGCACGCTGCAGCACGGCCAGCAGCTCGGCGGCCGCGTTGAGGCTTTGCTGCGGCGTTTCGGTGCCGACCTGCAGCCTGTGGCCGACCTCGGCCAGTGCTGCGGATCGGCCGGCAGCTACTCGATCCTGCATCCGGCGACGGCTGAGGCGCTGCGCGCCCGCAAGCTGGCGAGCCTCAATGTCGGCGCACCCACGCAGATCCTTTCGGCGAATGTCGGCTGCATCGCCCATCTCGCGGTAAGCTCGCCGGTACCCGTCCGCCACTGGATCGAGTGGTTGGACGAACGGCTGCGCTTGGCGCAAACGCAGGGGGAATGAACCATGTTAGGCCTGATGCAGGATCAGCCCTTGCTGATCTCCCGTTTCATCGAGTTCGCCGCCCGTCACCATGGTGACATCGAGATGGTCTCGCGCCGGGTCGAGGGCGACCTCCACCGCTACACCTATCGCGATGCGCGGCGACGCTCCAAGCAGCTGGCCAAAGCGCTCGATACGCTCGGGCTCGCGCAGTCCGCGCGTGTCGCGACGCTGGCCTGGAATGGCTACCGGCATTTCGAGCTCTACTTCGGCGTGAGCGGCAGCGGGCGCGTGGTGCACACGCTGAACCCGCGCCTGAAGCCGGAACAGATCGCCTGGATCGCCAACGACGCCGACGACGAAGTGTTTTGTTTCGATCTCACGTTCCTGCCGCTGGTACGGGCGATCGCGAAGCATTGTCCCCGCGTGAGGCTGTGGGTCGCGCTCTGCGACGCTGAGGCCTTGCCCGCGGTGGCGGAGATCCCGGGCCTCGTCAGTTACGAGGCCTGGATAGGCGCCGAGGATGATCGCTACGAATGGCCGGAGTTCGACGAGCGGCTGGCCGCAGCGTTGTGCTACACGAGTGGAACCACCGGCGATCCGAAGGGCGTGCTCTACAGCCACCGTTCGGCGACGCTGCATGCCTACGCCGGCGCACTCCCCGATGCCACCGGACTCTCGGCGCGCGACTGCATCCTGCCGGTGGTGCCGATGTTCCACGTCAATGCCTGGGGCGTTCCCTACAGCGCGGCGATGACCGGTGCCAAGGTCGTCTGGCCGGGACCCGCGCTCGATGGCAAGTCGATTTACGAACTCATGGAAGCCGAACAGGTCACCTGCGCAGCCGGCGTACCGACGGTGTGGCTCGCGCTGCTCAACCATCTGCATGCCGAAGGCAAGCGCTTCAGCACACTCCGGCGTACGAGCGTCGGCGGCTCGGCCTGTCCGCCGGCGATGATCGAGGCTTTCCATGAGCTCGGCGTCGAAGTGCTGCATGGCTGGGGGATGACCGAGATGTCGCCGCTCGGCACGGTATGCCGTTTGAAGGCGAAGCACTTGGCGCTGCCATGGCGCGAGCAGTTGCCGATCCTCGCCACGCAGGGTCGCGCGGTGTTCGGCGTCGATATGAAGATCGTCGATCCCGAAGGACGTGAGCTGCCTTGGGATGGGCGCAGCGCGGGCGATCTGCTGGTGCGCGGACCGTGGGTGCTGTCGCGCTATTTCAAGCAAGAGCAGCACAACCCGTTGTACGACGGCTGGTTCCATACCGGCGATGTGGCGAGCATCGACGCCGATGGCTTTCTGCAGATCACCGATCGCAGCAAGGACGTGATCAAATCAGGCGGCGAGTGGATCAGTTCGATCGAAGTCGAAAATATCGCCATGGCGCATCCGTCGATTGCGATGGCCGCATGCATCGCGGTTGCGCACGACAAATGGGGCGAGCGGCCGCTGCTCATCGCCGTGCTCAAGCCGGGAGCACAGCTCGGCCGCGACGAGTTACTCGCGTTCTACGCAGGCAAGCTCGCCAAGTGGCAGGTGCCCGACGACGTCGTGTTCGTCGACAGCATTCCCCTCGGGGCCACCGGCAAAATGCAAAAGAGCGTGCTGCGCGAGCGTTTCGGCAGTCATCGTCTGCCCGGGCAAGGCGCCGCCGGGGAGCAATCCCCGGCGTGAGTTCGACGCTCGCGCTGAAGATCGTCCTTGTCCCGTCGCTGATCGCGTTCATCACGCTGGCGGGTCGCCGCTGGGGGCAGGGCTTCGCCGGCTGGCTCGGCAGTTTCCCGATCGTCGCGGGACCGGTGCTGCTCGTGTTGGCGCTGGAAAACGGCAACCAGTTCGGCGCCGAGGCGGCCCTTGCGGCGCTCGCCGGGGTGACGCCGTCGATGGTCTTCTACGTGGTCTACACGAGACTCGCGCAGTTCGGTGCCTGGCCCTGGGTGGTGTTGGCGAGCCTGACGGTCTGGGCGATGGTGGCTGCGCTGCTCTTGGCAGCAGCCTCACCGCTCTGGGTCGTACTGCCGCTCACCGCGGCAGCACTCTATGCTGCGCCCCGGCTGATGCCGCCGCCGGCGGTAGTCGAGGCACGGCCGGCGCATCCGTTGGAGTTGCCGGCGCGGATGCTGACGGGCGCGGCGGTCACGCTCTTGAGCAGTGAACTGGGGCGGATCGGCGGCTCATCGTTGAGCGGTTACGCCGCGCTGTTCCCGTCGATCGGTCTGATCGTCGCTGCCTTCAACCATGCGCAGACGAGTGCCGCGGCGGCGACTGCCTTTCTGCGCGGCATGACCCGCGGCATGTGGTCGGTGGCGGCGTTTTGTCTGGCGTTGTCGTTCGTACTGCCGCGCGGCACGCTGCCGGTCGCCTTTCTGCTTGCAGTCGGTGTTGCCTTGATGACCCATGCGGCCTTTCGGCCGCGTCGGGGCAGCCGGGGATGAGCGCGTGCCCGCCGTCCGCGGCGAGGGGGCATCTTGATAAACTCGCGGTCGTCATGAAACCGAACGCTGCACTATCCCGACTCCTGCCGATCGCGGCGTACGCGACTTTCGCGCTGCTGGCGGGCTGTGCCGGTGTTGCGCCTGCCGAGCGGGTGGCGGCGAGCAACCGGGTGCTCGGGGCTTTCACCGGCAACGACTTGCGGCTCGTCGCCGGCGTCGATGAACTGCGTGCCCGGCGGGCGGCGCTGGAGTCGTTGCTGGCGGCGCCGGTGTCACAGGAAGCCGCCGTGCGTATCGCGCTGGTTGGCAGTCCGTCGCTGCAGGCCCTGCTGGCGCTGCGCACCGCGGACATCGCCGCTGCGGCGCGCGAGGGACGGCTGGGCAATCCCGTGCTCGCCTACGAGCGGCTCCGCGATCACGGCGAGACCGACATCGGCCGCCTGCTCAGTGTCGGCTTGCTCGAATTGTTGACCTGGCCGCAGCGTCAGCGCGTTGCCGCGGCGGCCGTCGAGGCACAGGATCTGCAACTCGCGGTGACCGTGGTCGATGAGGTCACGCGGGTACGTCAGGCCTGGGTGCGGGCCGTGGCAGCGGAGCAACGGCGGCGCTACGCCGAACGCGTGCTCGAGAGCGGCGCAGCCAGCGCCGAGCTGGCACGCCGCATGGAAGCGGCCGGCAACTTCAACCGTATCTCGCGGGCACGGCAGCAGGCCTTCGAGGCCGATGCCCGTACGCAGGCGGTGCTCGCACGGCAGCAGGCCACCAGCACCCGCGAAGAATTGGTGCGTGCGCTGGGTCTTGGCGATGCCGATGCCGCGCGTCTGCAACTGCCCGAGCGTCTGCCCGACCCGCCGGCACAGCCGCTCGCGGCCGAGGCGATTTCGCGGCTGGCGAGCGCCGAGCGGCTCGACGTACGGCTCGCCGCAGCCGAGTGGCGCACCGCCGCGGCGCGCCGCGGCCTCGGCCGCCTCACCACGCTGACCGACATCGAACTTGGCCTGCGGCGTGATTCCGCTGCGCGCGGCTACGAGGTCGATGTGCGCCTGCCGTTGTTCGACGCGGGCGATCTTGACCGCAGCGCTCTCGATACACGTACGCTGGCTGCCGCCAACACGCTCGAGGCGACGAGCCGCGCTGCGGGCTCGCATCTGCGCGAGAGCTATTCGGCTTACCTTGCCGCCCATGACATCGCCCGTCACCACCGCGATGAGCTCGTGCCGCTGCGCAAGACGATCTCCGACGAAAATCTGCTGCGCTACAACGGCATGTTCATCGGCGTGTTCGAGCTGCTCGCCGATGCGCGCGAACAGGTCGGGGTGGTGGTCGCCGCCATCGAGGCGGAGCAGCAGTTCTGGCTGGCCGAGGCTGCGCTGCAGTCGGCGATCGTCGGGCGACCCGCCGGCGTGGTGCTGCAGTCCTCAGGCAGCGCTGCAGCAGGCGGTGCCGAGGCGCACTGACGATGTTGGGTCAGGCGCGCGAGTCGACCTTTTCCGGCAGCCGATAGAACCAAAGAAAGATCAGGCCCGCCGAGTAGGCGAGGGCGGGAATGCCGACGAGGCTGAGCGTCACGGCGAGTTCGGCGCTCGCTGGTTGCTGCTCCAGCGGCAGGTTCTTGTCGAAGTGCATGAGCTGCAGCAGTTCGCCGAGCAGCAGCGGGCCCATCGAGTAGCCAAGACGCTCAATGAATACGTAGACCGAGGTGTACAGGCCCTCGCGGCGCAGGCCGGTGCGTTCGCGGTCGTGATCAATGGTGTCGAGCCACATTGCCTGCCCAAAGAGCAGGATCGCCGAAGAAAAAATGCCGCCGAGGATGCCGCGGGCGATGAAGAACGCGGTGGAATCTTCGGGCGTGGCCAGCAGCCAGGTGAGCGTGGCGATGACCTCGCCGACGATGCCGATCGCGAGGCCGGTGCGTTTGGTGATGAAGCGACCGATCCAGCGGAACACCGGAATGAACACCACGGTGCTCGCAATGGTGGCGATTGCAAGCTGCGTCATCAGCGAGAAGTCGCGCTTCAGCACCATGACGACGAAGAACGCCGTGGTCGCGCCGCCCGCGGAGAGGGCGATGAACTGCAGGACCTTGATGCCCACCATCATCATGAAGGGTCGGTTGTCGAGGATCGCCTGCACCTGCTCGCGCAGCGGTACATGCGAGGCCGATTCGTCTATCGCCGCATGCGTGCCACTGCGCGTGCCGAGGAAGGTGGTCATCATCACGAGGAACACGATGGCGCCATAGATGGCGCCGAGGGTCTGGTAAGAGTCCGGATCCTGGCGGCCAAGCTTTTCGACGAGCAGCGGCGCGAGCGCGCTGCCGGCCACCGACCCGAACATCATGAACACCGACCTGTAGCCCATGATGCCGAGCCGCTGCATGCGGTCCTGCGTCATCTCGACGGGCATCGTGAGGTAGGGCACGTTGAAGATGGTGAAGCCGAGGGAATAGACGATCAGCACGGCGAGCGCGAGCCAGATGGCGCTGTCGCCGCTCGCGAAGGTGTGCAGCGAATAGACGAGCGGCACGCTGAATGCGCAGACCACGGCGCCGAGCAGCAGATAGGGGCGCCGCCGACCCCAGCGTGAGCGTGTGCGGTCGGTGATCCAGCCCATCAGCGGGTCGCTCACCGCATCCACGAGACGAGCGACGAAGACCAGCAGCCCGGCGGTGCCGGGGTCGATCTTCATCACCGTCGTCAGGTAGACGAGGACGAGTGCGGTGACAACGTTGAGATAGGCGATCGTGCCGAAGGAGCCGAGACCCCAACTGAAGCGGACTCGAAAGGGGATGGCCCCCGCCTGCGCCGCCGGCGCGGGCTCAGCCGACATCCGCTTGCCGCGCGAGCTGTTCGAAGCTGTAGGACTTGGCGTGCGGCGCGCCGGCTACACGCTCGACGAGGGCAGCGCGTTCGCGCTCGAGTTCCTTGGCGAGATCGCCCTGCGGCACGTAGTCGTCGAGTTGCTTGCGATCGAGCACGTTCTTTTCCTGCAGCAGGTGCTCGAGCACGGTTACCCGGTCGCGCAGGATCCAGACCTCCGCAAGCAGTTCGCTGTTCATCCGCACCAGGTCATCGAGTTCCTTGTGACCAAGGTAGGGGCGTTCGGGACGATCGACGGTACGCATTTGATCGACCTCAGGCGGGCTTGCGGCCGCGCGTGACCCACGGGTAGCCGCGCGGCTCGAGTGCGAATTCTTCGATGTCCGTGAAGCCGGCCTCGCGCATGATGCTGGCGAGGTTGATCGAGGCGGCGGAGGAGAAGAACGGCTCGGCGCGGTTGTCGGTGTCCCAATCGAGCACCACGGCCTGCAGCGGATTGACGGCGCGGAACGGCGGCGGATCGTTGATCAGCATTTCGCCGCCGGGACGCAGAATACGGAACATCTCGTGGATCACCTTCTCGGTGACCACCGGCGGCATCTCGTGATGCACCGCGTAGGAGATCACGGCATCGACGCTGCCGTCCGCCTCGGCAACCTTGCAGCCGTCCTCCTGACGGAAGGTGATGTTGAGACCCAGCATTTCGCTGATGAAGTGTCCGCCGCGCAGCAGCGCCGGCGAGAGGTCACCGCCGATCAGCTCAGCCTGCGGGAACTTTTGGCGGGCGACGGCAAGGGTGGTCGCACCGCCGCATCCGACTTCGTAGATACGCTTGGGATCTTTGACGCGAAGTTGGTCGAGCACGCGGCCGCGCTGCGAGCGGATGTCGGCGAATACGTCCACCGCAGCATAGCCGCCATGGGCGAAGACGTAGGGTCCGATACCCGCCATGAACATGGGCTGGGTGAGGTCGTAGCCGTCCCAGCCGCCGGGCTCGAGATGCCACTCGACGCCCTCGTACCACGAGGGGATTTCGAGTTGCGGGTCGAGCTGCAGCCGCGAGCTGTCCTTCGGCTGCTTGGCCGCCGCCAGCGCCTGCCATTCGTTGCGGCGGGCTTCGACTGCCGGGATGGCGCGGATGTAGTTCTGCTCGGCCACCCAGCGCTGGTAGAAACGGTTGAAGCGGTAGGCCTTGGAGCGCTCGACCACGTCACGCGCGCGGCGCAGGCGATCCTGCCAGACATGCGGCTTGGCGTCGCCGCGGAATTCTTCGGCGAGCGCAGGGGCCTCGGGTTGCGCCGCGTAGTCCTGCTCGGCGATGTCGCGCAGCGTCGAGCTGGAAAAGGTCTGCAGCGAGCCGAGGAATTGCAGGCCGGCACGGCCGCGTTGCTTGAGCGTGATCATGGGCGTCTGCCTCTGCTGTCGAGTTCGTTCCAGAATTCAACCAGAGCACGGTTGAGTTCCGCAGGTGATTCGAGTGGCAGCAGCCGACCTGCGGAGGGTAGCTCCACCACCCGACCGTCCGGGAAGCCGGCCGCGTTCTTGCGGGCCATCTCCGGGGTGAGCACGGTGTCGCCGCTGCCGACCGGGATCATCACCGGCATGCGCAACCTGGGCAACAGCTCGCCCGCCGGCGGTTGTTGCTCGGCGGCCGTGAGGAAGGCGACGAAGGTCTCGTAGGGGGTCTGCTCCAGCATGGAGCGGTAGCGGGCCCGGGCGGTCAGCGAGGCCGAGGGCGCGACGATGTACTCGTTGAAGCGCCGGAACAGCGTGTCCTTGCCTTCGATGACGACCGTGCGCGCGTTCTCGGCGCGGTAGCGCACCCCGGCTGGGTCGAGACTGCCGCCGAGCACGGAGCTGATCAGCGTCAACGAGCGGCAGCGCGTCGGCTGCTCCGCGCAGGCGAGCGCGGCGATATTGCCGCCGCCGCTCAGGCCGACGACATCCACCGGTTCGCGCACCCCGGCCGCATCGAGGAATTGCAGCAGTTCGCTGGCGTAACGCCGCGAGTCGACTTTGCTGGCGGTCAGCGGCGTCGAGCCGCCGTGCCCCGAGAAGTCGGGCGCGAGACAGCGACGGGTTGTACAGACGCCATTGAGCTGATCAAGCCAGAGTCGCGAGTCGAGCAGCAGCGCGTGCACGAATAAAACCGGCCGGCCCGTGCCGCGCTCCCGGTAAGCGATTTGGACGGTATCGAGATCCACGGAGCGTACGACCGCCGGTGCGGCGAGCGCGGGGACGGCCGCGAAACCCAGGAAGGCCGCGGCGCCGAGCAGCAAAGCCGGCAGTGCCGCGATGGCGCGTGAGGTGTGGTTCATGGCTTGTAGCCTAACTCCGGACGCCGGCGTCGGCGTGAACCGTACATATGCGTTTTATGTATGGATCAAGTCACAACGATCATCGAAAGGTATTGGACGGGATTCGGACGGCGCGTGAGTGTCACGCCGGTGCCTGCTCGGCGGGCGTCTGAACGAAATGACAAAGGATCTGGGGGAGCAATGAAACAAGCCGGTACGTTCCACACTCGTTTGCTGATTGCCGCAGCTGTCGCTGCCGCCGTGAGCGGTACGGCGAGTGCGCAGGCGCAACTCGAGGAAGTCATCGTCACCGCGCGGCGAACTGCCGAGTCGCTGCAGGACACGCCGATCTCGGTGACCGCCTTTACCGCCGAGGCCATCGAGCGGCGCGGCATCCGCAATGTGCAGGACGTGGTTAAGTTCACTCCCGGCCTCAGCTTCGACAAAGGCTTCGCGCCTCAGGACACCCGGCCGAATATCCGCGGTTTGCCGACCACGCGCGGTCGTCCGCCGATCGGCATCCTTCTTGATGGCATCGACATCTCCTCGGAGTCGATCGCCACCGCGGGCGGCTCGAACCTCATGAACCTCAAGCTCGTCGATGTCGAGCGCATCGAGGTGGTCAAGGGTCCGCAGAGCGCCCTCTACGGCCGCGTCGCCTTCGGCGGCGCCATCAACTACGTTTCCAAGCGGCCGAGCGTGGACAAGCAGGAGGCGCAGGCCTCGCTGGATATCGCCGGCGACGGGCTCATCGAGACCCGCGGCGCGGTGAACATGCCGCTCAGCGAAACGATGGCGCTGCGAGTCAACGCGCTCTACAGCACCTTTGACGGTTTCTATAAAAACAGCATCTCGGGCGAGAAGATCGGCGGCTGGGATACCCGCGGGATCGCCGCGGCGCTGCGTTTCCAGCCGAGCGATGACGTCGACTTCACTGCTCGCCTGTCTTATTCGGACGACGAATCCGAGCCGCGCCCGTCGTACTACTTCGGTCAGGCAATTGCCGGCCGCAACACGCGGCTCAATCTGCCGGCGAATGCCGTCGGCCTCAGGCTGGGCCTGCCGCCGGGCGGCGCGCCGCTGCCGGCGTCCATCCCCTATCCCTCGATCGGCGAGGCCGGCGTGGGTGATCAGGTGCTGCTCAGCGTCGATCCGCTGACCGGCAAGGACTACGAGGGCAGTACGCTCAAGGCGCTGGTGTTCAGCCTTGTCGGCGAGGTCAACCTCGGCTGGGCAACGCTCAATTCCTGGACCGGCTACACCAAGGCCGACACGCTGAGCCGCGCCGATGCCGACTTCCTCGCCGCGCCGGCGACCACCGTGACCCGACCGGTCGCGGGTACGTTCGAGCCGCTGCCCGGCCTCTCGGTCACTGACCTCGATACCGAAGCCAAGCAGATCAGCCAGGAGTTGCGTCTCGGCAATCTCTCGGGCGAGGGTCTGCGTTGGGCGGTCGGTGGTCTTTACTGGAAGGAGGACTACTCGAGCGTCAACGCGTCGGTGTTCATCGGCGGCTTCTTCCGTAACCCGCCGTCCGTGCCGGCCGGCTCGACCTGGTCCGCGGCTGCCGAAGTCGCCGCCCGCGGCAAGTTGGCGGGCGATCTCAACTATCGCAACACCGTGCACAAGTCCGCCTATCTCTCGCTGGCCTACGACCTCACCAACCAGCTCGAGGTCAGCGCGGAGGCTCGTTACAGCAAGGAGACCTTCGACTACCTGTTCGGTCGTGCGCTCTCGCTGCCGGTCAATGCGACCACCGGCGCGCTGCTGCCGGCGCTTTTGCCGGGCGTGACCTTCACGCCGTCGTCAGGCACCAGCTTTTTCGCGCCCAAGTTCACCGTCAACTACAAGCCGGCGGATGGCAAGCTGCTGTACGCGACCGCCTCCAAGGGTGTGAAGCCGGCCGGCTTCCTCAATGTCGGCGTGGTGCTCGACGTCAATGACGCCAAGTACCAGCCCGAAGTGTTGTGGAACTATGAGGCGGGCTTCAAGACCTCGTGGCTGGATGATCGGCTGCGTCTGAACGGCGCGCTGTTCCAGATGAAGTACACCGACCGCATTGCGCAGTTGCTGGTGCCGGACACCCGCAGCCCGCAGGGCACCTCGACGCTGGTGCGCAACCAGGGCGAGGCCAAGGTTGATGGCGCCGAGCTCGAGATTTCGGCGGCGCTCTCCGAGACCCTCACGCTCTCCGCCGGCTACACCTACATCGATGCGCGCTTCATCGAATCCGAGGTACCGAACACTTCGGCACTCGGTATCGCCGGGTCGGGCAATTGCCGCGTCGGCACGGTCGGTGCACAGGTGGTCTGCTTCACCAATACCAACGGCAAGAGCCTCGAGCAGTCCGCGCGCCATGCGCTGGTGGCGTCGCTGCTGTACTCGCGCGAGCTTGCCAATGGCTGGACCCTCAACGGCGAACTGTCCGGACAAGTGCGCAGCAAGCGTTACCTTTCGCCTGACAATCTCGTCTGGCTGCCGAAGCTGACCAACGTTGACGTGCAGGTGGGGATGTCGAACGACAAGTACACCGCTGCGCTGTACATCACCAATCTGCTCGACTACGACAAGGCGGTCTCGGCGCAGAGCTACGGCGATCCGTACATCGCCTTTCCGGTGGCGCCGCCGGTGCTCGCCTACACGACCTATCCTGCCGATCCGCGGCAGATCGGGGTGCGGGTGGGTGTGAAGTTCTGAGTTGTCGGGCCAAGGCTTGGGTTCCTGGCCGGGGGGGGCAGGGGCCAGGGAAACGGGCGGGCGTCGCAGGATGCCCGCCCGTTTCTTTAGAATGGGGCGCATGAGTACCCGCCCATGAAGTCCCGCAGGCAGTTTTTCCGCTACGCGGGCGTCGCCGGGATGGCGGCGGCCGCCACTGCCGTGAATCGCGCCGCGCTCGCCGCGCTGCCCGAACCGGTGATCGAGACCGAGCCGGCCACGCGGCCGCCGCTGCAGCCCTCGCAGGGCCGGCCCTACGACCCGGTGGTCACGCTCAACGGCTGGACGCTGCCGTTTCGTCTCAAGAACGGTGTCAAAGAATTCCATCC
>CAZIRD010000033.1:24193-25062 GCA_964541625.1 uncultured Acidibacter sp.
TCTCGTGGCCGAGCCCGTGGTGCGCGAGTTCACCAGCGGCTTCAAGGGCAATCTCTGGGGATACAACGGCCAGAGCCCCGGGCCGACCATCGAGGTCGTCGAGGGCGACCGGATTCGCCTGTTCGTCACCAACCGTCTGCCCGAGAACACCTCGGTACACTGGCACGGGCAGCGCCTGCCGAACGGCATGGATGGGGTGAGTGGCCTCACGCAGCCGCCGATCGCACCGGGCAAGACCTTCGTCTATGAATTCACGGCGCGGCGACCCGGTACCTTCATGTACCACCCGCACGCCGACGAGATGGTGCAGATGGCGATGGGCATGATGGGTTTTTGGGTGACTCATCCGCGAGAGAAGCACGCCCTCATCGATGAGGTCGACCGCGATTTTTGTTTTCTGCTCAATGCTTACGACATCGATCCGGGGAGTTACACCCCAAAGATCATGACCATGCTCGACTTCAATATCTGGAGTTGGAACAGTCGGGTCTTCCCGGGAATCGATCCGCTTATCGTGCGGTTGCGCGACAAAGTGCGCATCCGCGTCGGCAATCTCACCATGACCAATCACCCGATTCACCTGCATGGCCACGAGTTCGTGGTCACGGGTACCGATGGTGGGCCGACGCCGAAAGCCGCGCGACAGCTCGAGGTGACGCAGGACATTGCCGTTGGCCAGATGCGCCAGATTGAATTTCTCGCCGACGAAGAAGGCGATTGGGCCTTTCATTGCCACAAGAGCCATCACACCATGAATGCGATGGGTCATGACGTGCCCACCATGATTGGCGTGCGTCAGGACGACCTGGCTGCCAAGATCAATGATTTAGTTCCGGGCTATATGGCCATGGGCGAGCGCGGCATGGATG
>CAZIRD010000034.1:0-25034 GCA_964541625.1 uncultured Acidibacter sp.
GGAAGCTCTTCACGTAGCTGATGCCCTCGATGACGACGTCCCAGGCCTTCCAGCCGGCGTCCGTCTTGCGCAGCGTGTAGTTGACCGGCACCTTCTGGCCGTTGCTGCGTCGTACCTCGGTACGCACCGTGGCGCTGGTCGCATCCGCCGCCACCGGCGAGGGCAATACCTTGATGCGATCGCCGGTGAATTCGAGCAGCGCATCGCCGTAGTTATTCATCAGCGAGCCATAGAAGGCGTCAATGAAGCGCTGCCGCTGCTGCGGCGTGGCGGTGCGCCAATGCCTGCCCAGCACGAGACGCGCCGCATGGTCGACATCGAAGTTCGGCAGCAGCACCCGATCGACGAGCGCCGCGAGCTTCGCCGGATCCTTGCGAAACTCCGCCCGTCGCGACTCGAGTTCGGCGACCATGGTGTTGGCCGAGGTTTCGATCAGTTTGACGGGATCGCTGTTGTCGATCGCCGCGGCGGCACCCTTCACCGGTGCGGCCGGCTGGGCAGCAGCCATTTGTGGCATAGCAAACATAAGAGCGCCGCCGAGCAGCAGCGTGCACAGCAAGGGATGACGGGTCATGGGGCTTTCTCCGTATCGGTGGTCTTGTCGGCGTCGCTGCCCTTGCTTGCGAAGTTGGCAAAGAACTTGTTGACCAGCGATTCGAGCACGATCGCCGACTGGGTGAATTCGATCTGGCTGCCGTCTTTGAGGAAGGTATCGGAGCCGCCGGGCCCGATGCCGACGTACTTGCCGCCGAGCAATCCCTGGGTCTGGATGCTGGCGTCGCTGTCATCGGGGATCCGGTCGTAGCGCGACTCGATGCGCAGCGTCACCACGGCGCGATAATCGCCGGAGTCGAAGGCCACGGATTCCACCCGACCAATGCGCACGCCCGCCATGCTGACCGGCGAACCGCCCTTGAGGTCGCCGATGTTGTCGAAGCGTGCGGTCACCCGGTAGCCCTGCGGCGCACCAAACTGCACGCCACTGCCCGGCAATTGCGTGGTGAGGAAGAAGAGCGCGGCAAAGCCGAGCAGCACGAACAGTCCCGTACCGATCTCGAGTGAGCGTTGCGGTTTCATGGGCGATTACCTTCCAAGGAATGCTGCCGTCAGGATGTAGTCGAGCAACAGCGTGAGCACGGAGGAAATGACGACGGTGCGGGTGGTGGCGAGACCCACGCCCTCGGCGGTCGGCTGGGCCGTATAGCCCTCGTGGACGGCCACGAGGCTGCAGGCGATGCCGAAGCAGACGCTCTTGACGATGCCCTCGTTGACATCGTCGAGCTCCACCGCGGACTGCATCTGCGACCAGAACGCGCCGGTATCGACGCCCATCAGCTGCACACCGATCAACTGCGCGCCGAAGAGGCCGACGATGTTGAACACCGCAACGAGCAGTGGCATGGCGATCACGCCGCCTAGGAAACGCGGTGCGACCACGTAGCGCAGCGGATCGACGGCCATCATCTCCATCGCGGTCAACTGGTCGGTGGCGCGCATGAGGCCGATCTCCGACGTCAAGGCCGTGCCGGCGCGGCCGGCAAACAGCAGCGCCGTGACCACCGGGCCGAGCTCCTTCAGCAGCCCGAGCGCCGCGGCCACGCCGAGTGCATCCTCGGATCCGAAGCGCTGCAGCAGATCGAAGCCCTGCAGACCCAGCACCATGCCGACGAACAAGCCGCAGAGCATGATGATGATCAGCGAGCGCGCACCGGCGTTGTAGATCTGGTGGACGACGGCCCGCGGCCGCAACAGCGCGGGACCGCACTGCCCGAGGATACGGCCGAGAAAGACCCCGACCGTGCCGATGCGCTGCAGGGTGGCGCCGATCATTCGCGGCTCCCGCGAGTCGCTGCGGAACCGCCCACGCTGTCCGGGGCCTCGGTACCCATGAGCTGCGCGTAGTAATCGGGCGCCGGGTAATGAAACGGCACCGGTCCGTCAGCCTGGCCACTCATGAACTGGCGCACGACCTCCAGCGGACTTTCGCGCAGTTGCTCGGGCGAGCCCTCGGCCACGGCCCGACCGCCCGAGAGCAGGTAGCTGTAGTGGGCGATCGCTGCGAGCTCATCGACGTCGTGCGATACCACGATGCTGGTGATGCCGAGCGCCTCGTTGAGATCGCGGATCAGGCGGACGATGACCCCCATGGAAATCGGGTCGAGACCGACGAACGGTTCGTCATAGATCAGCAGCTCGGGATCCATGACGATGGCGCGGGCCAGCGCCACACGCCGCGCCATACCGCCCGAGAGCTCGGCGGGCATGAGTTCGGCAGCGCCGCGCAAGCCCACAGCGTGCAGCTTGGTAAGCACCAGCTGGCGCAGCAGCGGCTCGGGCAAACGGACGTGTTCGCGCACGGGGAAGGCCACGTTCTCGAAGACGCTGAGGTCGGTAAGCAGCGCGCCATTCTGGAACAGCATGCCCATCCGCCGTCGCAGCGCGTAGAGCGCCGGCTTGCGCAGCCCGGCGACGTCCTGTCCAAATACCTCGATGCGGCCCTGCTGCGGGCTCGTCTGCCCGGTGATCAGACGCAACAGAGTTGTCTTGCCGGTGCCGCTTGGGCCCATGAGGGCCGTGACTTGCCCGCGGCGGACCTCGAGGTTCAGACCGTCGAAGATCTGCCGACGGCCGACGCCGTAATGCAAATCGCTGACCTTGATGACCGCTTCTGTCATGGACGCCGGGGGACCCGCAAAGGGGCCGAATCTTACCAAACGCTGACCAGCCCCCGAGGCTTCCGCTGAACGCAGGTGCTGCGTGACGAATTAATCTGGACTAAAATGGTCCGGCTTTATGATCCGCATCTCGCGCATGACCGACTACGCCACCGTGATCCTCGCGGCGCTCGCCCGTGAGCCACAGGCCTGCCTGAGCGCCTCGGTGCTTGCCGAGCGCACCCGGATCGGTCTGCCGACAGTCAGCAAGGTGCTCAAAAGCCTGCATCGTGGCGCGCTGGTGCGCTCGACCCGCGGCCAGCATGGCGGCTACTCCCTCGCCCGCCCACCGGCAGCGATCTCCGCGGCCGCCATCCTCGATGTAATCGAGGGACCGGTCGCGGTCACCGACTGCTCGGCCGGCCGCGGGCAGTGCGAAATCGAGAATACCTGCGACGTCGGTCACGCCTGGCAGCGGGTCAACCTCGCGATCCGCCGCTCGCTCTACGACGTCAGCCTGGCGCAGCTCGCGGGGCTCGACAGCCGAAGCCTCGAGATGCCCGGCTTCGAGCAGGAACTGAAACCCGCTGCCGGCGGCCGTGCGGCAGCCGCGATGCTGCGGCGCTCAGCCAGCCCCGGCTGATCTTTGCAGCCCATCTTTCCCGACCAACCCCACCGCCCAGCAGTCTCCGTACACAGCGACACCCATGAGCGAAAACGCCCAGATCGAGGATCTTGTCAGCCGCGGCTACCAGCATGGCTTCGTCACCGACATCGAATCGGACAGCCTGCCGCCCGGGCTCGACGAGGACGTGGTGCGCAGCATCTCGCGCATCAAGCGCGAACCGGCCTTCCTCACCGAGTGGCGGCTGCGGGCGTTCCGCCACTGGCAGACCATGCAGGCGCCGGAGTGGGCGCAGGTGCGCTTTACGCCGGTGGATTATCAGGCGATTTCCTATTACTCGGCGCCGAAGGCAAAGAAAGACGGCCCGAAGAGCCTCGACGAAGTCGACCCGAAGTTGCTCGAAACCTACGAGAAGCTAGGCGTGCCGCTGCATGAACGCGCGCGGCTCGCCGGGGTGGCGGTCGATGCGGTGTTCGACAGCGTGTCCGTCGCCACCACCTTCAAGGACCGCTTGGAGAAGGCCGGCGTCATCTTCTGCTCGTTCTCCGACGCCGTGCAGAAGCATCCGCAGCTGCTCGAGCAGCATCTTGGCACCGTGGTGCCCTACACCGACAATTTCTACGCCTGTCTGAATTCCGCCGTGTTCTCCGACGGCTCGTTCGTCTACATCCCGAAGGGCGTGCGTTGCCCGATGGAACTGTCGACCTACTTCCGCATCAACGCGGCCAACACCGGCCAGTTCGAGCGCACCCTCATCGTCGCCGACGAGGGCAGTCACGTGAGTTACCTCGAAGGCTGCACCGCACCCATGCGCGACGAAAACCAGCTGCACGCCGCAGTGGTCGAACTGGTGGCCATGGACGATGCGCAGATCAAGTACTCCACCGTGCAGAACTGGTACCCGGGCGACGAGAACGGCGTCGGCGGCATCTACAACTTCGTCACCAAGCGCGGCGAGTGCCGCGGGCGCAACTCGCGCATCTCCTGGACCCAGGTCGAGACCGGTTCGGCGATCACCTGGAAGTATCCGAGCTGCGTGCTGCGCGGCGACAACTCGGTGGGGGAGTTCTATTCCGTCGCGCTCGCCAACCACTGCCAGCAGGCCGACACCGGCACGAAGATGATCCACATCGGCCGCAACACGCGCAGCACAATCGTCTCCAAGGGCATCTCCGCGGGACGCGGCCAGAACACCTACCGCGGCCTCGTTAAAATCCTGCCGGGCGCGAGCGGTGCGCGCAACTTCACCCAATGCGACTCGCTGCTGATGGGCGATCGATGTGGCGCGCACACCTTCCCGTATGTCGAGGTGCGCAATCCGACCGCCACCGTGGAGCATGAGGCATCGACCTCGCGGATCAGCGAAGACCAGCTTTTCTACTGCCTGCAGCGCGGCATTGGCGAGGAAGACGCTGTGAACATGATCGTCAACGGCTTCTGCAAGAGCGTATTCAAAGAATTGCCCATGGAATTCGCGGTCGAGGCGCAGAACCTGCTCGCCGTCAGCCTCGAAGGCGCGGTGGGCTGAGACGAAGAGGACGAGGAAGGACCCATGCTGATCATCAAGGACCTGTACACCCGGGTTGGCGAGCGCAAGGTGCTCGATGGCCTGAGCCTGGAAGTTCCAGCCGGCGAAGTGCACGCCATCATGGGCCCGAACGGCTCGGGCAAGAGCACGCTCGCCTACACGCTGGCCGGCCGACCGGGCTACGAGGTCACGGCCGGCAGCATCTCTTGGCGCGGCCGCGACCTGCTCGCCCTCGCGCCGGAGGAGCGCGCGCAGGAGGGCCTGTTTCTCGGCTTCCAGTACCCGGTCGAGATTCCGGGCGTCAACAACGTCTATCTGCTCAAGGCCGCGCTGAATGCGGCGCGCAAGCACCGTGGTCTGCCGGAGGTCGACGCCTTCGAGTTCCTGACGCTGGTGCGCGAGAAGATGCGTGTCATGCAGATGGACGAGGCCTTTCTCTCGCGCGGCGTGAATGAGGGCTTCTCGGGCGGCGAAAAGAAGCGCAACGAGATCCTGCAGATGCTAGTGCTGGAGCCGAGCCTCGCCGTACTCGATGAGACCGACTCGGGCCTCGACATCGATGCGCTCAAGGTGGTCGCCAACGGCGTCAACACGTTACGCTCGCCCGAGCGCGCCATCGTCCTCGTCACCCATTACCAGCGACTGCTCGATCACGTGAAGCCTGATCGGGTCCACGTGCTGGCCCGCGGTCGCATCATCCGCAGCGGTGGGCCCGAGCTCGCCCGCGAACTCGAAGCCCGTGGCTACGACTGGCTGTTGGGCGAGGCCGCCTGAGCGACGGATCCAGCATGAGCGCACTGCCCCGCCCCCTGCCCTCCAACCGCGACGAGAACTGGAAGTACGCGAATCTGCGCGGACTCGCGCGCGCGCGTTTCGATGCTGCGCCGCCGCCCGCACCTGCGCTCATCAGCGACGTCGCAGCCATGCTGCCGCCGCTGCTGCCGGGCTTTCCGCGCATCGTGCTCGTCGACGGACATCCTCTACCCGCGCTCTCGGCCAGCCTGCCGGAAGCGAGTTTCCGCACCGGAGCGGTCGACGTCGGCGTTCAGGACGGCGACGTGCACGTCGATCACTACTTCGCCGATCTCAATCGTCGGTCACGGGCCGCCACCTGCCTGATCGAAGTGGCTGCCGGCCATTCGCTCGCGCTCGAAATCATCTGCGTCACCACGGCGAGCGGCCATCCGGCGCTCGATCTTCGGCTCGGTGCCGATGCCGAACTCACGCTCGTCGAGCGTCAGCTCGGACTGCGTGGCGACGCAGCGGGCCTCGGCAACCTGCACCTGCAGGCGACACTTGCGCCGCGCGCTCGGCTCGTCGCCGCACGCGTCGGCCATCACGAGCCAAGGACGCAGTGGCTGGAGACGCTGGAACTCGATCTTGGCGAAGCGGCGAGCGCCAAAGTCGTGCAGCTCATGGAAGGCGGCGCGGCGAGCCGCTCGACCGCGCTCGTCGAACTCGCTGGTCGCGATGCCGCGCTCGAATGGCATGTCGCGGCGCTGGGCGAGGGTACGCAGTGCCATGATGCATATGCACGCATCAATCACGCGGCACCGGGCACGCGCACGCGGCAGACCTATCGTGGCATCGCCGCGGGGCGCTCGCGTATCGCTTTCAATGGCCACATGCGGGTCGCACAGCAGGCGAGCGGAGCGCGCACCGACCAGTCGCTCAAGTGCCTGCTCGCCGGCAGCGAGGCCGAAGCCGACGCGCGACCGCAACTCGAGATCCACACCGACGCCGTACAGGCCAGTCACGGCGCAACCGTAGGCATGCTCGATCCGGACATGCTCTTCTACCTGCTCTCGCGGGGCATTCCGCCGGCCGCCGCCGAGTCGCTGCTCAAGTGGGCGTTCGTCAGCGACGTGCTCGCCCATCTGCCCTCACCGTCGCTGCGCGCGCAGGTCGAAGCGGCGCTGGAGCGACAGTTGCCAGGCGCTGCGGCGGCGAGGCAAGACCCATGAACGCCCTGCTCGACGATCACCTGTCCGCCTATGACGTCGCGCGCGTGCGCGCCGATTTCCCGGTGCTCGCCACCAGCGTGCGCGGCAAGCGCCTGGCTTTCCTGGACACGGCTGCCTCAGCGCAGCGTCCGCTCACCGTGATCGAGGCGGTCGATCGCTACGAGCGCAGCAGCCACGCCAACGTGCATCGCGGTGTCTACCAGCTCAGTCAGCGCGCGACCGATTTGTTCGAAGGGGCGCGCGAACGGGTACGTCGATTCCTCAACGCCGCCAGCATCAAGGAAATCATCTTCACGCGCGGCACCACCGAGTCGATCAACCTGGTCGCCCAGTCCTGGGGCCGGCGGCTCGGCCCCGGCGACGAGATCCTCATCACCTGGATGGAGCACCACGCCAATATCGTCCCCTGGCAGATGCTCTGCGAACGCAGCGGTGCGGTGCTGCGGGTGGCACCGATCGACCGGCGTGGCGAACTCGATCTCGACGCATTCAAGGCGCTGCTCTCGCCGCGCACCCGGCTCGCCGCCTTCACCCAGATATCCAACGCGCTCGGCACGGTGCTGCCGGTACGCGAGATGATCGCCGCCGCGCGCGCCGCGGGCGCACTCACGCTGCTGGATGGCGCGCAGGCCGTGGCCCATCAACGGGTCGACGTACGCGAACTCGACTGCGACTTCTACGTCTTCTCCAGTCACAAGCTTTATGGACCAACGGGACTCGGTGTGCTCTGGGCGCGCGAGGCCGTGCTGCGCGAGATGCCGCCCTGGCAGGGCGGTGGTGACATGATCCTCACCGTGAGCTTCGCCAAAACCACTTACAACGAGCTGCCCTATCGCTTCGAAGCCGGCACGCCGCACATCTCGGGAGCGGTCGGTCTCGCCGCCGCGATCGACTACCTCGAAGGACTCGGCATCGAGCGCGTTCATGCCCACGAGCAGCGCCTGTTGACGCGCGCCACGGCGGCGCTGCGTGCCGTTCCGGGTCTCAACATCGTTGGCGAGGCGGCACACAAGGCCGGAGTGATTTCCTTCACCATCGACGGTGTGCATCCCCACGACCTCGGGACGATCCTCGACGACGAGGGCGTAGCCGTGCGCACAGGGCATCATTGCGCCATGCCGGTGATGGATTTCTTCGAGGTGCCGGCGACGGCGCGCGCGTCATTCGGCTGCTACACCGACGAGGCCGATCTTGAGCAGTTGCTGGGGGCGCTGGGACGCGTCCACGAGGTATTTGGCTGATGGACCTCAAGGACCTTTATCGCGATGTGATCCTCGATCACAACAAGCAGCCGCGCAACTTCGGCCGACTCGACCCCTGCGACACCTCTGCAGACGGCAATAACCCGCTTTGCGGCGACCGCCTGACGCTGACGCTGCGACTCGATGGCGATCGCATCAGCGACATCCGTTTCGAGGGCAAGGGTTGCGCGATCTCGACCGCTTCCGCCTCGCTGATGACGGAAGCGGTCAAGGGCAAGGACACCGCGGCGATCAACCACCTGCGCGCACTCGTGCACCAAGCGCTGACGGCGCATGGCGAGGCGCTGGTACCACCGGCGGAGCTCGGCAAGCTCGCAGCGCTTGCCGGAGTGCGTGAGTATCCAGCGCGCGTGAAGTGCGCGAGCCTTTGCTGGCACACGCTCGACGCCGCCCTCGCGCATCGCGCCGGCGGCGAGTCCGTGGCGACGCCGGCCAGCGTATCCACCGAATAACCCTCCTCTTCCCTCCGGTTGCCGCCATGCGCAGTCACGAAAACGAAGCCTTCACGCTCAGCCGCAACACCCAGGCGGTGATGGTGCCCTCGGGCGACGAGATCGAACTCAAGGCCGGACTCTCCGGCTTCATTACCCAGGCGCTCGGCGGCAGTTTCACGCTCTACATCGAGGGCAATCTGTACCGGCTCTCGGGCGAGAACGCAGACGCCATCGGCAAGCAGGCGATCAAGCCGCCGGAATTGCCGCCGGGCGCCACCGACGAGGACATCCGCGAACTCGCCTGGCGACAGATGCGCAGCTGCTACGACCCGGAGATTCCGATCGACATCGTCGAACTCGGCCTCGTCTATGAATGCGTGGTCAGCACCGATAACGACGGCGCACGCAACATCGGCGTCAAGATGACGCTCACCGCGCCCGGCTGCGGCATGGGCGACGTACTGGTGCAGGACGTCCGCGAGAAGCTCGAGATCATCCCCACGGTCGCCAAGGCGGATGTCGAACTCGTCTTCGACCCGCCGTGGAACCAGTCGATGATGTCGGACGCCGCCCGCTTGCAGACGGGCATGATGTGACGGCGACCGCCCTGCCCGCGTGGATCGACGTCGGTGACGCCGCCGCGTTGGCGGCGGGCGGCCGCTTCGACGCCGAGATCGATGGCTACTACGTCGCCGTCGTCGCGCTGGAGGGTCAACTGCACGCCTTCGAGGATCGCTGCAGCCACGACGGCGAGTCGCTGGCCGGCGCCGACCTCGAGGCCGACGCCAGTACGCCCTGCGGCGTCGTCATCTGCCCGCGTCACGGTGCGCGCTTCTGCCTGCGCAGCGGTGAACCGCTGACCCCGCCCGCCTATGAAGCGATCAAGATTTTCGAGGTCCGTCGCCGCGACGACCGCATCGAGGTGCGCGTGCCGTGAAGCGGGTGACGCTGCTGCGTCACGGCCATGCCGCGGCGCAGGCCGAGGGCGGTGATTTTTTCCGACCGCTCGATGCGCGCGGCCAGCTTGAAGTGGCCGCGGCCGCGGCCGCCATCGGCGCAGCCTCGGGCTCGCCGGACGCACTGCTGGTAAGCGCTGCACTGCGCACGCGGCAGACGGCACAGATATTGATCGCGCATTTCGTGCCCGCGATATGCCCCGTACTGCCGGCCAAGTTTGAACGCCATCTCTACCACGCCGACTGGACGCTGCTGCAACAGGCCCTCAGGGAAACCGCCGACGCGGTGCGACACCTGCTGCTCGTCGGCCACAACCCCGGCATCTCGGATCTCGCAGCGCGATGGGCGCAGCATCTGCCGACGGCGCGTGGCTTCGAGGGCTTCCACACCGCAGGCTGGTGCACGGCCGATTTCGAAATCAGCGAGTGGTCTTTGCTCGGCGCGCCCCGCGCGCTGCGGTTCGTGCCAGCGCCGCACGGATGAAATCCGCCGGGACGCCGGTTCGCGGCACCCGGCGCAACTCGGGCGCGAACCACTCGCGCACGTCGCGGTCGAGCCCGACGCCGTGCATGAAGTTGTACAGCGCGGCATTCAATGCCCGGCCGAGTGCATCGTGGTCGACGCCCGCCGGATCGTGGAAAGCGACGTCGTTGCGCGCGAACCCGGCAAAAGGCTGCGGCTGCAGCGTCACGCCATAGGCCGCGGGATCGCGACCCACCGGCGAGTGCACGGTGCAGGTGTAGCGGTGGAAGAAGCCGGACTGGATGCAGCCTTCGACGAAGAGTTGGCGTACATACTCCAGCGAGTCGACCGTCTCGGCCACGGTCTGGGTCGGAAAGCCGTACATCAGGTAGGCATGCACGAGAATTCCGGCATCGCTGAACGCCCGCGTGACCGCAGCCACCTGGGCGACCGAGACGCCTTTTTTCATCAGGCCCAAGAGACGGTCTGAGGCCACCTCGAGGCCACCGGTGATGGCGATGCAGCCGCTCGCGGCGAGCAATCGGCACACGTCCGGCGAGAAGGTCTTCTCGAAGCGGATGTTCCCCCACCATGAAATGGTTCGACCTCGGCGCAGCAGCTCCTCGGCGAGTGCCTTCAGCGCCTTGGGCGGCGCAGCTTCGTCAACGAAGTGGAACCCGCTCTCACCCGTCTCCGTGACGATGGACTCGATGCGATCGACGAGCAGTTGCGCATTTGCGGTCTCGTAGCGCGAGATGTAGTCCAGCGAGACGTCGCAGAAGCTGCATTTTTTCCAGTAGCAACCATGCGCCACCGTCAACTTGTTCCAGCGGCCGTCAGACCACAGGCGGTGCATCGGATTGAGCATGTCGAGCACCGAAAGATAGCGACCGAGCGGCAAACCGTCCCAGGTCGGCGTACCGACCTCGGCGAAGGGCACGTCGGGCTCGCCACAGTCGATGTAGCGCACCTCGCCGCTCGCCGCATCGCGCAGGAACGTGCGCACCAACCGTTCCCGGGGACGCAGGCCACGCCAGCGGTCGATCAGTGCCAGCAGCGGCCGCTCGCCGTCGTCGAGCGTCAGATAGTCGAAGAAATCGAACACCCGGGACTCGGTGAGATCGCGCAACTCCGTGTTCACGTAGCCGCCACCGAGCACGATCACGGTTTCGGGCGCGCGCTCACGGATCGCCTGGGCAATACGGAAAGCGCCGTACACGGCGCCGGGGAAAGGCACCGACAGCAGCGCGATATCCGGCTGATGACGCTCGATCGCCTGCAGCGCGAGCGTGTGCAGCGCCGTGTCGATGAGGTTGCGGGACGCCGCCAGCGCCGCGGCGAGCGGCTCGAATGAGGGCTGGCTGCCGGCGAGACGCTCAGCGTAGCGAACGAACTCGAAGCGCGGATCGACGGCCTCGCGCAGGACGTCGGCAAGGTCGTTGAGGTAGAGCGTGGCGAAGTGCCGCGCGCGATCATGGCTGCCCAGCGCACCAAATGCCCAGGCCAGCGGGTCGCCGCCCTCCTCCGCCGGTGCATAGGCCTCGAGCGCCGCAAAGCGCGGACCCTCAGGCAGGAACTGGCGCGACGCGATCCGATGCGCGAGGGTCGGATCGCGCCCCTGCAGAAAGGCGATGACGCCCTCCACCGTGGCGCGGTAGCCGGCATATTGAGCCAGAAACGCCCGCGCCAGCGGGCCTCGGCGTCGCGCCGGCTGCGCGGCAATCTGCGCCTTGAGAGCGTCGAGACCCGTCGGCGACAGCAACTCCAGCACGAGCTGCAGCGCGAGATCCTCTTGCCGAGCATCGAAGCCACGCGCCCGCAGGAAGCCGGTCAGATAGGCCGTGGACGGATAGGGCGTATTGAGCTGCGTCATCGGCGGGATGATCGACAGCAACCGGGGTGCAGGACGGGTCACCGCGGCATTATCCCCATACTGCGGCCTGCCGTCCGGTGGCTTGAAATCCCGGCCGCCTGCTCCCATTGTCAACGCCATGAGCAAGGCCCAAGCCGTCACCACCGCGGAATTCCGTGGCGAAGTCATCGAGGCGTCCGCCTCGCAACCCGTCCTCGTCGATTTCTGGGCGCCCTGGTGCGGGCCCTGCCGAATGCTCGGGCCGGTGCTCGACCAGCTCGCGGCCGAAACGCCGGGGCTCAAGGTGGTCAAGGTCAACACCGACGAGGAGCCGGAGGTCGCCGGCGCCTACGCGATCCGCAGCATTCCCGCGGTCAAACTGTTCCGTGACGGCAAGGTCGTCGATGAGTTCGTCGGCGCGCAGCCCCTCGGCGCGGTACGCGAGTTCGTCGCTGCCCATTTGCCGAAAACCAGCGACGCACCGCTCGCGGCAGCGCGCAGCGCGCGGGCAGCCGGCAGGGTCCAGGAAGCGCTCGCCCTGCTCGAGCCGCTGCATGCGGCCGACCCGCAGGCCGAGGCCGTCACCATCGAGTACGCCAGCGCGCTGGCGATGGCCGCCCGGGCGCAGGACGCCGAGGATCTGCTGCGCGGGCTGCGCCCGGCGGTGCAAAGCGAGCCGGCGGTCCGTGCCGGCTATGCGCTGGTGCATTTTGCCCGCGTACTCGCCTCGCCCGATGAAACCGATGCGATCCAGACGGCGCGGGTGAACGCTGCCCGTCATTTGCTGCGCGTCGATCATGCCCGCGGCCTGGAGACCTTGTTTGCCGCCGCCGAGCGCAACCGCCGCTACGCCACCTCGGCGGGTCGCGAAGATCTGCGGAAAGCCCTGGAGCTGCTGCCGGCCGATGATCCGCAGCTCGGCCCCGCCCGTCGGCGTCTCGCCGGTCTGCTGCACTGAACGACCGTCAGTGGACGATCGGTCAGTACACGATCGATCAGTGGGCGACTGACTTGAGTCGCTCGGTCTCGGCGTCACCCAGGTAATTTTTGATCAATCGACGGGCGACGTAGAGCAGCGGGATCATCGCGATCGCCGCCAGCATCTTGTAGCTGTAGTTGACCATGCCCACGGCGAGGAACTGCGGGACCGGCCATTTCTGCGGGCCGAGCACGAAAGCAATGTAAAGCACGACGAAACTGTCGATGAACTGCGAGACCGCCGTGGAACCGGTGGCGCGCAGCCAGATATGACCCTCGCCGGTGAGCGTGCGGATGCGGCGAAAGACCGTGATGTCGACCAGCTGGCCGACCAGGAAGGCCACCACCGATCCGGCGATCGTCCACAAACCCTGGCCAAAGATCTGCGCGTAGGCATTCTGCATGTCCGGCACGCCTAGCGCCTGATTGGCCTCGATCCAGAAACCCGCCGGCGCGAGGCCGATCGAGATGTAGGCGGCAAGGAAGGCGTAGCAGATGAAGCCGACCGCGACCCAGGAGATCAGCCGCACACCCTTGACGCCGTAGTACTCGTTGATGACGTCGGTCATCACGAACACCACCGGCCAGAGCAGCACGCCAGCCGTGAAGTTGAGCGTCCCCGAGACGCCGAGCAGCGACCACTCGATCGGCGCGATGCCGAGCGTCGCCTCCAGCGAGAAGATCTTCACGCCCACGAACTCGGCGAGCAGCGCGTTGGTCAGGAAGAACCCCGCCAGCACGACGAACAGCCGATTGGTGCGTTGATCGGAAACGTGCATGGACGGGGCGGTTGCTGCTGAGTGGCGGGCAGCGTCAGTACGGCGTGCAGAAGCAGTGCGCGTACAACTGGTTCGGCAGCGCGTAGCGGTTGAAGCGCAGCACACTGCGTTCGACCGGGCCGAAGTCACGCCGTGCCGCGGCCAGCGCGGTGCGGGTCGGACCGTCGAGCCCTGCCACCCCGGCGCCGAGACCGAAACCACCCAGCGACTCGACGTCGAAGGCCTTCAACGCCAGCACAGCTGCCTTCACCTGCAAATTGGTGAGCAGGGTCTGTGCCAGGCTCTTCTCGGGCTCGAGGTAGTCGCGCTCGTACTGACCCGCAGGCAGACCCGCGCGCTTCGCCGCCGAGGCCACCGCCTCATCCAGCGAACCGAGCTTGTCGACGAGACCGAGACGCAGCGCGTCACGACCCGCCCAGACGCGTCCCTGAGCGATCGCGTCGACCTGATCGCGAGTCTTCTTGCGACCGACCGCCACCTTGCCGAGGAACTCTTCGTAACCATGCTCGATGACCGACTGCAGCAGCATTGACGCCGCGGGGCCCACCGGTCGGTCGAGCCGCAGCTCGCCCGAGAGCGGCGTGGTGCCAACGCCATCGACGCCGATGCCGAGTTTCTCGAAGGTGCGCGGCGCGGTCGGGAACAGACCGAAGATACCGATCGACCCGGTGATGGTTGCCGGGCTCGCCCAGATCTCGTCGGCGGGCGCGGAGATGTAGTAGCCACCCGAGGCGGCAAGATCGCCCATCGAGACGACCACCGGCCGCTTGGTTTTCTTGAAGGCAAGGATTTCGCGGTAGATCTGCTCGGAGGCGGTGACACTGCCTCCCGGGCTGTCGACGCGCAGCACCAACGCCTTGATGTCCTTGTCGAGGCGTGCCTTGCGGATGAGCTCGGCGGTGTCGTCGCCGGAGATCACACCGCCGCTGCCGTTGCCATCGACGATCTCGCCGGAACCCACCACGACCGCGACGCGCGCGTTCGGGTGCTTGGAGATCTTGTTCTCGGCGCGTACGACCCGCAGGTAATCTTTGAGACCCACCGCGCGATAGGACTCCGTCTCCTCATCTCTGGAAGAGAGCGCGATGAGGCGCTCCTCGACCTGCAGCGGCGTCTTGAGCGCCGTCACCAGCTTCGCATCGAGCGCCACCTTGGCGGCATCGCCACGAGCCGCCTTGACCTGCGGCGAGAACGTGTCGACGTAGCTGCGGATCGCCTCGGGCTTGAGCCCGCGCGCCTTGGCCACCGCCGCGAGATAGGTATCCCAGAGCGAATTGACGAACGTCTGGCTCGCCTCGCGGTCTTCCGGCGACATGTCGTCGCGGATATAGGGTTCGACGGCGCTCTTGTAGGTGCCGACGCGGAATACGTTGATGTCGACGCCGAGCTTGTCGAGCGCCGACTTGTAGTAGTTGCGGAAGCGCTCGTAGCCCTCGAGCACCAGCAGGCCCTGCGGGTCGAGATAGATCTCGTCGGCGTGCGCGGCGACGTAGTAAGTGTCGCGCGAATAGCCGAGGCCGGTGGCGACGACCTTCTTGCCGGACTTGCGGAAGTCGGTGAGCGCACGCGCGAATTCATCGAGCGTGGGCTGCCCGGCGCCGGACATCTCGTCGAAGTCGATCAGCAGCGTCTTGATGCGTTTGTCGTCGCGGGCTGCACCAATGGCATCCGTCAGGTCACGCAGCGTGGTTTCGCTGCGTCCCATGCCGCGCGCCTCGGCGAGCGCGAGTTCGAACGGGTCGCCCGAAGGCTGCTCGACGATCTCGCCTTCAGGGCGCAGGACGAGCGCCGCGTCGGACGGCAGCTTGGGGATGGACCCCTGCAGCGCGCCGATCACGAAGCCGAAGATCAGCAACAGCAGCAGCAGGTGCAGCACCTTGCGCAGGCCGTCGAGACCCTTGAACAAACCGCGGAAGAACTTGCGAATCATGGTTTGGTCCTGGATGAGCTGGATCTGGATGAGATGCGGTAAATGACGCCGGCGAGATCGTCGGAGACGAGCATGGAACCATCGGGCAACCCGAGCAGGTCGACCGGGCGACCGGTCACCTTGCCGTCAGGCTGCAGCCAGCCGCCGGCAAACTCCTCGTAGCCAACCGCCCGGTTGCCCTCGAGGCGCACGCGGGTCAGCCGATAGCCGACCTTCGAACTGCGGTTCCACGAGCCGTGCTCGGCGATGATCGCATCGCCGCGGGCATCGAACAGCAGGCCGAGCGGCGCCACATGCGCGCCCAAGGACTGTACCGGCCGGGTGATCTGCGAGCACTGGCCGAGCTTGCCGAACTCCGGATCGACGACGTCGTCGCCGTGACAGAAGGGGAACCCGAAGTGTTCGCCGACACGACTGACACGGTTGAGTTCGCAGGGCGGCACATCATCGCCCAGCATGTCGCGACCATTGTCGGTGAACCAGAGATCGCCGCTCTTCGGGTGCCAGCGGAAACCGACCGTGTTGCGCACACCGCGCGCGACGACCTCGCGACCGCTGCCGTCGGCGTTCATGCGCGTGATCATCGAGTAGCCATCACGGTCGCGATCGCACACGTTGCAGGGAGCGCCGATCGGGACATACAACTTGCCGTCCGGACCGAAGGCAATGTACCGCCAGCCGTGATGCCGGTCCTTGGGCAGCGTGGCGATGGTGACCGGCGCCGGCAGCGTCTCGGTGCCGCGATCGAGCCGGGCGTCGATGTCGTCGTAGCGGGTGATGCGATCGATCTCGGCGACGTACAGCGCGCCATCGCGGTAGGCAACGCCATTCGGCGCATTGAGGCCGCTGGCAATCACCCTCACCTCGCGTTTGCCGCCCTGGCCCTCGCGGACCGCATACACGCGGCCACCGCCGGTGCGCGTGCCGACGAACAGCGTGCCGCGCGCCGAGCGCGCCATGGAGCGCGCATTGGGCAGGTCGTCGGCCCAGACCTCGATGGCATAGCCGGGGGGCAGACGAATTTGCGATAGATCGGGGGCCGCGGCGGACGCCGACGGACCCGCCACCAGCAGCATGCCGGCGAACGCCGCAGTGGCGGCGAGAACTTTGAGCGGGGCGGGGAGCATGTCCCTTTCCTTGGGAAAAAGCGGCCTTTGCCGCACAGCCCGCAGTCTAGCAACAGCCCCGGATCCGTGCCACGCGACCCGCAGGCGGTCGCGTGCGCGGACGGTCGGTGGCCGGACTCAGACCTTTTCTTCGATGCGGGCAGCCTTGCCCGACAGGTCGCGCAGGTAATACAGCTTGGCGCGGCGCACGTTGCCGCGGCGCTTCACCGCCACCCCGGCGATCGTCGGGCTCTGCGCCTGGAAAGTGCGCTCGACGCCCTCACCGTGCGAAATCTTGCGCACGGTGAACGACGAATTGAAGCCGCGGTTGCTGCGGGCGATCACCACGCCCTCGTAAGCCTGCACCCGCTCACGGTCGCCTTCGACGACCTTGACGTCCACCACCACGGTGTCGCCCGGACGGAAGTCCGGCAGTTGACGCGTCGTGCGACGCTGTTCCATCTCGGCAATCACGTTAGCCATGTTCATCCACCTCTCGCCTGGCGAGATATTCGTCCAGCAGCCCGCGCTCCTCGTCGGACAGAGCACGGCCCGTTCCACCCGGCTGCAGCAACTCGGGGCGACGCAACCAGGTGCGTCCCACCGATTCCCGCAGCCGCCATCGCCGGATCGCCGCGTGGTTGCCACCCTGCAGCACTTCCGGCACCGTTCGGCCTTCCCACTCCACCGGACGCGTGTAGTGCGGCCAGTCGAGCCGATGCGAGGCGAATGACTCCTCCACCGCGGAACGCTCGTCACCAAGCACTCCGGGCAGCAGCCTCACCGCCGCATCGATCATCGCGAGTGCCGCAAACTCGCCGCCCGAGAGAACGTAGTCTCCAAGCGACAGTTCGCGGTCGATCCGCGAGTCAATCACCCGCTGGTCGAGCCCCTCGTAACGGCTCGCCACCAGCACAAACCCGGGCGAGGCAGCGAGCTCCCGCGCCACGCCCTGGTCAAACCTGTCGCCCTGCGCCGACAAATGTATGCGCAAGGCACCCGTCGGCAGCCCACCGGCCGCCGCATCGATCGCCGCTGCCCAAGGCGGCGGCGTTCCGACCATTCCAGGACCACCGCCATAGGGCCGGTCATCCACCGTCCGATGCGGATCCGTCGCAAACGCACGCGGATCGACACACTCAACGTTCGCGAGGCCGCGCTCCAGCGCGCGTCCCAGCACCCCAACCCCGAGCGCCGCCCGGACCATCTCCGGGAACAGCGTGACCAGCGCGATGCGCAACGGCACCTGCCGCCCGGTCATCAAAAATCCTCCGGCCAGTCGACCCGAACGCAACGCGCGACCGGGTCGATCGCCTGCAGGTGCTGCGGCGTGACCGGCAGCCAGCGCTCCCGTTCACCGCGCACCACCATGACGGCGTTGGCCGGCATGTCCTCGAACCGCTCGATGACGCCGAACTCGACGCCCTCGAGGTTGACTACGCGAAAGCCGATCAGGTCGATCCGGTAGTGCTCACCCGGTGCCGGCGCCGGCAGAGCCGAGCGCGGTACCTCGATAATCAACCCGACCAGTGCCTCGGCACCCTCGCGTGTCGTCACGCCTTCGACCCGCGCCTCCAGCCCGGAAGGACTGACACGCGCTTCGGCCACTTCGCACTCCGTGCGCCGCCCGCTCGACTCGCGCAGATGCCAGACGGGGTATTCGAACACGGCCTCCGGCGGATCGGTCCACGACTGCAAGTGCGACCAGCCCTTGAGACCTTTCGGCCGCCCGAAGCGACCGAGTTCCACCCATTCCACGCGGGACGAGTCCACGCGGGCGGGCGGCGGTATCCTCAGGCCGCGGCCTGAGCCGTCTGCTTGCGGAAGTCGCTGACCAGCGACTTGACGCGGTCGGACTGCTTGGCGCCTTTGCTCAGCCAGTACTCAATGCGGGCGATATCGAGCTTCAGCCGCGGCTCGCTCTTGCGCGCCACCGGGTTGAAGAAGCCGACGTTCTCGAGGCTCAAGCCTCCCTGACGCTTGCGGCTGTCGGTCACCACGACGTGATAGAAAGGCGAGTTCTTGGCACCACGCCGGGTCAGACGGATCGTCACCATATTCGATTTGCTCTCGGGTCTCGGGTCAGCTCGCCCCGGCAGCAATCCCCGGGGGCTCCAAAAAGAGCGCGGAGTCTACAGAAATCAGTGACTTGATGGAAGCGTCCCGAACGCCACACCGGGCGGGTGGACGGGCGCCTAGCGCGGCGGCGGAAAACCCGGCGGCAGACCCCCGCCCTTGAGGGCGCCGAGCATCCGCCGCAACTTGCCACCCTTCATGCTCTTCATCATCCGCTGCATGTCGGTGAACTGCTTCAGCAGCCGGTTTACATCCTGTACCTGGGTCCCCGAGCCGGCAGCAATACGCCGTCGACGCGAGCCGTCGATGATCTCCGGCCGGCGCCGCTCGCGATGGGTCATGGAGTTGATGATGGCGATCTGCCGCAGCAGCTCGCGATCGCCCACACCCGCCGGCAGCCCGCCCTTCCACAGCTGGGCCGGCAGTTTGTCGAGCAGAGACTCCAATCCGCCCATGCTGCGCAGCTGTTCGAGCTGGCCCTTGAGGTCGTAGAGATCGAACTTGCCGCCGCTGACGACCTTTTTCGCCAGCCGCTCGGCTTCAGCGGCGTCGACCTTGCCCTGCACCTGCTCGACCAGCGCGACCACATCGCCCATGCCGAGGATGCGGCTCGCCAGGCGCTCGGGATCGAAGGGTTGCAGGGCATCAGTCTTCTCGCCGACGCCGACAAAGACGATCGGCTTGCCGGTGACCTGGCGCACCGACAGCGCCGCACCGCCGCGGGCATCGCCATCGGCCTTGGTCAGGACGATACCGGTGAGCTCCAGCGCACCACCAAAGGCCTTGGCGGAATTGAGCGCGTCCTGGCCGGCCATGGCATCGACGACGAACAAGCGCTCGTGCGCACCCACGCGCGAGTCGATCGCCCGGACCTCGTCCATCAGTTCCGCATCGACATGCAAGCGGCCGGCGGTGTCGACGATCAGCACGTCGTACACGCCCTGGCGCGCCGCTTCAACCGCCGCCGTGGCGATGGCGACCGGGTCACCCGTGGATTCCGCGGGGAAGAAACCCGCCCCCACCTGCTCGGCCAGCCGCTGCAGCTGCAGGATGGCGGCAGGTCGACGCACGTCGGTGCTGACCAGCAGCACCCGCTTCTTGCGTGACTCGATCAACCAGCGGGCGAGCTTGGCGGCGGTCGTGGTCTTGCCGGCGCCCTGCAAGCCCGCGAGCAGCACCACGTAGGGCGGCTGGGCGCGCAGCTCAAAACCCTCCTGGGCGCCCCCCATCAGCTCGACGAGTTCGCGGTGCAGGATGCTGACGAACACCTGACCCGGAGTGAGACTGGTCGCCACCTCGGCGCCCTGCGCCTTGGCGCGCACGGCGTCGATGAAGGTCTTGATGACCGGCAAAGCCACGTCCGCCTCGAGCAGCGCAAGGCGTACCTCGCGCAGGGTCTCGGCGATGTTGTCGTCGCTGATCCGCCCTTTGCCGCGCAGGTTCTGGACGGTGCGGGCGAGTTTTTGACTCAGGTTTTCGAACACCCCATCATTATAGTCGTGAGTGACCCCTCGCTCCCGACCTTGCTGGGCCTGCTCGGCCTTTGCCTCGTTCTGTCAGCCTTCTTCTCGGGCACCGAAACCGCCCTGATGAGCTTCAACCGCTATCAGCTGCGGACGATGGCGCGGGCGGGGCATCGCGGCGCGATCCTCGCCGAGCGGCTGCTGGAACGACCCGACCGGCTGATCGGCCTGATCCTGCTCGGCAACACCCTCGCCAACAACCTCGCCGCCACGCTGGTCGCCGTGATCACGCTGCGCGTCCAGGGCGATGAGTGGGTGGCGGTCGGCGCCGGCATCCTGACCCTGTTCATGCTCATCTTTTGCGAGGTCGGCCCCAAGACCTACGGCGCGCTGCACCCGCGCAACCTCACGGTCAGATCCGCCTACGTCTACACCGGCCTGCAGTGGCTGCTGCGTCCGGCGGTATTCGTGATCGGCTGGATCACCAACGGCGCGCTGCGCCTCATTGGCGTACAGGTTGATCGTCGCACGCAGCAGACCGCGCTCTCTCGCGAGGAACTGCGCACCGTGGTGGCCGAGGCCGGGGTGATGATCCCGCTCAAGCACCAGCAGATGTTGATGAGCGTGCTCGATCTCGAACGCATCACCGTCAACGACATCATGATCCCGCGACAGGACATTTCGGGGATCGACCTCGATGACGACTGGGAGCGCATCCTCGATCAACTGCGGCAGACGCCGCACACCCGACTGCCGGTATACCGTGGCGATCTCGATCAAATGCTGGGTCTGCTGCACATGCGGCGGGTCGCCCAGGAACTCGCGCGCGGCACGCTTGATCGCGACCGGCTCGAGGAAGTCGCCGCGCAACGCGAGCCGTACTATGTCCCGGACGGCACGGCACTGACCGTACAACTCGCCAATTTCCAGCGTGACCGTCGCCGCTTCGCGTTCGTGGTCGACGAATATGGCGACGTCCAGGGCCTGGTCACTCTGGAGGACATCCTCGAGGAAATCGTCGGCGAGTTCACCAGCGATCCGGCTACCGTCTCGCATCGCGACATCCACCGCGAGGCCTCGGGCGCGGTCATCGTCAACGGCTCGGCCCATATCCGCGTGCTCAACCGCGCGCTCGGCTGGCAGTTGCCGACCGACGGTCCGAAGACGCTCAACGGGCTGCTGCTCGAACAACTCGAGACGATTCCCGACGCGGGCACTTCGCTGCGCATCGGCGATCTTGACATGCAGGTGCTGCAGATCGCCGATAACGCCATCCGCACCGTGCGCGTGATCGAACGCAAGACAGCCGACAGCGACGGCCAGCAAGCCAAATAACCCGGAAACTCCGCGCGGCTTTGCCTGCACCCCGGCCTACACTGGCCGCCGAGGAGCCGCCGTGACCCACCCGCCACTCATCCGCTGCGCTGCCGTAACCGATCTCGGTCGCGTCCGTATTCGCAACGAGGACTGCGTTCACCTCGATCCGGCTGCCGGGCTGGTGGCCGTCGCCGACGGCATGGGCGGCCATCCCGCCGGCGATATCGCCAGCCGCCTCGCCATCGCCGCTGTCGTCGCGGCACTGTGCATCACACCGCCAGAGGGAACGCAGCGCCCCGGGGCCGCGATCGAACTGCTGGAGTCCGCGTTTGCACAGGCCAATGCCCAGGTGTTCGCCGCCGCCAACACGCTGTCCGGCTGCCATGGCATGGGTACGACCCTGCTCGCGGCGCGCTTCATCCAGCCTGTGGAGGCACGATCCGGCGCGCAGCGACCGCGAGTCGTTCTCGGACATGTCGGCGACTCGCGAATGTACCGCTACCGCCGGCCGCGACATGAGCGCGGCGAGCTGCTGGCCCTGACGCGCGACCACACCACGCTGCAAGACTTGATCGACGGTGGCCTTTATCCACCCGAAGAGGCGCGGCGGCTGGTGCATCGCAACTATCTCACCCGTGCCGTCGGTATCGAGCCGCAGGTCGAGGCCGACCTGCACAGCCTCGACACCGAGGCGGATGATCTTTTCATCCTGTGCTCTGACGGTCTGACCACCATGCTGGAGGACGCGCAGCTCCTCGAACTGCTCGACCGGCATCACCCTCTCGCCGATGCGGACCTGCAGGGCCTTGCTCAGAGGCTCGTGGATGCGGCCAATGACTGCGGCGGCCGCGACAACATCAGCGTGGTGCTCGCCGCGCCACTGCCCTGACGGGTAGCGACCCGCACACCGGGCGGACGATCATCAAAAATATTCGAACGCCACCCGTCGCGTGACCCGGCAGAGCAATTCATAGGCGATCGTCCCGGCGGCGGCGGCCACCTCATCGACCGGCAAGCCGTCGCCCCAGAGCACCACCTCGCTGCCGACCCGCACCTCCTCGAGATCGGTGACATCGATCGTGATCATGTCCATCGAGACGCGGCCCACGAGCGGTGCACGCCGACCATCGACCAGCACGGGCGAGCCGCTCGGCAGCTGGCGCGGCAGTCCGTCCGCGTAGCCTGCGGCAGCCGTGGCGATGCGCGTCGGCCGCGCCGCCGTCCAGCGGGCACCGTAGCCCACCGTATCGCCGGGTTGAAGATCGCGCAGCGCGATCACCCGCGTCGCCAGCGTCATCACCGGTTCGAGGGCCAGCGATGCGGCCGTGCGCGCAGCGAACGGCGAACTGCCGTAGAGCGCAATGCCGGCGCGTACCCAGTCACCGTGGGTCGCCGGCCATTGCAGGATGGCAGCCGAATTCGCAAGTCCGACGGCGGGTCTCGCTGCGTTCGATGCCGTCGCCGCGATGGCCGAGACCGCGGCTTCGAAGCGCTGCACCTGCCTCGCGGTGAGCGAAGAGTCCAACTCGTCGGCCGCAGCGAAGTGGGTCATCACGCGGAGCTCACCAACGATCGGCAGCGCGCGCAGCCGGCTCGCGGCCGCCGCGGCCTCGGCGGGCGGAAAGCCGAGCCGGCTCATGCCGGTGTCGATCTTCAGCCAGACCACGCGGGCTGGCGCCGCCGACGCCCGCTCGAGCATCGCCAGCTGGCCAGGCTCGTGGACCACGAGATCGAGTTCATGTTGCAGGGCGAGTGCCAGCTCCTGCGTGGTGAACACGCCTTCCATGAGCACGATCGGCTGCCTGATACCGGCCGCGCGGAGTTCCAGGCCCTCGCCAACGCGGGCGACGCCGAAGGCATCGGCCGCGGCGAGCGCCTGCGCGGCCTGCAGCGCACCGTGGCCATAAGCATTGGCCTTGATCACCGCCAGCAACTTTGCGCCGGGCGCGGCGCGTCTCAGCACTTCGAGATTGTGCCGCCAGGCCGCGCTCGAGACCCGCGCGCGGATCGGCGTCGGTGCGGTCGGCAGCGTGTTCATGGCGTCAGGAATACTTTGCTCCTGCATGCGGTCGCAGCCGCTCAGCGCAGCACGCCCTCGGCGTAGGAGTCCGGCGCGTAATTGACGAAGCGCGAGTACTGCCCCTGGAAGGTGAGCAGGAAGGTGCCGGTTTCACCGTTGCGGTGCTTGGCGAGGTCGATCTCGGCGATACCCTTCTTGGTGGTGTTCTTGTCGTACACCTCTTCGCGATAGATCAGCAGGATCATGTCTGCATCCTGTTCAATCGCGCCGGAATTGTGACTCACCACGCCATCGGCCAACCAGTTGGCGGGTCCGGGCACGGTAAGATCAAAAACCTCTTCCTCGATCTCCGAAGGGGGGTCGACCGTCACCACCCGATCCCAGAACACGTCGGCGGCGACGAACTCGCGCAGGGTCGCCGAATCGAGCAGCTCGGCATATTCGCCGAGCACCTGTCGCGATGGCGCAAACTTGAAATGACTGGCGCCACCATAGGCAGTGCCACGCAGTGCCGACATCCTTCGGGTCGAGATACCCCGTTCGCGCATAACGGTGCGCACTTGGGACATGACGTCCACAGGCAGCGTGTCGACGTTCGGATTGACAGCCTGAGACTGCAGTATGTCGCGCAACCTCGCAGCCGGCGCCTCGCGCGGGCCGAAGCCACCGATCATCTCGACAAACCGACGCTGATCCACCGCACCGCTGACATCGACGGTATGCACGGGCCGGCCCGAACCCTGCGTGACTGACCGCAGACGAGCAACGATACCGAAGCGCAGCAGCAACGCCGCAACGTCATTGGCCAGCCGCCGACTCGCCGTACTGAAATAAACCCGCGGCGCTCCACGGCTCCCCGGTTTGCGCAGGGTGATCGAGCCATCCGTCGCCCAAAGATGTCGCAGCAGCAACGCGAGCTGGTCATTGCCCAAACGAAAAACGGATTCGGGCAGATGTTTTTGGTGCGAACGCTGGCCAAATATTCCAAGCGAGCGCAACCAAGCACCCACGCCCGTCGGATGCCAGCGATTACCGTTGCCCGAGATCACGAGCTGATGCCAGTTGCCGCGACCCGCATGGCGCTTGACCGTGCAACCGAAGCGTTCCGCAGCCTCGGTCACGGCACGACTGTTGGCCTCGGACGCCGTGGTGTAGCGCAGCGGCTGGTGTGACAGATAGCTGCCATCACCAACCAGATGACCAAGCAGCACGAGTTCATGCGCCGCCCACTGCGGATCGTCGCAACGTGACTGGCCGGCTTCGGGTAGCCGATGCGCGAGCGCCAGACGATCACCGACCTGCAAGTCATCGAGGATTTTCCAGCCCGAGCCGGTCAGCACCCGATGCTTACCCGTCGCACGCAAGACGCGTCCGCTCGCGAGCCGCAGCGTGCGAACCCTACGCTGGCCCACGGACCACACTAGATCCGCTCGAGCCTTGAGCAGTTTGTGCTGCTCATCGAGCGCCCAGACTTCGGGCTGCTGACCGACGAGTTCCTTGATCGGCACTCTAGACCCATCAGCAAGACACACCAGCGTGTCGCCGGTCACGCATTCGCGCAAATCAGACATGACCGGCTTCTTGTCGACGCGCTGCTCGACGCCACGGTTGAGCTGCGAGAGCGCGA
>CAZIRD010000035.1:0-23471 GCA_964541625.1 uncultured Acidibacter sp.
ACAGCTTTACCCGAGATCTCAAGGATATCTTTGCGGTACAGGACGAGATCGCGGGCCTTGTTGCCCGGAACATCTCGCCGCAGCTTACCCAAGCGGCAAACGCCAAGACCCGAGAGGTGGATCCCGAAGCGTTCCGGCTTTACCTCGAGGGACGCGCGCTGGCGAGCAGCGCCGGGGTAGACGAGCTGAAACAGTCGCTCACGCTCTTCCAGCGCGCGCTCGAACGTGACCCCGGGTTTATCCCGGTCCGCGCGCAGCAGGCACGGGCCTACATCCAGCTGGGGCGCTGGGGCGGCATGGTGCCGAAAGACGCATGGGCGGCGGCGAAGGCAGCGCTAGCACCAGCGCTCGCTGCGGAGCCCGACAATCCCGAAGTACTGGTGCCGTATGGCTGGGTTCTACGCACCGCCGAGTGGAAGTGGCGCGAGGCGGAGCTGGCCTTTGACAGCGCTCTTGCGCAGCGGCCAAGCGATATCGACGTGCTCGTTTCCACCGCCGTACTCAAGGGCGGGATCGGTCGCAAGATTGAAGCGCTGGATCTTGCCGGGCGGGCCCTCGGCCTCGATCCGCTTAATCCGGCGACGCAGCTCGATCTTGGACTCGTGTATCTTTTCAATGATCGACCAGCAGATGCGGTAAATCGATTTCGATTAGTGCTCGCGCTCTCCCCGGAGGCAAAAAACATCCGGCTTTGGTTGGCACTGGCGCTACTGTCGGATAACCGCTTGGAAGAGGCGGAACAAACGGTCGCCGTCGATCAGGACATCATTTCACGGACAACGGTTCTGGGCATCATTGCCGCTGTCAGGGGCGATGAGCAAGGGCTGCGCCGCGCCATCAAGGCTTTGCAGACGATGACGATCGATCCGGGCGAACTGGGACGTGTGAACACCCATTTGGCGAGACTCCACATCGCTGCCGGTGAACTCGATGCCGCCATGGATGCACTGCAGAGGATGCGCGATGAGCGGAGCTCTTACGTCGGGTGGGTCAAGACAAGCCCCGCGTTTCGTCCTCTTCATACCCACCCGCGCTGGCCCGGCTTCCTGCGATCGGTGGGGCTGAGCGATGAGCAATTGGGAATCTCGTCCGAGTAAATGATTCCGAAGTCCGCGCGGGCAGCGGCCGGCACCCATCGCGGTCGCCGGTCCGTATCACGCCGGTACGGTGATCTGCTTCGCCTCGAACACCGCCTGCCAGCTTTCGATCTCGCTGACGACGATGTCGTCGGCTGCGTGCGCGAGCTCTGCGACCGAACCATAGTCGAGCGCGGAATCCGGTGCGCGCAGGATGAGCGCAATACGCGCATCCACCGCCTCGAGTTTGCCGGCCGTCACCCGCGAGATCGCCGCAAAGCGTTCGAAATCGCCAAAGAAACGGATGCCTGACAGCGCGCCGCCGAAGGTCGGCAGCGCCACGCCCAGGAAGGTGAATACTTTGGTCAGACTCTTGAAGAGATGCTCGTCGAGCAAGCCCGCCCAGCTAGCGGCGGCAAGGACGAGATAGAGGGCGGCGGCGGCCACCGCGAGCTGGAAGGAACGCTCGGACAGATGATCGAGATTATGGTGTACGGCGGTCAGGCGTCGCGCCTTCTGCGCGTGGTAGCCACACTGCGACGAGACATGCGGTGCGATCAACTCGACCAGTACGGCACGCAGATACTCCGGGGTGATACGCACGCGCGGCAGACCGATCTCACGCAGCGCATGGCGGGCGTAGTGCTCGGGCCAGGCGGTGTCGGATCCACGCGGCCAGCGACCGGTGGCGCGCGCGGCACCGAGCGACAGCAACAGCGGGGAGTGACGCAAGTATTCAGCGACGCGGCGCGTCTCGAACCAGCGGCCGTGCCAGCGCTGCCCCTGACCGACAAAGGTGATGGCGAGGATGGCGCCGAGCAGCATGAGTTCGAAGGCGGCGAACGGCCACTTCCAGCTGCTGTCGACCACCGGCAGGTAGGCGACGCCGCTGATCACCGCCATCGCGGAGAGCAGGAAGTTCACCACCATGCTGCCGCGGTAGGTATCGGAAAGATGCGCGGCGATGCCGTCCGCCCAGGCGAAACGTCCGAGTACACCCTCGACCACACGGTCGGCGAAGGGTCGGTCGGCGGTCGGCAGGTTCGCGAGTGCCGCAGCGACGGTCGCACCTGATCCGGTCGCGATCTCTGCCGGGGTTTCGTAGGTCTGCCTGAGCGAGCGGCGCGGCCGCGGCCGCTTCTGGCCGTCGAAATTGCGTTCGACCCATCGATAGGCGTGCCAGAGCGGGTTGCTGCGCGCGCGCCAGTTGCCGGCGGCGATCGCGGCGACCCCGAGGTCGCGAGCGGGCGGCACAGCCGCCACACCGACACCGCCCGGAAGCAGCGACGAGAGCACGATCTGCCGCAGCAGCGTCTCACGGTCGGCGAGCGCGGAGTCCTCATGGAGCAGCGCGAGGGATTCGGGTGCGCCGAGGATGCGCCACGCATCGGGTGCGACGGGATCGACCCAGAGCACGGGCGTGCCGAGGTCGAGCGCTGCCGCGACCGTATGGCCGGTGCCGCCGACGAGACTGGTGCGGGCGCCGTCCCAGACCGCGATCACGAGGTCGGAATGCTCGATCATCACCTGCCCGGCCAGCGCCACGCGCACCGAGCTGTCGGCACGAAAGACCTCGGCCCTACCGGTATCGCCCGGCGCATCGTGCATGGCGAGGTAATGTTCGGCGATCGCCGCATCGGCATCAGCGAGTTCAAAGACCTGCGCCTGCGCGGTGATGGACCGCAGCGCCGCAGCACGGCGCTGCACGTCAGCGTCGGCTGGTTCAAGTCCTGCGAGTAGCGCGCGGGCGTCCCCGGCCGTGCGCGGGCCGGCGTTGATGGCGCAGTTGAGTGCTTCGCCGAAGGGCAGCAGCGCGACCAGATCCCAGCCGCGTCGCAAAGCCTCGTGGGCGGCCATCTGATCGGTCCCGTCCGCCATCAACGACTGCATGCGGATCGGCGCCAGTGGTTCGCCGAAGGGCGGCGTCACCGAACCGACGACTTTCGTGATCTCCTCAAGCACGCGGCACACGGCCGACTCGATCGCCTGCGCCCGCGGTGCGTAGGAGGGATGATCGGCACGATGACCCGTCACGCCGAGGCACAGCCGCACGCGCGGCGGCTGCGGCGCAATGACGGGTGGCGCGGCTGAGGTCGGCTCCTTCACCGCGGTAGTTTAGTCGAGACGTGCCTCATGGACGCAGATCACATCGATCGACAGAAACTTGCCGCGCAAGGCGCCCGTCACCGTTACACGACGGTACTGCCAGTCGAAGAAGGATTTCTCCAGAGCTTTGTCGGCGAGCTCCAGACGGTAGACCGTGCCTGAATCGATCCGCAACGCCCACCAGGAGTCGGTATCGCTCCCCTTCCTCGTCAACCCGCCGGTGTGGCGGACAACGCCCGCCGCATCGACCTTGAGACCTGCCTTGCATGAGTCGCTCGGTCCGGTCTGGCCGAGAGAAATGCCGCAGCCGGTGGCAAGCCCGCAAAGCAGCATCGTGAAGATGATTCGATTTGCCCGCATCGCACCCGTCTACTTGACGATCACGGTCAGCGAGGTACCGGCCGGGACCAGAACCTCGTTTCGCACGTACGTCGTCTTGCCGCTGCCGACCGTTTCGGCAACGAAAGTCTGCGACGTCGCGCGGTAGCCTGACCCGAGGGTCGGCCCCGATGACGGTCGACGCGAAGCGTAGCTCGATACGTTGATGGCCCCCAAGGTGTAGTCACCGTCGGTGCGCGCCGGGAAACCATACTGCGACGGCAGTCCCGAGCCCGGCAGCAGGCTGAACATGCTGGCGCCCATGCGGGCGAATTCGCTCGCGAATCCGCCGCCGCCATTGAGGTTGATGAAGGAGTCCACGCAGCCGTAACTGTCGCTGGAGCAGGTCTGCAAGGCCTTGAAGAAACTCAGCCCGTAGCGCCGATTCATGAACGCAGCGAACGAGCCGCCTATCGCGTAGTGATTCCCTGACAGTTCCGGCCAGTTGATATAGCTGACGTCACCACCTGCCCTCAGGTACGTCGGCATTCGGTCCGTCTCGATCTTGTTGTACCCCGTCAAAGCTGGCGTGATGATGTCTTCGGACATCATTGCCGAGGTTTCCTCGAGCCAAGTGTCATGGGACGCCGAACGGCGGATTTCACGCTGGTAGTAATTCACCATGTGCGTCATCTCGTGCACCAGCGTGCCGATATAGAAGTTCGTGGTCGAGGATGGCGTGTTGTCGCCGGAGAACTGGCTCGAATTGATGAAGAAAACCAGCGCCGTGTTGGACTTGGAGTTGTCCTTGAAGGCGTTCACACCCCAGAAGTATCCGGCGTAGCTCTCGGTCGAGGGGACCATGACGACGTTGAGATCCTGCAGGGTCGGAGAATCGGAAATCAGATTGCTGTACGAGTGGCTCCCCCAAGGCTCGCCGTACAACTTCACCAGTCGCTCATAGCCGCCGGTCGTTCCGCAGTAGGCGCTCTTGAACTTGTCGATGATGCTGCTCGTGACTTTCCCGGCGCTCCAGGCCTGATCATCGACCCAGAAGACGATGACCCGACCGCTTGACGCGCTGCAGGTCGCACGGACGGATGTCGTGTAGTCGGTGGCGGCACCGAATGCCGCGTCCTTCCAGGTCTTCTGCGACCCGAGCGCCGGCGCCTCGGCAAGCATCGGCGGCGCGGCGAAGCCCGTTTCCATGTCCGTTCCGACGGCGTTTTGTCGGGTAGCCCGGAGCGTCGCGATCAGGTTGCGATTCGATTCAAGAATCTTCCAATGCGCCGCATCTCGCGGATCGACGATTTCTTCGGTCGGCGCCGAGTCGTCATCCTGTGCAAACTCCAATGGACTCAGACTCGCGGATGCGCTGGCTGCGACCCCCGTGCTCGGCAAGCTTGGCGCGGTCGTCTTGCCGCCGTTCGAGAACAGCAGCGTGACGCTGTTGCCAGCGGACACGCCCGACAGCGCGATGTTCAACGTCGCCGGCAGGGTGGTGGACGTGTTCGTATAGCGCCAGACGCCGATGCCGCTGCCCGCATAGGTGGTCGCATTGACTGCCGCACAGTTTGAGCCGACGCAATCCGCAGCCAGCGCGCCCGCGATCGTGACGAGCTTGAACGAGGCGCTGATTGCACAGGTGCCGGTGATCGGCGCCGTGGTGTAAGTCGTGCCGCTGAGCGTCCCGCCGCAGCCGGTGACGCTCGTCGTCGCGTAACCGCTGAGCGGAGTCACCGTGAGCGCAACCTTCTCACCGGTGTTCACGTACGACCGTGCTGCCGACACCTGGCCGCCGGTTCCTGCCGTGGCGGATACAGTCCAAAGATATCCCCGCCCTTCCTTGAAGCCCCAGTTGATGTAGTGCTTGGTGGCAGCGCTGGTGTCCGTTCCGAATGCCGCGCGCAGGTCGGAGTGCGCGGCAAGATAGCCGAGCGCATCGAAGACGACCTTGCGGCCTTCCTTGTAGCCCCAGTTGATGTAGTGGGTGACGCCCGCGGTCGCGTCGGTGCCGAAGGCGGCGATCAGATCGCTCTGGCTCGCGATGTAGGCGAGCGCGTCGAAGACGATGCGACGGCCGGCCTGGTAACCCGTCTCGACGTAGTTGCGGATCCCGGCGACCGCATTGGCGCCCAGCGAGGTGATGAGATCCGCGTAGCTCGCGATGTAGCTCAGGGCGTCCAGGTCGGAGAACGTGGTCTGTCGCTTTTCCTTGTAGCCCGCCTGGATGTAATGCGTCGCGGCCTTGGTTTCATCGCCGCCGAAGGCGCTGATGAGATCCGCGTGGCTCGCGGTGTAGCGCAGCGGATCGAAGGTGATCCGCCGACCCTCCTTGTATCCGGCCTGGATGTAGTGGCGTACGCCCTTGGTGGCATCGGCGCCGAAGGCATCGATCAGATCGGGCTGGCTCGCGATGTATCGCAGACTCTGCAGCGCGGAGAACGTGACCTGGCGCTTTTCCTTGAAGCCCCACTGGATGTAGTGGGTGACGGCCCTGGTCTCATCGATACCGAACGCTGCCATCAGGTCGGGATGGCTTGCGGTGTAGTACAGCGGCTCGAAGGTGATCTTGCGGCCTTCGTTATAGCCCCAGTCGAGCCAGTGCTGCCGGGCACGCGCGATGTTGGTGCCGAAGGCGTCGATCAGATCCGACTGGCTGGCGACGTAGTTCAGCACCTCAAGATCGCTGAGTGCAGGCGCCACCGTGAGCGTGATGGTGGTCGAAGCGCTGCCGCTGATCGCACCGGTGCCGGTGATGGTATGCGTGGTCGCGGCCTTTGCCAGAGTCGGTGTGCCGCTGATCGCACCGGTCGAGTTGCTGAAGGACAGACCCGCCGGCAGCGCCGGCGAGATGCTGAAGCTCGGGTTGCCGTTGAAATTGGCGGCTGTCAGCGTCGCCGGCGTGATCGCGCTGCCGGTGAAATATTTGAGCGACGTCGAGGCCGGCGTGATCGTCGCGCAGGGCAGCGTCGAAAACGTGGTGTCGCCGGTCCCGGTCCGCAGGTATTGGGTAGCGCCCGGCGGCAGGTAAGTACCCGTCACGGCATAGGTCTTGCCGCAGGCGAGTTGCGCGGTCGATGCGATGAAGGTGGTCGTCGCGTTGGCATTGACGGCAACCGACGCGGGCGTCGCGAAAATGCCGACATAACTGCTCTCACTCGATTCCTTGAAAAAGAAGGCGAGCGAGTAACTTCCCGTGCCGGCAGAGTCGCTGACGATGGACGCGCTGAACGACGCCGCGGTATGCGTGATGCCGGAGACCACCGCGTTGCTGCCGCCGGTGCGTTCCGCGAGCGCCCATGGCAAAAACAGGGTCGCGACGAGTACCGCTGCCAGCGCGCCTGATCGCTGCCGGAAATTCCTGTCCACGGTTATGCTCCACTCACGTTTTTTTTCACGGTACTCCTGAACTCTCTGGATAACAACATAATTGCCCTCGCCCATGACGTTATCACCCCGCCACAGTCCGCTCGCCGGAACCATCACCTACTCAGGTCCCGAAGGCGCGACCGGGTACGAGCGCTTCGAAATGCTGGAGCACGGCGAGGGACGGACCTTGCGCGCGCTCTGCCGCATGGATGACCTCGACCTCTGGCGTGACGTCTCGCTGTTGCTCGATGCGCACTCGCAACCAACCGACGCCTTCGTGCGCGTCACGCAGCGCGGCAGCGTCCTCGGCTCCATGCTCTATGTGGTTCGCCCGGATGTTCTCGAACTGGAGGGCATCACGGCGGAGCACGGTCGAGTGAGCCGCCGCATCGCGCTTGCCGCACCCCTGCCCTATCTCGGTCTACACCCGCTGGTCGGCGATGCGCTGATCGCGCTCTGCCGCGGCGACGACGCGCCGGGCGAATTCCGCACGATCCACGGCTACACGAACTCCTCTTCGCCGAATGGCGAGACGGGTCTGCTCGCCGTGCCCTCGGCGATCGAGGTGGCGTACATGGGCAGCGGACCACTGAGTGTCGCGGCGGGCACGTTCCCGGCACGTCACTACCGCCTGCGCTGGCAGCCGCAGTGGCCGCCGGCCGACCTCTGGGTCAGCGGCGAGCGCGCGCTGTTCCTGCGGCTCGACTGGGAACTGAACCGCTCGCGCTACGAACTCAGCACACTACAGACGCTCAAGGCTTGAGCGGCGCAGGCTTCTCGGTACGGGCGTAGTTCTCGAGGCTGGAGAGGCTGGGGTCGACCCACTTCTCCGGCGCGACCTGGTACTGCGGGAACTTCGCGAGCACACGCTTGGCGACCGCCGGCGGCACAGACGCCACGCCCGGCACGGTGCTGAACGAACCGGCGTAGAGGATGTGGCCCGGCGCGGCGCCCATCAGCATCCACGGCAGCCAGGGCGTGACGCGGTTCCAGACGCCGGTATGCGGCAGGTGCGTGAGTTCGGGGTTTTCGAGATCGTCGCGACGGATCTGGTAACGGAACAACTCGGACACCCGGTTCATCGGACCCGAGGACTCGCGCGGCCACTTCGCCGGATCGAGCGCGTTCTTGTAGTAGAGGTGGATGTCGCTCTGCAGGATGACGGTGTCGGCATTGAGCAGCGACCAGTCGCGCAGGAACGGCCGGCGCGGCGGCTTAACCGCGTTGAGCCCGCCGTAGTTCGGCGGATCGGGATAGAACTCGGAGATCACGTAGTTGAACGGGTCGTTGGCGACATCGACGACCCGCACCTGCTCGTTGGTGTAAGGGTTGAGCCAGGTGTCCATCATCTCGCCCGTCTTGAGGTCGCGGTAGAAGATGAGTTCGCGGCACATACGCTGGTAGTCGCCATTCGGCTGCTTGACCACGCGGATCGAGGAGAACACCTCGAAGCCGAACAGCGGGCGCACCGCCTCGTTGTCGCGCACACCCATGACGGTGCCGGTGACATAGCCGTTGACGTACTTGCCGGGCGCGGTGTCGCCCTCGAGGCGGGCGGTGGTCTCGCGGTTCCAGACCGGGTCCTTGAAGAGTGCGCGCAGCGCGTCGTCGGAGAGCCGCTTGCGCGAGGACGTCGAACTCGACGATGTGGCAGCGCCAGCCTGGAGAGCGACCGCTCCGGCCGCGGCGCCGGCGGTGGCGGCAAGGAACTCACGGCGGTTGCGCCGGCTGGCCGGCTTGCGATCGGACGTCATGGCGGTCTCTCCGTTTTATTCTTTGAGGATGTCGACTCAGCCCGCCTTGCGACAGGCCGCGAAGAGATCGAGCGCGGTGTTCTTCGCCGCAGTCTCGATCTGCAGCAACCCTAGCACGGAGTGAAAGACGTTGTCGTGGGAGAGCGGCCGGTCGCGGCCGCTCTGCACGCAGGCGAGATCGAGGCCCGTCCGCTGTGCGAACCCGTCCGAGGCCCAGAAGACCATCGGCACGCGAGTCTGAAACTCCGGTGCAATCGCATAGGGCAGGGCATGCAGGAAGATCCCGTTCTCGCCCAGCGACTCGCCATGGTCGGAAACATAGAGCAGCGCGGTGTCGGCACGACTCTCGAGCGCCTGCAGCGAGCGGATCGCAGCGGCGAGCAGATAGTCGGTGTAGAGCAGCGTGTTGTCGTAGGCGTTGACGATGTCCTCGACCCGGCACTTCGAAAAGTCGGTGTTGCGGCACACCGGCTTGAACTGCTCGAACTGCGACGGGTAGCGGAGGTGGTAACCGGGCCCGTGGCTGCCGAGCATGTGCATCACCACGAGGCGGCGACCCGCCGGCTGTCCGAGAGACTTCTCGAACAGCGAGAACATCGCGCCATCCATGCAGGGGCTGTCACCGACGCAGAACTGCGGATGTTCCTCGCGCACCGCACGGATCTCCGGCACGCTGCGGCACACGCCCTTGCAGTTGGTGTTGTTGCCGAACCATTGCACCTCGAAGCCCGCCTTGCCGACGATGTCGACGAGGTTGTCGCGAGCCTTGGCCTTCTCCGCCGAGAACCCGGCGCGACCGAGCTCGGAGAACATGCAGGGCACCGAAATCGCCGTCGAAGTTCCACACGAAGATACGGTGGTGAAATTGACCAGCCCCGCGATCTTCGCGAGCTCCGGTGTGGTCTGGCGTGCATAGCCGTTGAGACCGAAGTTCGCGGCCCGCGCCGTCTCGCCGACCACCAGCACGACGATCAGCGGACGCTCCGCATCCGCGGACTGCCACAGCTTGCCGGGCCGGGCGTCGTTGCCGATCGCCTCGTAGGGCAACGCGGGCTTGGTCACCTCGCCCACGTAGCTGCCAAGCCCCGCGAGGTAGTTCACCGGCACGAGCATGTGTCGCAGTTCGCGGTTGTTGCGCAGGGTCGAAGCGTGGTCCTGGTAATAAAGACCCGCCACCGCGGCAATGCCGAGCGCGGTGAGCCCGAGCGCGATGCCGCGATGCGCGAGCTCGCGTCGCCAATGGACGGCGATCAGGCTGGCGCGCATCACCACGAAAGCCGGCAGCACGCCGAGCAGGCCGACATAGGCGAGCAGCTTGAGGTTGATGAGCTCACCCGCTTCGAGGCCGTCGGTCTCGAAGACGTTGCGGATCATCACCCGGTCGATCCGCACGCCGTAGGCATAGACAAAGTACGACGCGAGCCCGGCGAGCAGCAGGGCGAGCGCGAGCAGCGGCCGTGCGAGTGGCCGCAGCAAGGTCAGCGGCAAAAGAAAGAGATTGATCGCCATGTAGGCGAGCAGCGCGAACGAGGCGAGATACAGCCCGTCGCCCACCGAGGCGAGCGGCCGGATCTCGAACACGCGCGACCAGAACGGCAGGTTGAGAACCAATAGGCACCACAACGCCGCCCACGCCGTGAGCGTGGTGGTATGCAGTTTCCAGCGGGGGAGTCTGATCTTCATGGTGACGGCGCGCGGGAGGTCAGAAGCTGCGCTTGGTCTCGACCGTCACCTGCATGCTCTTCAGTGACTTGTCGCCGTTGATCGGGAAGGCGAAATCGATGTGCAGCACGTTGCCGAGCGCCGATCTGCTGTTGCCGAGCCGCAGACCGACGCCGACATCGCTGAGGATCTTGTGGGTGTTGCTGGCGAAGGGATCGCGTCCCCAGGTGCCGCCGACGTCGACAAAGGCCGCCGCGCCGACATGCACCAGCCGGAATGGATACCAGTCGGTGAAGGCGCGCTGCTCAAGGGTGAACAGCCAGCGGCCCTGCCCGCCCTGATAGCGCAGCGGGTAGCCGCGCAACCCGGTATCGCCGCCGAGCATCAGCTCGCGATCTGCATCGAGTTTCTCGCCGCTGTCGACCGAGAGGCCTGCATAGAACAGGCGACGCTCGGACTGCCGATGGTAGTAGCGCGCCGAGGCGCTGAGCAGCGTATCGGCGAAATTGCCGTCCTCGTAGCGTCCTTCGAGCGAGGTCGCGAGCAACAGGCTGCGCTTGTCGCTCAACTCGTAGCCCTTGCTGGCGTGCGAGGTGAAGATCACCGCGTTGCGATCGGCGCTGAGGCCGGTGCTCGAATAGCCGATCCGGGCGCCGGCGCGCCAGCCGTACTGGAAATCTTCGGTGCGTTCGATCTGGTCGCGGTTGCGCACCGCGCGGAAGTCGTTCTCCTGCACCTCGATCTCGGCCCAGGGATAGACGAGCTTGCGATCCGGCGGCACCACGGTTTTGAAGCGGCTGCCCTGGACCGGATCGAACACGCGCTCGTCGCTGGTCATGCCCACCGACCAGCGGGTGACGAAACGGCCCTGCAGGCCCTGCGACCAGCCGAACCAGGCGCTGCGGAAGCGGTGATCGACCATGTACTCCGCGACGCGCTCGCCGCCGTCGTAGCGCGTATCGACGCGGTCGGTGTCATAGAGCGACACGCCGCCCGCACGCCGCGTGTCGAGCGCGTAGAACGGCCGCTCCAGCAGGAAACGCTGCGCGCCGCCGTCGCTGAAGTCCGAATGCTCGAGCTCGATCGCCCACCAGCTGCTGCCGAGCTGCCGATCGATATAGCGGATGGTGTCGATCGTGCGGTCGAGTTCCTTGTCCCGCTTGAGGTTGATCTGCGATCCCCGGCCCAGCAGATTGAGTTCCTCGATCTCGAACCCGGAAGTGTTGCGGCCGCCCTTGCGACCGAAGGAGACGCCGGGGTTCAGTGTCCACACGTCGCGGGTTACCACTTCGACATCGACCACGCCGTCGGCATAGCGGACCGGCCGCACGGCCGCGTCGTAGAGATAGCGGGTGTCGCGCAGCAGGCGCTCGGTCTCCTCGAGCAGTCGACCCTGGTACACATCGCCCTCGCGGATCAGCAATCGATCGACGATGGTCGTTTCGCGGGTGTTGATGTGCAGCCGGTTGGCGGTGCGGAACAGCCAGTTATCCTCATCGGGACGCGAGGTGTCGAACACGTCGAGGGGTCGAATGATGATCCGGCCGATGCGCGCTCCGGCCGCCTCGAGCGTGGCGTCGTCCGGAACGTCCGCGGGACGCTTGCGCTCCACCGGGTCGTTGCGTGCCGTCAGCACTTTCCGGTCGCCCGAGGCCTCGGCCTGCAGCGACCAGATGCCCGTCAGGGCGATGATTCCGAAGGCCGTTACTGCGGCCAGTCGATCAAGGATTTTGTGCATCAGGCTTTCCGGGTTTGGCGAGAAATCGAAGGTAGAAACCGAGACACATCAGCCACGCGATCAGCGCCGAGACGAGGTCGTGGGAAAGGAAGTGGGCACCGCGTGACTGCTGGGCGATCGAGAACGCGCCGCCGAGCAGCGCGACCCCGCCCAACGCCAGGCGCGCGCGCAGCAGCGAGCCGCCGAGCGCAAGAAAATAGAGCGAGAACAGCGCGAAGGCGGAGGACGAATGTGCGCCGGGGAAGCAGGCCGCGTTGGGCAGACCATCCGGCCGATCCTCGAACCACTCGACGTTGGGCCTCGAACCGCCGAAGCCCTGCAGGTCCCAGGGACAGTCGACGTTGGTCAGTTCTTTGAGGGCACCGACCGTCAGCGGCACGAGCGCCATGCAGAGCGCGAGATAACCGAGGCGGCGACGGTGCGGCTGCAGACGCGCCGAGCGGAAACTCGCCGCCCAGCCGACGATGGCGAGCACGCCGACGAGGCGCATGAGGTTGCGACCGCCGGTGTGCAGGAAACCATTCATCCAGAAGTTGCCACGACCGATCCAGTGCTGGGTCGCCTCGCTGAAAAACAGCGTCTCGGCGATGCGCCGGTCGCCGTCGAAGGCGACCAGCGCAGCCAGCACCGCGAGACCGGCCGCCAGGGGCAGCCAGAGATGGGTGCGCAGAAAACCGGGGGCAGTAGAAGGGTGAACCACGGTGTTGGCGGCGGCGGCAGCGAAGAGGGGATTGGAAGGAGACGGCCGAGGAGGCCAAGCCCGAGTTCAGGATAGACCGTGAAACCCATCGCAAGTTCCCGAATGGATTGACCTTTCGGGTGCCCCCGGAGGATATATTCGCGCATCGCGGGCACCACTGCACAGCCTTTACCGGCAGCGGCGTCTGCCGCATCATCAACAGCCTTCCATCGCGACCGCGCCGCCGAGGATCCCCATGAAAAAGCTCATCGCCCTTGCCCTGCTGGCCCTCTCCGCCCCTCTTGCGCTCGCGAGCGCGGAAGTTGGCAAGCCGGCACCAGAGTTCAAGTTGCAGGACCAGACCGGCGCGTGGCGCTCGCTCGCCGACTACCGCGGCAAGTGGGTGGTTCTCTACTTCTACCCGAAGGACAACACGCCGGGCTGCACCACCCAGGCCTGTGAGTTCCGCGACGAAATCTTCGCCTTCCGCAAGGCCAACACGGTGGTGCTCGGGGTGAGCGTCGACAAGCTCGACTCCAAGGAAGCCTTCGCCAAGGAGCACAGCCTGCCCTTCCCGGTGCTCTCCGATGCCGATACCGAGACCACTAAGGCCTACGGTTCGCTGACCAGTTACCCGCAGTTCAAGCTGTTCAACATCGCCCGCCGCGACACTTTCATCATCGATCCGGAGGGTCGGGTCGCGAAGCGCTTCGACAACGTGAACCCGAACGGCCACTCCAAGATGGTCCTCGCGGAGCTCGCTGCCCTGCAGAAACGCTGATCCCGCGGGGGTCGGTCGCCGGAATTGCGACCCACTGCCGGATTTCGACCGCCGATGACCGTCAAATCCTCCCGCCGGGGTCCGATACAGGCCTCAGCAGCCCATCTTGGGCCTGCCAGTGACCGCCGTCCGGAGCCGCAGATGATCGAGCTGCCCAACCTTGCCATCAGTGACCGCCATGCGCGCGGCCTGCGGCGGCATATCGAGCGGCGGATCCGCGACCGGCAGCAGAGCCTCAAGGTCGAGCGCAACCCCCGCAAGTTCGGACCGCGGGTGCGCATGGTGCACGACCTGCTGGTGGCGGCTCTCGGCCCGGGGCGGGTGATGATGATCGAGGACACCAAGAAGCTCGCCATGTGGACCTGCTGCGAACTCAACGACGCGGGCCTGTACCACCTGCGTGGCGAGTCGCTGCGCAAGCGCAGCGGCGATGTGCTCAGCGAGGTACAGGAGTACCCGCTGCTCGCCACCCCGCATTTCTTCGAGCGGCTGATCCAGGGCTTCCGCCTCGAGGGTCACACGCTGATCACCACCATGATCGACGTGATCCGCCTGCTCATGGACCAGGTAGGCATCGACGACACCGCCGGCGAGGCGCAATGGCCGACCTGGCGCCGGCACGGCAACGCCTGGTTTGCGCTCGAGTACGGCATGGCGGCCGGCGACATCCCCGAGTACGGCGAAGTCGTGCTGCGTACCATCATGCCGGTGGCGAGCCTGCATCCGGCGCGGCTTGCCGTCTGGGAAGAGATGCGTGCCTCGGGTCGGCATGTCTCGGTCTCGACCACCCTGCCGCGCTCGTCCGCGCTCGACGCCGCGGTCGATCAATGACGCGCCGATCAATGACGCGATGAACCGGCAGCCCGGTTACGCCGGCCATGCGCCGCCGCGCAAGTCGCTGGCGGTCCTGCTCTGCGCGTCAGTCGGCATCGGCCTCGCCGCGGCGATGGCCCGCGCCGACATCGAGGCGCAGAGCGCCTTCACGGAAGCCAACCGCTACACCGTGAAGATCAACGCCTCCACCGAGTATTCCTTCATCGAACGCGAGTCCGGCAGCTGGACCGGAGCCGGGTTCCTCGTCGATCGCCAGCGGCGCTGGGTGCTCACCAACGCGCATGTCGCCGGCTATGTGCAGACGACGCTGCAGGCGAACTTCAAGAACCAGCCGAGCCGCCCGGCGCGGGCGCTGTTCGTCGACAACCTGCTCGACGTCGCGGTCATCGAACTCGCCGAGGGTGCAGTGCCGGCCGAGGCCAGCGAGGCGCGACTCGCCTGTGGGCGCGTGCCGCCGGTCGGTTCGGATCTCGGCGCCTTCGGCCATCCCCTCGGCTACGCCTTCACCGCGACGCGCGGCATCATGGCTGGCGTCACCTATTCCGAAGGCTATCCGATGATCCAGACGGATACGCCGATCAGCCCGGGCAACTCGGGCGGTCCGCTGATCGATCTCGCGAGCGGCGAGGTGGTCGGCATCAACACCGCCTCGGTCGGTGACAAGCGCGCGCAAAACGTGAACTTCGCCGTGATGATTCCGCATGCCTGCCGGATCCTCGAGTTGCTGCGCGATGGCAAGCCCGCGACGACTCCAAAAGTCACCACGGACTTCGCGGCCGACGAGGACGATGTGCTGACGCTGACCGTCGCCCGCACTCCGGCGCTCGCCGATGGCTTCGGCCTGCTGGCTGGCGATACGGTACTCGGCATCGCCGACGATCCGCGCGAGTTCGCCAGCGCAGCCGAAATGGTGCTGGCGCTGCGCGGCCGCGCCGGCAACATTCCGCTGCGGGTACAGCGCAATGGTCGCGAGATCACGCTATCGACCGCGTTGACGCCGAGCCTGCAGCATGTCGGTCGCACGGGCCTTGCGATCAGCGGCGTGGTGTTCGCGCCGCGACTGTTGTCGGAAGTCTCGACACCGGACGAGGCGGGTGTGCTCATCGTGCACCAGGTCGAACCCGGCTCGACCGGCGACCTGCACCAGATCAGTTACGGGCTCGAGGTCACCTCGGTCGACGGCCAGCGCATCACGCGGCTCAGCCAGTTACGGGTGCTGGCGGAAACCGCGGCCAGAGAAAAGCGCGACCTGCGTCTCATGCTGCGCTCGGTCAGCGACGACGGTGTCGCCATGGAATTGTTCCGCGTACGTGATCTCCCTGTCGACACGATCGAGGTCTATCCGCCAGAGTAGGGCCGTGATGGCGAGTCCTTCTCCGCAGTCCGTCGTCCGGCGCAGCCTGGTCTTGCGGGCCGCATTCTGCGCCCTGTACGCAGTCTGCGCGCTGCTCGCGCCGCGCGCCGAGGCCGTCGAAAAAATCACCCTGACGGTCGAGCGCATCAAGACGCGGCTCGAGTCGCGCGCCGGCAGCACCGAGCTTGCGCTGGCGAAGACGCGGGTCGATCTGCGGCTCGATCCTCGGACCGGCCTGCCGAGCGGCAGGCTGCGTATCGAGACCACGCCGCTCGGCGCTCTCGACCTGCCGATCGAGCTGCGCAGTCACGGCAGCAGCCAGCAACTGGCCGGCGGACCGCTGCATCTACCGGCCGAGTCGATGCTCGACTTCGGTCGTCGGTATCTCAGTCTGCCGGCAGACGTGACCGCAAAGGGCGGTCTCGATCTGATCTTTGAGGTCGCGGCCGACGGCGGCGCGGGGTTTCCGGGCGGAGCCGCGTTCAACATCGCCGGCACCGGCATCGGCTTTTCCAACGAGGCCGGCACGGTCGCCGCCGAAGGCGTCGACGTCACCGCGGGTCTCTCTCTGCAGCCGCTCGCCGATGGCGTGGCCTTCAAGGCCGACCTAGAAAGCGCGAGTGGCGAAGCGCTGCTCGGCAGTGCCTACCTGCGCTTCGCGACCTATCCCACCCGCCTCAGCAGCAGCGGAACCCTGCGCGATGACCGCCTCGAATTGACGTCGTTCGAGGTCACGCAGCAAAACCTGCTGCAGGCGAGTGGCAAGCTGCGGCTGCGTCTCCCTGCAGCGACGGCGACGGCGACGACGGCAACTGGGGCGACGGCAACTACGGCGGCAGCAACTGCGGCGGCGGCGAGCGACCTGCGGGTCGACGCCGCGACGGTCGAACTGCGCGAACTGCTGGTGCCCGCGGCCTACGCGACCTACCTGCAGACGGCGTTCGCCGGGACGGCGCTCGACTCGCTGGAGACGGCGGGGCGGCTCTCGGGCAGTCTGGAGATACGCGATTCAGCCGCCGTCGCCGGCACGCTGCAGCTCGATGCCATCACCCTGCGCGACGCAAGAGGGATTTTCTTCATCCATGGGCTGCGCGGTGGCATCAACTGGGCGGCAGAGGAGGCCGCGACCGCGGAACCGTCCTCGCTTGCCTGGGACTCGGGCGGAACCTACGACCTCAGCGGCGGTGCCGCCGCCATGCGGCTGCTGCTGCGCGGCCGCGAGGTCACGCTGCTCGAACCCGCACGACTGCCGGTGTTCGACGGTGCCATCGACGTGCGCGAGCTGCAGATCCGCGATCTCGGCCTGCCCTCGGTGCAGTTTCGCTTCGCGGGCGGCCTCGAGCCGATCAGCCTGCGCGAACTCAGCCGGGCTTTCGGCTGGCCCGAGTTCGCCGGCGTGGTCAAGGGCAGCATACCCGGGGTGGAGTACCACGACGGTACGCTGCGCGTCGACGGCGATCTGCAGGCAGAAATCTTTGATGGTCGGATCCGCGGCAGCAATATCCGGCTCGGCGATCCGTTCGGTCGATGGCCACGGCTCACCGCCGACCTCGCGCTCGAGAACCTCGATCTCGAAGCAATCACCTCGGCGTTCGAATTCGGCACGATCACCGGCCGCATCGAAGGCCGCGTCGACCGGCTCGAACTCTTCGACTGGAAGCCGGTGACCTTCGACGCCTGGCTGCGCACGCCCGCGGGCGACCACAGCCGCAAGCACATCAGCGTCGATGCCATCAACAGCATCGCCAACATCGGTGGCACGGCCGGCACCGGCGTTGCCACCGCGCTGCGCGGCGGCGCGCTGCGCTTCTTCTCGCGCTACCACTACCGGCAACTCGCCATCCGCTGCATCCTCGACGACGACATCTGCCAACTCTCCGGGGCGCCGCTCACCGGTGATCGCTACTACCTCCTCGAAGGTGCCGGCATCCCGCGGGTCAACATCATCGGCAACACCGGCCGTGTGCAATGGTCGGAACTGGTCGACCAGATCGCCTGGCAGATCCGCACCGGCGGTACATTCCGCATCGAATGACCCGCATACCTCGCCAATCGCATTCGAACACCGCCCGCGAGCCTGACCACCGGGCCTTGTACACTGCCTGTCGAAGCCAACCCCCGGGGGTGCCGAGATGAAAAACCTGCTCAAGCTGCAACTCTGCCTCGCCACGCTGGTGATGACCGCCTGCGTCACCATCAATGTTTACTTTCCGGCAGGGGCCGCAGAGCGCGCGGCCGACCAGATCATCGATTCGGTGATCAAGGGCGCCGGCGCCGCGCCGTCCGCGCCGCGCACCTCGCCGCCAGCCCCAGCGTCGCCCGCACCCCCGACCTCGGGCACACCCCCGACCTCGGGCACGCCACCGACCTCGGCCATGCCAACCGCACCGGCCACCACGCAGGCTCTGGCCGTGCTGGCGGCGGAACCCGGCCCGCTGCGGCGGGTCGCCATCCGCGTGCTCGACCTGCTGATTCCCGCCGCGCACGCGCAGGCCAATCTCGACGTCTCCTCGGCCGAGATCCGCGCCATCACCGCCTCGATGCAGTCACGCTTCGCAAAGCTCGAGCGTTTCTTTGATGGCGGCGTGATTGGCCTCACCGCAGACGGTCTGATCGACGTGCGCGACATCGCCCTCGCCTCGCTGCCTGATCGCGCGCTGGTCAAACGTCTGGTCGCCGAGGACAACAGCGACCGCGATGCGCTCTACGGTGCAATCGCACGCGAGAACGGGCATCCGGAATGGGAAGCCGATATCCGGCGGATCTTCGCGCAGCGCTGGGTCGAGCGCGGCGCCAAGCCGGGCTGGTACTTCCGCGATCTCGAGGGCAACTGGAAACAGCGCTGATGTCGGCATGAGGTGGCGATCGCTCGCGCTGCTGGGTCTGCTGCCCGCGCTGCTCGCGACGCTGTTGCTCGCGGTGGCGGCGCTGGTGCTGTTCCGCGATCCGCTGGTCAACTCGCAGCCGGTCCGCGACGAACTGATCGCGCAGGTGCGCAAGTTTACTGGTCGCGATGTCAGTCTTGCGGGCGATATCGAGATCGACGACTTCCCGTGGATCACCGTGGTGGTGGGTCCCGGCAGTTTCGCCAACCCGATCGGTTTCACCGGCCCGCCGCTCTTTACCTGGCAGCAGATCCGGCTGCGCATGCATTTCAGCTCGCTGTACGCGGCGACGCCGCGTTTCGACCGCATCACCCTCGATGGTCTGGTTGCCGAGCTGCGTCGCGATGCCGCCGGGCGTGACAACTGGAGCGACATCGGTCCGATCGAGCCGCTTGGGCCGCCAGAGACACTGCTGGCGATCCCGCTGATCGAACTCAGGAACGCGAGTCTGCACTACACCGACGAGCGCGTCGCCGCCGCGCCCCTGGCTACGGTCGAACAGCTCGACGCGGAATTGCGCGATCTCACCCGCGGCACCGGCGAGGTCGAGGGGCTGCACTGGCATGCGACGACCGCCGAACTGCGCGGTGTGGCCAAAGCCATGGCGCTCGGCGGGCCCGTGTCGCTGCGCGTCCGCGATCTCGACCTGCGACTGCTGACCGGAGCGCCCTCGCTCACGGCACGAACTCTGCGGTTGGAGCAGGGCGCGCTGCGCGCCGAACTCGAAAATCTCGCCTTGCGACCACCCGACGTGTCGGTACGCCTGCGGCTTGAACCCGTGGCCCTCGATGCGCTGCTGCGACTTGCCGGTATTGAGCCGCCGTTCGCCAGCGACCCACAGCGCCTGCAGGTCCGCAGCCTCGCGGCGCGACTGCAGTTCGAATCCGGCCTGTTGCGCTTCGACGACCTGGAGGCGCGGATCGACGACACGCAGGTCCGCGGCAACGTGGCGTTCACCGATCCGATCCGCGTCGATCTGCGCGCCGACGCGCTGATCGCCGACCGCTACGCCGCGGCGTTTGGTGGTTCGGGCGACCGGGATCCGCAGGCTCCGTTCGCCTTCCCCGCCGCCACGCTGCGTGACCTGCCGCTGGCGGGCAGGATCCGCCTCGGCCGGCTGCGCACCGGCAACACCACCCTCAGCGGCGTCACGCTGCGGTTCGAGGCGCGACCGCGGGGTGCTTCCGGCCCGCGCAAGGGTGCGTCGACCCCCCGGTAGCGGATATACTCCCGCCGCGTTTTCAACCTCGTTCCCCGGACATCGCCGTGAGCAAGCAGGACTCCCAGTTTTTCAACGTCTTCAGTCTCGTACTCGGCATTCTCATCGTGATCGCCATCCTGCTGTTCGCGCTGGCCCGTATCGTCGGCAAGAACACCCAGTCCGCCCACGTCCTGACCGACCCCAAGTACGTCGCCGAGGTCGAGAGCAACCTGACATCCGGCCGCGTCGCGATCGCCGGCCAGGACAACTCCGCGCTGGCCATCACTCCGCTCGCGGGTGCGGTGGTCGCCGAGCTGGCCGTGCCCACCGACGGTCCGGGCGTGTATGCGCAGGTCTGTGGCGCCTGCCACCTCAATGGCATCGGCGGTGCGCCCAAGTCTGATGATCGCGCCGCCTGGGCGCCGCGCATCGCACAGGGCAAGGACACCCTCTACAAGCATGCGATCGAGGGCTACAACGGCAAGAGCGGGGTGATGCCGGCCAAGGGCGGACGCACCGACCTGTCCGACGATCTCGTCAAGGCGGCTGTTGATTACATGGTGACCAAGGCCCAATAAGGCCGGTCAGCCCAGCGCCCGACGCAACATCATGGCGTCGGCGACCTCCCGCTCGCTGATTTCCGCGTTGCCACGCAGATCGGCGAGCGTGCGCGCCACACGCACCATCCGGTCATAGGCCCTCAGGCTCGTACCCTGCGCCTCGCGCATGCGCAGCAAAGCGCGCTGCGCCGCATCGCCGAGAACCGCGGTCGTCGCGAGTCGCGCGCCGCCAAGGGCGGCGTTGAGACAACCCTGTCGGTTCCGTTGCCGATTGCGCGCCGCCAGAATGCGCGCACGGACGACTTCGTCACCGGCGCAGGCCGTACTGCCCGCAGCAGCCGACGCCGCCCGGCGGTGCTCGGCGAGATCGGCGTTGCTGACGGCGTCGAGTTCCACCCGCAAGTCGAGGCGATCGAGCAGCGGTCCGGACAGGCGTGAACGGTAGCGCTCGACCACGGGCGCCTTGCAGCGGCAGCGGCGCACCATCGAGCCGTTGTAGCCGCAGGGGCAGGGATTCATGGCGGCGATCAGCTGGAAGCTTGCGGGGTACTCGGCCTGCGCGCCCACCCGGGATACGGCCACCCTGCCGGTCTCCAGCGGCTCGCGCAGCGACTCGAGCACCCGCCGATCGAACTCGGGCAGTTCATCGAGAAACAGGATGCCGCGATGCGCGAGGGTGATCTCGCCGGGACCGGCGCCGGGACCGCCGCCGATGATGGCGTTCGCGGAAGCGGTGTGGTGCGGAGCGCGGAACGGCCGGCCAAGGAGGCGCGGCACGGTCGCTGATGCCAGCGAGGCGATCATCGCCACTTCGCGGGCTTCTTCGGCTTCGAGCGGCGGCAGCAAACCGCGCAGCCGCTCCGCCAGCATGGTCTTGCCGCAGCCCGGCGGACCGATAAGCAACAGGCTGTGACCGCCAGCGGCGGCCACCTCCAGCGCAAGCTTGCCCTGCGGCTGCCCGCAAATGTCAGCGAGTTGCGGCAGGTCGGCGGCGGTCGGCGGCGCGATCGATTCGAAGTCGATATCGGCGGCCGATGAGGCCTGCCCCGCGAGCCAGGCGCACACGGCGAGCAGGTCGTCGGCAGCGGTGGCCGCCAACGCCGGTGCCCAGCGCAGATCGTCGGCGTTGGCCGCGGGCAGCAGCACCCGGTGGCCGAGTGCCGAGGCAGCCAGCGCGGCCGGCAAGGCGCCCCGTACACCGCGCAGGTCACCAGCAAGTCCGAGTTCACCGAGGAACTCCAGCCGGGTCAGATCACGGCAGGAGGCTACCTGACCACTGGCGATGACGATGCCGACGGCGATGGCGAGATCGAAGCGACCGCCGTCCTTCGGCAGGTCGGCGGGTGCGAGATTGACGGTGATGCGTCCAGCCGGGAACTCGAAGCCGGAATTGACGAGTGCCGCACGCACCCGTTCCTTGCTTTCTTTGACCTCGGTGGCCGGCAGGCCGACGATGTTGAAGCACGGCAGGCCCGCACCGAGATGAACCTCGGCGTCGACCCGGGGTGCGGCAAGACCGACCTGCGCGCGGCAGAGGATGCGCGCGACCGACATGGCTGCGCCGTCAGCTGCGCGACGGGTCGGTGGCGGCACCCGGCGCGGCGGGCGTAGCGCCCGCCGCCAGCCTGGCTTCGAGTTCGGCGAGGCGTTGCTCGAGCTGCTCGAGCCGGGCACGCGTGCGCTCGAGTACCTTGGCTTGGGCGGTGAATTCGTCGCGCGAGAGCAGGTCGAGCTGCGCGAGGTTGGCGCGCAGCACGGCGCGGAAGTTGTCTTCAAGGTCGTGTCGCATGCCGCGCACGGCGGGCGGGATGCTCTCGAACAGCCGGCGGGCGAGATCGTCGATGCGGAATTCCATGGCTTGCCTCCGTTGCCCTCAATTGACGCAGGCAGCAAGACGGAAAGCGCCAAAACGGTGCGCGCAAACCGCCGAGACCCGCAAAAAACGCTCTGAACTGCCCGGTTTGGAGCACGCAGGGGGTGGCATGGAATCTGCAAAACCCTGAGCGTGAACCGGACGTCGCGAAGGATAGCGCGGCCGACGGTGAGGCGCCGAGCTGCATTAGCGGCCGGATCGTTGGGTTAGCCCGGCCGGCAAGGATGGACTTGGCGATGAAATTGATCACCGCGGTCATCCGGCCCTTCAAGCTGGACGATCTCGAGATGGCGGTCGCCCAGCTCGGCGTGCAGGGCATGACCGTCACCGAGGTGCAGGGCTACGGCGCGGGCCACGGCCACTCCGAGGTGTACCGCGGAGCCGAGTACCGGATCGATTTCGTGCCACGCACGCAAGTGCAGATCGCAGTCGACGACAGCATCGTCGAGCCGGTGGTCGAGGCGATCGCCAACGTGGCGCGCACCGGCAAGGTGGGAGACGGCAGGATTTTCGTAACCGACATCGAACAGGCCATTCGTATTCGCACCGGCGAAACGGGTACGGCCGCAACCTGAATTCACGGCGAGCAGGGAGAAGCAAATGAAGACCTTGGATCGATTCCTCGAGACGGCAAGCCGCCAGGGCGAGCGCACCGCAACTTCCAGCCGGCGCAAAACCGCGGGCCTTGCCGCGCTGTGGCTGGCTGGATTAGCGCCGGCGCTCGCGCTGGCACAGGACGCGCCCGTGCCCGACAAGGGCGACACCGCATGGATGCTGGTGTCCACCCTGCTCGTGATCCTGATGACCGTCCCCGGGCTCGCGCTCTTTTACGGCGGTCTCGTGCGCGCGAAGAACATCCTCTCGGTGCTGATGCAGGTGATGGTCGGCTTCTCGCTGATCGTCGTGCTGTGGTGCATCTACGGCTATTCGCTCGCCTTCACCGAGGGCAGCGCCTTCATCGGTGGCACCGCACGGCTGTTCATGAACGGTATCTGGGATCCGGCGGCGGGCACCTTCGCGCTTGCCGCCACCTTCAGCAAGGGCGTGTACATCCCTGAGATCGCGTTTGCCGCCTTCCAGGCGACGTTCGCCGGCATCACCTGCGCGTTGGTCGTTGGCGCCTTTGCGGAGCGCATGAAGTTCGCTGCGGTACTCGTCTTCATGGTCATCTGGTTCACGATCTGCTACCTGCCGATCGCACACATGGTCTGGTTCTGGATGGGTCCGGACGCCTACACCGACGCGGGTGTGGTCGACGCGATGAACGCCAAGGCCGGC